>CANPWU010000057.1 GCA_947584805.1 uncultured Clostridia bacterium | reverse complement strand
CACCATAAAAATAAAAATTAATCGTAAAATTTAAAATGTCATTTAATAAAAAATTAGCATTTGACAAATATATCAAAAGTGTGTATAATGAAAATAAGAAATGAGAAACCACGAAAGTGGTTGCGATTTAAAAGTAAATAACCATTCTGTACTTTATTTGTCGTACAAAGCAGAATGGCTATTTTTATTGCCTATGTAGTAATAAACAAATGATGATTAACAAGGCAAGGTTTATAAGTGTCATTCCTATCATTCCATAGAACAATAGGTAAGTTATTAACAATAAAGCATTTTCCACGTTAACCACCCCCTTAAAGTCAGTCTCACAAGCTAAAAAGCTGTGGAGTAGTTTGTAACATCAAAGAGTAAAAGGGGCAACACACTCCGCTAATTCTCATTTCATTTAACACTATACTACAAGTTTAACTAAAATACAAGTAAACAAAACAAATTTTTGCAAATATTTATCAAAAAATTTTTTTAACTATTGAAAATTATAAAAAGTTATGTCGACATAACAATATCAAAAAGCCAACATTGTATATACGTTTTTAGCAAAGCTTAGAGCCTGTTATATTTAAGAGCCAAAATTGATATTTTTTGCCTTAACTATTTCGCATACGTGGTGAGTATAGTGGGCCATAAAGGAAAACCATGCAAGTATTGAAAAATCAATATTTAGTATGGTTTTATTATTATAAAGGGGGTAATAGAAAAAGCAAAAATAGCTTGTGGAAATAGTAATGTCAATGTTTTAGACCATTTTGTCGAAGCCGATAAAATGGTTCAAATAGGTTCTGGTGCAAAAAGAAAACAAATAGATTATAAATCGTCTCGTTATGCTTGTTATTTAATAGCACAAAATGGAGATAGTAGATGAATATATGTGCTTGTTTTGAAAGTCAATTTGATATTGCATATCCAGATTTTAATGCAATAGATTTTTATATCAATTCTTCTTAATCTAATTATTCTGAATCCATAATAATGGTTACTGGACCATCATTTAAAAGATTAACTTTCATATCACTACCAAATATTCCTGTTTGAACTACAGGAATTTGTTTTTTACATTCATTTATAAAATATTCATATAATGGAATTGCAATATCTGGTTTTGCTGCATCAGAAAAAGAAGGTCTATTGCCACTTTTTTTGCAATCACCATATAGAGTAAATTGCGAAATAATTAATAATTCACCATTTACAGATTGTAGTGGTAAATTCATTTTATGGTTATCATCATTAAAAACTCGTAAATGAATTAGCTTTTTTACTAGATAATCAACATCTTTTTTAGTATCTGAATTTTTTATACCTAATAGCACTAAGAAACCAAGATTTATTTTCCCTACAATTTTATTATCAACACTTACTTCAGCATGTTTAACTCTTTGTATTACCAATTTCATAATTTAATCATCTCCAAAATATTTAAAAAATTATACATACTTATTTCAAATAATCTTTAGGCACATTCATCATTCACATCGATACAAAGTGTGCCCTTAGTATCATATAGAGAAGAAGTATAATAACTTTTCTCATACTAATAATTAGTTAGTAATAATTGCTAACTAATTTGATTATACTATATTTTTTCAAAAAAGTATAAAAAATTTTTCAAAACAAACTAAAAAATGTTATAATGGTATATACAAATGTAGCTTATCATGATATGGATCATTTATGGAAAAATGGTTCTTGGATTAATAGAAAAATGATATATAAAAGATACCTAAAGATATTTGTGCATTAGAAAGGAATGGTAGTAAAAATGGAAATTTTATTAACAAGACATGGACAAACAGAATGGAATGTTTTAGGAAAGGTACAAGGTCGAGCTGATATAGAATTAAATAAAAATGGGATACAACAAGCAAAAGAAACAGGAAAAATATTAGAAGATGAAAAAATAGATTTAATAATATGTTCCCCTCTAAAAAGAGCAAAACAAACAGCAGAGTTGATTAATAAAAATAGACATATACCTATTATTTATGATCAAGATGTTATTGAAAGAGATTTTGGAGAATTTGAAGGCATAAATAAAAAGGATTTTAACTTTGAAGAATGTTGGAGTTATAAACAAAACAAAAAATATGAGAAAGCAGAAAATATAAAAGATTTTTTTAGCAGAGTATATAAATTTCTAGATAAAATAAAAGAAGAATATAGTGATAAGAGAATATTAATTGTAGCACATGGCGGGATTAGCATTCCTGTAAATTGTTATTTCAATGGCATACCAGAAGATGATAATCTATTAAAATTGGCTATAGGAAACTGTGCTATTGCTAAATATAAATATTAATGATGGGATTCAATTTTAGAAAATAATTTTCAACAGCTATTGCATTTAAAACAAATGTTTGATACAATAATGGCATATATAAATGCAGGGAGCCGATTTTATGAATGAAGGTGAAATTGAAATAAAAAACAATGCAATTATTCATAAAGATAAATCTTTAAATAGATTAGATTTGTCTTTTTTAAAAC
>CANPWU010000056.1 GCA_947584805.1 uncultured Clostridia bacterium | reverse complement strand
AGATATTAGAAAATGCAGGTTCTATATCACATAAAGAAGCAATTGAAAAGGCTGAAAACGAATATGAAAAATTTAAATTAAAACAAGATATACAATATATTTCTAGTATGGACAAAATGTATCAAAGATATTTGAAAGAAAATAATAATAATTAAAAATTTATATGAATGATATGAATAATTGTCCATGTAATAACAATTAATAGTTTGACAAAGATAAAGTAATGTGTTAAAATAAAAAATATATTTAAGAGTTTATCTAAGGATTAAATGTTCTGAGCGGTAAAGGACAATGAATAATATAATTATTGTCTACACGAAGTAAGATATATAAGTCTTGCAAAGGAGTCTTAAAGATTCTTTTAGCAAGACTTTATTTTTTTAAAAACAGTATAATTAGAAGGAGATGATGTATAATATGGAAATATTAAAATTAGTAAAACCAACAAAAGAATATGAAAAGAAAGCCATAGAATATATACAAGAATTTTACGAATATAATTCTAAGATAAATGGTGTTGGAGGATTAGATAGATATTTGAACGATTATGATGGATGGTTATATAAACTTGAAAATGATAGAAATAGAATTCCAAACGAAGAAAAAGTGCCAACAGAGACATATTTTTTAATAAGAAGCGTAGATAATAAGATTATTGGAATGATTAATATTAGATTATCTTTAAATGAAAGACTAAGAAAATTTGGAGGAAATATAGGATATAGCATTAGACCTACAGAAAGAAGAAAAGGATATAATAAGATTAACTTATATTTGGCATTGGTAGTCTGTAAAAAACATGGAATAAAAGAAGTTTTAATGGATTGCGATAAAGATAATCTAGGTTCAGCAAAGACAATTCAAGCTTTAGGTGGCGTTATGATTAGAGAATATTATGATAATGAAAATGTAAAATGTATAGTTCAAGATTATAAAATTGATGTTGATAAATCAATAAAAGATAATAAAAATAAATATAATGAATTAATAGGAGATGTTGAAAGATAATGGATTTAATATTAGCAAAAAAATGTATCAAACTTAACACAATAAATAATAAACATCATGTATGGAGTGTATATCACCCATACATATTAGTCATGCGATGATTTAATTATAAAACAATATAAGACTAATTAGATGTATGAGTGATTTAAAAAAATAAAATCACTTGTACATCTTTTTTTGTAACTAACTGTGCTCTTGAAACAAAATGAGAAAGGAATGAATTTTATATGAAAAATAAATATTTTAGAAGAAAGAGTGAAAAGCCTTAATAAAAAATTATAGAAAAAATAATAAAAAATTAAGGAGAATGTGGTAAATGAAAAAATTTGAATATAAAATTTTAAATCCAGGAGGAAACAAAACTGCTTTAGTAATTGGTAATGATTATTCTAATTATGAGAAAAAAATTATTAATGATATTATTTTAAAAGAAAATAAAGATGTTGAACAAGTAGGATTTTTAAGTAATACAGAAAATAAATTAGAGATGGCTGGTGGAGAATTTTGTGTGAATGCCACAAGATGTGCAATTTGGAAATATCTTAATAATAATTATGGAAAGATGAACATAAAAGTATCAGGATATAAAGAAGAAATAGAAGGTGGAATAAATGAAAAAGGAGATGTATATGCAAAAATTAAAATAGACAAAAAAAATACTGATATTATAACAATAAAAGAAAAATTTAATTATATAAATTTAGATGGAATATTGCTAGCTGTTATGAATGAAGATGACTCAAAAGAATATATTAAGGAATTAAAAATAAATCAATTGAAAGCAAAAACTAAATTGAAAAATTTAATGAAAACTTTTGATAAATCTAAAGATGCAGTAGGAATAATATTGCTAGAAACAAATGGAAAAAAATTTAAAATATATCCAATAATTTGGGTAAAAACAATAGATACATTATATTATGAAACAGCATGTGGAAGCGGAAGTTTAGCAGTAGCTATTTATGAAAACTATATTCGAAATATAAAGAATTTTGAAATTATACAACCATCTGGATATATTATTAATGTAAGATTAAATATGAATTTAGATTATGTAAAAGAAGCTATTGTATCTGGAAAAGTAATTGAAGAAAAGGGAAAAATGAAATATGGAAGAATTTAAAATATTAAAAAATCTTGTAAAATTTAATACAATTAAAGATAAGGATAATGAACAAATTATGAACTATATAGAAAATTATTTATTAAAATTAGGATTTAAAACCGAATATAAAACTAAAAATTTAGTAATGACTATTGGAAAAAATATAGGATTAGGTTTTTTAGGTCATACAGACACTGTTGAATATATAGATGAATTTAAAAATCCATTTGAATTAACTATAAAAGATGAATATTTGTATGGACTAGGAGTATGTGATATGAAAGGTGGAATAGCAGCAATGTTACAAGCTGTTTCAACAATAAATTTTAATAAATTAAAAAGAGGGATGAAACTTTATTTTACTTATGATGAAGAAATAAATTTTGGTGGAATATACGAATTGGTAAAAAATAATGAAAATTT
>CANPWU010000055.1 GCA_947584805.1 uncultured Clostridia bacterium | reverse complement strand
GTTCTATATTTTAATTCTATATTGTAATTTCCTTTGTCTAATTTTAAAGCCATAAATGCATCATCTACTTTTAATATTTCTGTAGATTTTCCATTTACTTTAGCTTTCCAGCCAGATGAATAAGGAACAGATATAAACACATATTGTTTTTTATCTAAATTAGCTTCAAAAGAAATTTTATTATTAGAAGTTTTTATATTTTTAGCTATTCTATTTAAAATAGCTGTATTATTATCAATGCTTTCTTTAGGTCTTTTAATTAACTTTATATTTTTTATTGTATAATTTCCTATTGTATCAAATTTAAAATCTATTGAATTTATTTCTTCTTTTATATATCCTAAATTAACAATTACATTATGTTTTCCACCATACATATGAGTTTTATTATTTAATCTTTTTACTGTTTTTGTTATAACATCATTTTTATAATTATATTCTAATGTGAAAAAATAATCTGATACGCTTCCATATTCAAAATTCATTCCTTCAATATAAGCCCAAACTTCACTTTCAGAAATTGGTTCAAAGTTAAATTTTATTTTGTTATTTTCTGTATCTAAAATCTCAGCTTTAATTCCCTCTTTATTTATTTTTATATTTTTATTATTATTTTCTACTTCATAAGGAACCAAAATGTCTTTTTCTCTTTCAAATTCAATTTCATCTGATTTTGAATTTGCTTCTTTATCATCTACAACTAAAGCCTTCATAATTAATTGATTTCTGTCAATTATAGATAATTTTTCAAAATCAGAATATCCTATACTTTTATCAAAACCATATACTAAACTATTATCTATTTTTGGTTTATATAAATAATATTCTTCATCTTTTTCTTCTAATTCAGAATATAAATAAGGATTATTATCTTTTCCATAAACTACAAAATGATTTACTCCAAATAAAGAATCTAATTCTAATCTCTTATCTAATCCTCGATACCCCATAGTCCAACTATCTGTATAAAGAGCAATATCATTATGAAATTTATCTATATCATTATTATATATACTAATATAAAAATCAACACCACTTATTCCATATAACCAACTTGTATTTCTTACTTCTCCAGTTTGTACTTCTTCATATCTAGTACCATCATTTTTATAAATTTTGTTCAATAAATTTATTCCCTTATTTTGAGTAAGCAATTCATATCCTTTTCCATATTCAACATCATTCATTGTACTATTTGAATATGCACCTCTAAAATAAAATGAAGCTGGTAATGCAACAGAAACTGTAGCTAAAAATATACAAACAACTTTATAATATTTTTTTTGTATCATATCAGCAATTACAAATATTAAACTACAAATTAAGACTAATAACATTATAATATCATATCTAAAAGAATTATATTTGCATACTATTTGTACCAATACAATATAACATATCGTTCCAGTAACGACTAAAATCTTTTGCTTTTTTGTAGTTTCTCTAAAGCTCGTTATACTTATCATTACTATATAGCCTATAATCAAAGCGTAAGCCCAAACCCATTTATTAGCATAATAACTAAAACCATTAAAAACTTTTCCAACAAATGGAATACAAAGTCCGAATTGTAGCTAAAATAAATTCTACTTTTAATTTTGTATTTTTCTTTTTTTGTAAAAATAATAAAATTATACAAGGAATCGAAATTGCTCCAAAACCTATAAAACAATTTCTAGGCATATAAAATGAATCTGCCATCCCAGCTATAAAACATTTATAATACCATTTTTCATATAAAACTGGTAAATAATAATTTATATCTAATCTTCCTATTTTAGTTATTACTAATAAAATTGGTAATAAAAATAGAGCTGATATTCCCATTGCTAAAAGTGAATATAAGAAAAACTTAATTCCCGTTTTAAAGAAATTTTTTAAACTTTTATTTTCAATATCTTTGTCAAAAATAAAACTTAAAATATAGTATATAACTACTAAAATTGCTGTCATATATGCAAAATAAAAATAATTTATAAACATATATGAAAGTGAAATAATATAAACTATTGGCTTATTTTCTTTCAATAATTTTTCTACTCCAACCATTACAAAAGGAAAAATATACATTGGATTCATAAAAAACGTTTCATAAAAAGCAATATACATTACTCCAGAAAAAGTATACACAATACTTCCTACTAAAACAGCCCAAGCTGGTTGTTTTTTATAAAATCCATAATAACTAAAAGCAAGCCCAGTTATGTAAAATTTTAAAACAACAGTAAAATTAAATCCAAACTCAGAAAATTTTTCAGGGAAAAATACAGATAGCCAATTAAATAAATCGGGTATATATCCACCATTAGAAGTTAATATATCAGCTCCATATCCAATTCCAATATTCCATAAAGGAATTCCAGTATGTGTTATAAAAATTCCTTTAAAAATTTCTCTTAACCATTTTCCAATATATAAAAATATTAAGTAATGTTGATTTATTCCATCAATATATCCAAAAAAATTTTTTTTATGTTTAAAAAAATAAACCAAAAAACAAATTATAAATAAAAATCCAAAACATATTGTATAAATTAAAAAATATTTTAATTTACTTTTTTTATTTTTTTCAACTTCCTCCACTAAAAAGCTCCTATCCTATAATTTTTCGAGAAATATTATGAATATATTTTGTTATTTTTTCATAATATTTTGAATTTAAAAATTTATCAACTGTATATTTTTCAACAAGTTGCCTTATTAAATCAACAATTACACCAACAACAAAGATTATTAAAGTTGATATTAACACAGAAATAATAGGAAAATTTCC
>CANPWU010000054.1 GCA_947584805.1 uncultured Clostridia bacterium | reverse complement strand
AGTACCTTGAACATCATTTGATAATTCTTCAAATGATTTTATATATCCTTCTTTAAATAATATATCAGCTATCGCTAATTTCATTTTTGATGTTGGCACATCAACTGTTTTATGTTTTGAGCGATTAGCATTTCTTATTCTAGTTAACATATCAGCTATTGGATCTGTTGTGTTCATTTTCTTTCCTCCTTTTCTAATAAGCTTTATAAATATTACCAACTTGCTTTTTTAACACCTGGAATTTCTCCCTTGTGTGCTAATTCTCTGAAGCATACACGGCAAATTCCATATTTTCTAATATAAGCATGTGGCCTACCACAAATTTTGCATCTATTATATTCTCTTGTCTTATATTTTTGTGGTCTTTGTTGTTTTTCTATCATAGATTTTTTTGCCATAATTTTCTCCTTTCATTAATTAGTTTTTAAATGGCATACCAAGAAGTGTAAGTAATTCCTTTGCCTCCTCGTTAGATTTAGCTGTTGTAACAAAAATTATATCCATACCTCTTAATTTATCAATTTTATCATACTCTATCTCAGGAAATATTAATTGTTCTTTAATTCCCATAGAATAATTTCCTTTACCATCAAAAGATGTATCTGACACTCCTCTAAAATCTCTTATTCTTGGCATAGCTACATTAAATAATTTATATGCAAATTCATACATTTTTTCTTTTCTCAATGTTACTTTGCATCCTACGTTTGCACCTTCTCTTATTTTGAATGCAGCTATAGATTTTCTAGCCTTTGTAATAATTGGTCTCTGGCCAGTAATAAGGCTTAAATCATTCATAGCATTATCTAATGCTTTTGGATTATCTCTTATATCTCCTAACCCTATGTTAATAACTATTTTTTCTAGTTTTGGTACTTCCATAATAGATTTATAGTTAAATTTTTTCATCAATGCTGGGATTGCTTCTTTCTCATATTGTTCTCTAAGTTTTTCCATAGTAATTTAATTCCTCCTCTCCTTAATTATTGTTATTTTAATTTTGCACCGCATTTTTTACAAACACGAACCTTTTCATCTTTTTCCATTTCATAACCTACTCTTGTAGGCTTTCCGCATTTTGGGCATACTACAGCTAATTTGCTACTATGAATAGCACATTCAACTGAAATAATTCCACCCTCTTCTCCTTGTTTTTTAGGCTTAATATGTTTTTTTCTAAGATTTACACCTTTAACTATTACTTTTTCAGTTTTTGGTATAATCTCTAAAACTTCACCTTTTTTACCTTTATCATTTCCTGATAAAACATAAACTGTATCGCCTTTTTTTATTTTCATTGTTTCACCTTCTTACAATTTTTTATTTAGTTTTTATTCGTTTTATAGTACCTCTGGAGCAAGAGAAAGAATCTTCATATAATCCTTTTCTCTAAGTTCTCTTGCTACTGGGCCAAATATACGAGTTCCTCTAGGTGTTCCGTCATCACGGATTATTACTGCTGCATTTTCATCAAATTTTATATAAGAACCATCAGGACGTCTTACGCCTTTTTTGCTTCTTACTACAACAGCTTTTACAACATCACCTTTTTTTACAACTCCTCCCGGTGTTGCATCTTTAACAGAAGCAACTATTATATCACCGATATTAGCATATCTTCTATATGATCCGCCTAAACATCTAATGCACATAATCTCTTTTGCACCAGTGTTGTCAGCTACTTTTAGTATACTTTGTTGTTGTACCATTTTCTTCTCCTTTCTTTTCAAACAAATGAAAATCTTATGCTCGCTTTTTATATTTACTCAGCTTTTTCAAGAATTTCAACAAGTCTCCATCTTTTTTGTTTAGATAATGGTCTTGTTTCCATTACTTTTACTTTATCTCCTACATGACATTCATTATTTTCGTCATGAGCTTTTAATTTATATGTTCTTTTCATAGTTTTCTTATAAGTACTATGTCTAACACTTGTTTCAACTGATACAACGATTGTTTTGTCCATTTTGTCAGATGTTACTGTACCTATCATTACTTTACGAAGATTTCTTTCCATTAGCTTTATTCTCCTTTCTTCGCATTTTCTAATTCTCTACTTCTTAAAACAGTATTTATTCTAGCAATATCCTTTTTTACTTCTTTTATTTTCATAGGGTTATCTAAGCCATGAGTTGCTAGACTAAATCTTAATTTAAACAATTCAGTTTTTAATTCACCCAATTCTTTTTCAAGTTCTGGTGAAGACATTTCATTTATTTTATTCATCTTCATCTACTCATCACCACCTACGTTATTTTCTTTTGCTACAAATTTTGATTTTACAGGTAGTTTATTTGCAGCAAGTCTTAGAGCTTCTTTAGCAACATCTTCTGTAACGCCTGATATCTCAAACATTACTCTGCCTGGTTTTACTCTAGCTACCCAATACTCTGGTGCACCTTTACCTTTACCCATACGAGTTTCAGCTGGTTTTTTAGTTATTGGTTTGTCTGGGAATATTTTTATCCAAACTTGACCACCTCTTTTAATGTAACGAGTCATGGCAATACGTGCAGCTTCTATTTGATTTGATTTAATAAGAGCTGCCCCTGTTGCTTGTAATCCATATTCTCCATCTGTTATGCTAGTTCCTCTTGTTGCTTTTCCTCTATTTCTACCTTTTTGCATTTTTCTATATTTTGTTCTTTTTGGCATTAATGGCATTACTCTTCTCCCCCTTCTACATTAGTCTTTTTTTTGTCAGGAAGAACTTCTCCTTTATAAATCCAAACTTTAACACCTATTTTTCCATAAGTAGTATTTGCTTCATAGAATCCATAGTCTATATCAGCTCTTAAAGTTTGAAGTGGTATAGTACCTTCTTTATAGAATTCTGTTCTTGCCATATCTGCTCCAGCTAATCTTCCAGATACTGAAGTTTTAATTCCTAAAGCACCTGCTTTCATAGCCTTTGCCATTGCTTGTTTCATTGCTCTTCTGAATGAAACTCTCTTTTC
>CANPWU010000053.1 GCA_947584805.1 uncultured Clostridia bacterium | reverse complement strand
AATGCATTAGATTTATTTTCTTCAATAAGTATAATTGAATCTGAAATATCAATTAATTTAGAAAAACAAATAGGAGTATCAAGTATATCATAACCAACCTCTCTTATAGCAGAAGATACTAAACTATTTAAATTTATAATTTGTTCACAAATAAAAAAGCTACAATTAACACAAATGCCAATAAAAATTATTTTCAAAATAAAATGATAAGGATTTTGAGATTCAACAATAGCAAAACTCGAAAGTAAATGTTTTATAGCAAAATATAAAACAAAACCAATTAAAAGAGCATTAGCTATCATTAAAATACCAGTAGTAGAAGAAGTACCAAAAAGTTTTTCTAAATATGAAGATCTTAAAATATTAGTATTTATAAAAGAAATTTCATCTAATGCAGTATAAATAGATTCATCAATAGAAGAAAATAAGGAACTAAAAAGTTCATTAATAGTAGATAAAATTGTGTTAGATGTGGAATTCAAAAAAGCACCTCCTCTTATTTAATTAACGATTCAATTAAATTAATAATTAAATCAAGAGCTAAAATAAAAGCATAAGAAACAACAGAAGTTCTAATTAATTTTTTACCAGTTCTAATTCTTTCTTCATCTCCAAAACTAAACTTTTGCATCAGAAAACCAGAGCCAATTGCAACAGCAGCAATAGGAGTTGCAATTGCAATAATATATTTTTTTAAATCTTCAAAAGCGGAAATAATTTTAGAAACAAGCTTGGGGTAAGCCGCAAATGACGAAATCCCTAAGGAAAAAATAAAAATCATAGAAAGAAATAAAATAAAAAAACAATAATAAATAAATTTTTTCACGTGAAACATCTCCTTTAAATATGTATTTTTATATATTTTCATCAATTTTAAAGTATGGAACAAGATCAATTTTTTGAGGTGGAATTATACTATTTCCTGTAGATAAAAATGCTAAACAAGAGAAAGTATTTAAATTTTGCGTAAAAAAGTTAGTATCAAAAACAAAATCAAATTGAGTATAGGAATTTAAACTTTCAGAAAAATTAGGTTTATTAAAACTTAAAATACTTGATAAAGATGTCATTTTAGGATCAGTAGAACTTTCAGAAAAACTTTTAGAATATTTTTTCTTTTCCTCTTTTCCAAGTTGCTTTTGAGCTTCCTCAATTGTAAAAATATCATCAGTTCTAAACCAAAGCTTATTAATTAAATTTTGAATAATGACTTTTACAGTATACTGATTATTAATAGAATTAAGGAGAGAAGTATAGCTTTGAGTTGCGACAATATTAATACATTTTGCCTCTCTTGATTGAGCAAAAAAATCAGCGTCAGTATCAGTAATATATTCATGATATTCATCGCTAATAAAACAAACACTTCGCATATTTGAATTAGGTTTAGCAAGCCTTGCCATAACTTCAGTTTGAAAATCTAATTTTAAATATGCAGCAATTATTTTAGAAAGATTTTTGTATTCTGCAATATTCATATTTAGAACTACAATTTTACCTTTAGATATCATTTCTTCAAACCCAAAGAAATTTAAATCTTCTCTTTGTGGCGAAAATGTATTCAAAACATCATAATCTGAAATAAATGCGCCGGTTATTCTTGTTATTTCAGATTTTAATATACTAGATGTTCTAGAATCTAAAGTATTAAATTCTTTTTCAAAAAATTCTATAGAAGATAAAAGATTATGAATGTCAACATGAGATAACTTTCCAGATAAAAACTTTGAACGCATAAAATTAATTTTGCTAATGTAATAATCAGGAACGGTAATAAGTTTATGAATCTCAGAAAAAGTAACATAGTTATCATTATATAATCTACAAAATTTAATGCATTCAGTTAAAATTTGCTCTGCTTTATCAAGCCAATAACTTTCACTATTATTTTTTGAAAAAAGGGTAAGAATAGTTTTTAATCTATTTGCTAGAACAGCAGGTTTTAAATTAGGTTTATCTAGAGGATTATATTTTACATTACTTCCGAAGTTCTATTATTACTAAATCATCCTTTCTCCTATAATGTTCTGCATATTTTTTTACTTGAGCATAATAATTACCTTTTACATCTAAAATCAACATACCAAGTTTTTGATCTTCATCATCATACTTGTATTTTATAAGTTGCCTTGTAAATGGGTACATTGCAGAACTGGTTTTACCTGAACCAATAGTTCCAGTAATTAAAATATTTTGATAAAGACTGGCTTCAGGAAGGATAATAGGAAATCCTGATTTATCTTTTGCAACATAAAGAGATAAGTCACAATTAAGCTTTGTTGGTTTAATCTTTAATTCTTTTTTCTTTTTAAAAATGGAAGAATATACAAGATTTATTGAAATGATAGATGAAATAAATGTAATTGGAACATATAAAATTTTAAGTTTTTCCCAAAATTCTGGGTATCTTTCACAAATATTAAATGGATTAATAGCAAAAGAAATAATAATTACATCAGATGTATAAACTTTGTAAAAAAGAAAAATATATATTGCTAAAAAAACGAATAGACATGCAAAATTAAAAACTACTCTTCTAAAAAAAGTATTTACAAACATGAAACCTCCTTAAAATTAATTTGGAATATTAAATTTTGATTTTTGTGGGTTTTTAAAAAATAATATATCGATTATTGCAAATGTAGAATAAAAAAGTATGAAGCTATTAATAATAAAAGATATAAAGAATAAATTTACTAGAAATTTTATAATATCACCACCTTAAAATTCCGGCGACCAAAAATATAATACAACAAAAAATTAAATTTGTCTATACATTTTTGAAAAAATGTGTTAAAATATTTTAGAAGGAGTGAATTTATTATGGAAATTAAAAAAGATATGACAATTGGAGAATTATTAGAAAAAGCACCAGAAAAAGCGGATATACTACTAGAAGCAGGAATGCATTGCTTAGGATGCCCAGCATCACAAGCAGAAACTATTGAAGAAGCTTGCGAAGTACATGGAATAGATGTAGAAGAAGTCATTAAAAAATTAAACAAATAGTAATAAACATAAATTTATTAAAAAAATTTGCAAAAATAGTTGACATTTCAATAAAATTGTAGTAATATATATAAGCGGTTGTTTTAAAGCAACCTCTTATATAAGTATAAGGGCTATTAGCTCAGGTGGTAGAGCACTTGACTTTTAATCAAGTTGTCCCGCGTTCGAGTCGCGGATAGCTCACCAAAGGCCTGTTGGTCAAGCGGTTAAGACACCGCCCTTTCACGGCGGAGACATGGGTTCGATTCCCGTACAGGTCACCATAAAACAATGCCACTTTAGCTCAGATGGTAGAGCAACGCACTTGTAATGCGTGGGTCATCCGTTCGATTCGGATAAGTGGCT
>CANPWU010000052.1 GCA_947584805.1 uncultured Clostridia bacterium | reverse complement strand
ATTTTTAAATTACGATTACTTACTATACTTCTTACTATAAGTATAATTATCTCACAAACCATAAGTAATATAAAAGATATTTTGAATATTTTAGATGTTAAAAATATACTTAAAATTAATATTATTATTACTGATAATACTGGAAGGATTTTATATTTATTTTTTTTACTATTTGTTTTAATTTTGTCTTTTAGGTTGTTTATTTTTTCATTTTCTTCCTCTATAATATTTTTATTTATTTTTATTTTTTCCTCTTCTATTATGTTTTTTTCTTTATATTTTTTTATTTCTTTTATCATATTTATTTTTTTATTTTTTATAATTATTTCATTTTCGTCTTCTTTTATATCATTTTCTAATTTTTCTTTTCTTGAATTATCTATATATAAATTATTTTTTTTATTATTTAATTCTTGTATTTTTTCTTCTACTATATTAATTGGTCTTCCTACTGTTCTTTCTGTTCCTACTTCTTCTAGCAATTTTTTATTTAATTTTTCTATTGCCTTTTTATATGATATATTTTCTTCTCCTGTTGATAATATATTCGTCATTTTTTGTGTTAAAATTTGTTGCTCATTATTATCTAATATAACTTGTTTTTGTGTTATCATTGTTGTTGAATAAAAAGTTTCTTCATCCATTTTTGTTTGTTCATAAAAAAATTCATTTCCTTTTGTTTTATTTATATTATATGTTTTTGAAATTTCTTCTCCATTTTCATTATATATTTGTGGATTTTTTTTGTTAAATTCTCTATAAATTTCATATTCGTTTTTATTATCTAAAACATATTTTATCTTTCCTGAAAATGTCTCTTTATCCCATGGTTTGTATCTTTCATAATCTGAAAATTCTTTTTTATTTTTATTTTTTGATACTCCATATAGCATTCCTGAAATAAATTTTAATATAGTTGTTTTTCCTGCTTCATTTTCACCATAAATTATATTAATATTATCATTTAAATTTATTTCTTTATCTTCTAATTTTCCAAATCCGTTGATTTTTAAATAATTTATTTTCAAAATATCCTCCTAATTTTTTAACATGTTTAAGCCTATTTCCATTGCTTGATTAATTTCTTCATCTGTATAATTATTTTCTTGTTTTAATTTATTTAATTCTTTTATAAAATAACTTTTTAAATTATTTTCTTGTATTATTTTTTCTATATCAAAATTTATTTGGGTACAATCTTTTATTTTTAATATATTTTTTTTGTTTATTATTTTTAATATTTTATTTTTATTTATTTCTATATTTTTATTTCCTATTAATTTTATTTTATATAATTTATTTTCATCTATTTTTATTTCTAATATTTTTTCTATTAATTCTTCTTCCGAATTTATTGTAGATATATCCATTTCTTCTTCTACAAATTCTTTATCATCTAATTTAATAAAATTAATATTTAGTGTCTTTTTTGACAAATCTACATCTAGCATTCCATGTTCTCCTAGTTCATCAAATCCAAATGATATTGTTGAACCTGGATATACTATATTTTCTTTTATCATTTGTTTATGAATATGTCCTAATGCAATATAATCAAATCCTACTTTTTTTATCTTATTTTCATTAATTGGATTATATTGCATTTCTAATGTATTACTTGCATTTAAAGAGCCATGTGATACTAATATATTTATTTTATTTTTATCTTCAATTTTAATTTCTTCTATTTTGGAATCTCTACAATAAAAATCTTCGAATCCATATCCATATATGTCTGCTTCTTCAAATTCGTATTTTTGTATTTGAGAGTTGAATATATATACATTGTCATTCCAATTATAATTATTATAATATGAATTTTTTAATAATGGGTCATGGTTGCCTGGACTGATAAAAATTTTTGTTGTTGGTATTGTTTTAAATAGGTTATTTATATAATCTATAGTGCTTTCTCGAATATATTCATGTTCATATAAATCCCCTGAAATTATTAAGTATTCTATTTCTTCCTTTTTTATATATTCAATTATTTTACTAAAAACTTTTCTTTGTTCTAACCTTCTTAATTCTCCCATTTCTTCTTTTTGGCTTAATACTGTGAATGGAGAATCAAGGTGCATGTCTGCTATGTGAATAAATCTCATGCTTTTTCTCCTTTTATACTTCTGTATTTTTTAAAATCCAATTTCTTGTAATTACACTATCTACATGCATTGGAGCTTTTTTTTCAATTTGTAGCATAATTTTTTTATCTAAGATGTATAATACTGCTTTGTCTATATTTTCTTCTAATAGACTATTCAAATAATCTATGTCTGGAAATCCCCTTTCTCTGCTTGTTCTGTCTGCTATAAATAATATTTTATCTAGTAATCTCATATTTGGTCTTCCTGTTGTGTGGGCACTTATTGCATTAGCCATTTCTGTAGTAAATCCTAATTTTTTTATTGATATATCTGCTCCGATTTTTGCATGTAATAGTGTTGGATTATCTCTTTCTATTTCGTCTATTTCTATATTATTCTTTTCAACATATTTTAGTTTTTCTTCGTTTGGTATTTCTTTTGCTATGTCGTGTGCTATTCCTACTTTTTTTGCTGTTTCAATATCATAGTTCATCTTTTTTGCTATTTCTTCACATCTTTCCATAACGCATTGGCTATGAAAAAATCTTTTTTCTGATAATTCTTTTTTTACGATTTCGTATATTTCTTGTAAATTCATTTTAACTCCTCTTATAATATTTTAATTGTATTTATGTTTCTTATTTTATATCATTTTTTCATTTTTTTAAAGTGTTTTGTAATATTTTATTTTCTATAATACTGCTTTACTGATTAGCAACAGAAATTCTTTGTACTAGAATTAAAAATATTTTTATTGCTAATTAGTATATTGTTGATATTTACAAATCAATTTTTTTATTATATATTATTTATGGTGATTACTAATGAATTTTATACCACATGCTTTTGGTATTATGGCATTACTTACTTGGATAAGCAGTTTCCAATTTAAAGAAAAACATAGGATATTACTATTTCAAATATTAGCTAACATTTTTTATGCATTTCAATATATTATTCTTGGATTATTTTCTGCTGGTTTTATGAATATTGTTTCTGCTTTTAGATGTTATGTTTTTATGAAAGATAGTAAAAAAAATAAAGAAACACCTTTTACAGTTTTATTGTTATTTTTATTTGCAATTTTCATTTTGGCAATGATTTATTGTAAGACTTTACTTGATATTTTACCAATTATTGCTGCTATAATATTTACTATTTCATCTTGGCAAAAAAGCACTACTACAATACGTGTTTCATGTATTTTTGCTGCGCTAATTTTTGCTGTTTATAATTCTATTGTTGGTACTTATGTTGCACTAATTGGCAATATTTTTGAGGTTACATCTGCTATTGTTGCAATCATTAGATTTAATTCTAAAAGATTAGAATAAGGAGATTAATATTATTATGCAAAGAATGTTAAGTTATATAAGAAAAGCTATTGATGATTATGATATGATTTCTAATGGTGATAAAATTGCTGTTGGTTTATCT
>CANPWU010000051.1 GCA_947584805.1 uncultured Clostridia bacterium | reverse complement strand
GAAGGCGAAATAATGGGTTCTGGAACACAAGATATAGTAGAAGATACTCAAAATGTTATGACTTTTAAATGTAGTAGTTGTGGAGCAGAAGTTGTAATAGATACATCGGAAAGCACACAAGCAAGATGCCATTGGTGTAGAAATACCTTATCTGTAAATCAGCAAGTTCCAAATGGTGCTATTCCAGATGTAGTATTACCATTTAATTTAACTAAAGCAGAGGCTAAAGAACAAATAGAAAATTTTGTAGGAAAGAGAAAATTCTTTGCTCATCCAAAATTTAGAGAAGAATTTACAACAGATAATATTATGGGAGTTTATTTTCCATATATGGTAGTTGATGTAAATTCTCATGCTCGTTTTTCAGGACATGGAGAGCATTTAGTTAGACGATATACTCGTGGGAATGGTAATAGTAGTACCACATATTATGATGCAGATTTATATGAAGTTGAAAGAGAATTTGACTTAACAATAGAAGGACTTACAGTTGAATCAAGTTCTGATAAGTTAAATAAAAATGCAAATAAAACAAATAATGTTATAAATGCTATAATGCCATTTGATATGGAAAATTGCGTAAAATATAATGCAAATTATTTAAAAGGCTATACTTCTGAAAAACGTGATACTAACATAGAACAGTTAAGACCTTTAGTAGATAATCAATCAAAAGATATAGCAAGATTTGCAGCAAATGACACTTTGAGAGATTATGATAGAGGTGTTAATTGGTCTAGTGAACAACTTGATGTAAAAGGAAAGCAATGGAAAACAGCATACTTACCTGTATGGTTATATAGTTATCAAGAGGTGAAAGGTGATAAGAATAGTACTTTACATTATGTTGCAGTAAATGCTAGAACTAAAGAAACTATGGGAAGTGTACCAATACATATGCCTAAATTATTTGGTATTTCTTGCTTGGTAGAGTTATTAGGTATTATATTAATGCTAATTGTAGATTTTGATTACAAGTGGATATTTTTATTAGTAGGTTTTATATATTTCTTTGTGATTTATTTAAGGTATCGTAATTCAGATGCAAGGCATCATTACGAAATTGAAACAAAGAAAAGCATATTTAATTTGAAAAAAATAGATAATTTGATTAAACATGAAAAAGGTTTAACTAATGCAAGGATGACAGGTGCAAATAATACAAATGTTAGTGGGGAAGGATTAAGTGAAATAATGCTTAATACATTTACTAATAGTTTGAAATAATATACGAATGAAAGGGAAAGAAATTATGAATGATGACCTTAATTATAACAAATCAAATAACAATAAAAAGTTAGTTGTTATAATAATTTTGATTGCTATAATATGTATATGTGTATTTATATATTTCAAATTTATTCATAAAAAAAGTGAAAATGTTGATATTAGTAATCAAAAAGTTATTGAAAATAATATTAGTAATTCAAATAATACTAATAATGATATTGAAAATATAAAAACAGATAAAAATTATAGTTTTATAATGACTATAGAAGATATATTTACCGTTACAGGGAGAGGAACAATCGTTACTGGTAGAATTGAAAAAGGAACAATAAAAGTAAATGATCAAGTTCAAATTATTGGATTAAATGATGAAGTAAAAACAACTGTTATTAGAGAAATAGAAATGTATAGAAAAACTTATGAATCAGCTACTGCTGGTGACAATGTTGGATTGTTGCTAAAAGATATTGAAAGAGATGAAATTGAGAGAGGTCAAGTTTTAGTTAAATAAAATAATAATGTTATAAATTTATAAAATTTTTTAAAATTGGTGGTGTTATAAAATGAAATTTACAAAAGAGAATGGTCTTACAAAAATGACTGTTGTTATTATTACAACTATAGTAATTTTAATTGCAATAATAATTTCAGCTTTAATTACTTTTTTATTAAAAAGTGATATACTAAATTCAACAAAGTCTGTTTCTAATAATAATCAAAATGATACAAGTTCTGACAAAGTAAATTCAGCAGAAAAAGAAATAACAGGGTTTTATTCTATTTTAGATCATCTGCCTAACTTCTCAAATGCTCAAAGAGATGCAGCTTCAATACTTTGGGCATCAGGAATACCTCTAAATGAAAATCCTTTAACCTATAAAAATGGTCAATATGTTAGAGGATTATATTATATGCATAGTGGAATTTATGATGAGATTAATTTATCTGTAGATGAAATTTCAAATATACACGTAAATGATACAAATGCATGGCTTACTGAATATTCTTTGGAGTATAATAAAAATGCTCAGTATTGTAGATTAGATATTTCTAATGGTGATAATAAGTTTTCCTATACTCCAATGTGTTATGATGATAATTCTAATGCTAGTGAGTGGAATTCAGAATATTATTCTTCAACAGATCTTACTTTTGGAAATATTTTTGAAAACGGTTTATATAGTTCAACAATCTATTTAGATGCGCTTGGAATAGACTCTAACTTAAGTTTAGAAGAAAAATTAAATAAACTATATAGTTATTTTGGAAATCCTTCGGGATTATATTGGAAAAATAACACTACTGTTTTGACAAAAAATATACAGCAATATAAAACTTTTGAAGAATTTCGTGATGCTCCTATAGATGGAGAACCAAAGCATTATTCTTTGATTTGGGATTACGGAAGTTGTTTTGTTGTACTTGAACTAGACGATTATAAAGATTATAATGAAACTTCTATTATTGATATATGTTTATATCAATATGTAAGTGATAACAGCGCTTTTCGTGGATATGAAGAATCAGACCGTATTTATAGATATATTATTGATGGTCATATAGGTTATGGACGTGTTCCAGGGCAAATTAGATCAGCAGGTTCTAATCTTGAATAATAATGCAGATAAAATAATGGCAGTAAAATTGAAACTTGATACTAATGTTAAATTTGAGATAGGAGAAAGAGTTAAAATAACTTATGATGGAGATATAATGGAAACGTATCCAGTTCAAATTAAAGTTATACGATATGAAGCAATTTGATATTATTAATTAATATACAAAATATATATAAAAATGAAAAATACCTTATTATAAGGTATTTTTCATTGCAAAAAACATAAAAATATATCCTATAAAACCTATTAGCGTTGATAAGTTAGTTATTAATGTATCTTTTTTCTCTTTATAGATATATTGAGAAGAGTATGAAACAATAAAAACGGCATTAAACAATAATCCACCTATAATATCTTGTCTTTTTTCTACACTACTAATTCTTTTATTTTTTAAATAATGTGGTATTATAACCAAAATAGTTTCTATATAACAAATAAAAAGTGAAATTAACCATATTATTAAAAAAATTAAAGTAATTATTGTATTTTTTGTTAATAAAGCAATACCAAGTAAATAGCTACATACATAATGGAAAACAGGTGGAATATAATTCTTTTTCATTATTAATCTCCTTGTATAATATTTTATTTAAAATAATAATAATACTTGTATAAACGATTGTCAAGTGATTTTTTATTTATATAAATATATTTTTTGTCTTGTCAGGAATTTAAAAATATATATAAATACATATAAAATATTTTCATGATTAAACCCAATAATACTAAATAGAAGAATTGGAAAACAAAATATAATTATAAAAAATATTTTAATATAAATAGATGAGATTACAAAACTAGTAATACAAAATACAATTACGCACCAAATCACATTAAAAATAGCAGTGGAATAATCAATAATTCCAAATAGCTTACTAGAAAAATCGTAATTTTGAGGAATAATAAA
>CANPWU010000050.1 GCA_947584805.1 uncultured Clostridia bacterium | reverse complement strand
CAAACTCCGCTGGCAGAAACGACTCCACCAGTAGAGCCAACTCCACCAACAAATCCAACAACACCAACAGAACCAAGTGAAGACCAAGAAAATTCAACAACACCAGGAGAAGAACAAGAAAATCCAACAAATCCGGAAGAAGGACAAGGTAATACAACTACTCCTACGAATCCGGAAGGAGAACAGGACAATCAAAACAATCAAGGAGAAAATCAAGGCACTTCAAACAATTCAGGCGGAGAACAAGAAACTCCAGTAAAACCAAGCAACGGACAAAATTTACCGTCAAATTCAGATAAAACACAAGAATCAAACAAAGAACAATCTGATAATAACAATAAAGTTGATAGTAATAAAAATAATAGTGAAAAAAAGGATAACACTACAAGTAATAAAGTCATACCACAAACAGGTCAAGAGCAATATATTATTGAAGGATTAATAGTGATATTTATAGGATTATCAATATTCTTTTATAAAAAATCAAAAAAATAAAATATAAAACTGTTAATTGTAATTGAAGTAATAGCTTTAATTATAAATTAGCAGTTTTTTTATTTAGAAAAATAATTATTTTAATTAATAAATTTGTAATAAAGAAAAAATTTATGTTTAAGATTAAAATGCTGTATAAACTTATAGAATTTATTGCGAAAAAGCTTAATTTATGATATATAATGTAATAGAATTTTGAAAATGAAAAACAGAGTGAAAATGTGCTTAAAATATTTTTGAAAATTTAAAAAATATATTGAATAAAAAAATATAAATTGTTAGAATAATCTTGTAATAAATTCAATTGAAAATAATTTATAAAAATTAGGAGATGACAAAATGTTTGATGAACTGATAGATGTTAAAGAAGAACAATTGTTATCTATAGATATAGAATTATTAAATATTCTTTTAAAGGACAATAGCAGTAATAATAATATAATTTGGGCAACAACAGACTATGAACAGAATGGAATGGGGTTTGAATTTGAATCAGAAATAACAATAAACAAAATAACTGAAAAATATAAAAATTTGATTAAACCACGTTCTAAAAAATCTAAAATTGAAAAAGATGCTAGATCAAGAAATAATGCTGAAGTTTTTACACCATCTTGGATTTGCAATGAGCAAAATAATTTAGTAGATGAGGCATGGTTTGATAAAAAGAATGTTTTTAATGTATCTTTGGAGAAAAAATGGATAACAAATTATGATAAGATAAAATTTGGTAAAAATAAATGGCAAGACTATGTCAAAAGCACTAGGATAGAAATTGCATGTGGAGAAGCACCATATTTGGTAAGTAGATATGATACCGTTACAGGAAAAGCAATTAAAGTAGAGGATAGAATAGGACTGCTAGATAGAAAATTAAGAATCGTATCTGAAAATAATGATGATGAATTTGAATGGATAAAATGGTCAACTATTGCAGTGAAGAATATATATGGATTTGATTGGCAGGGGGATAATGTTTTATTAGCAAGAGAAAATTTATTATATACGTACATTGATTATTATTATTATAAATTTAAGAAAAAACCAAATATTGAATTAATAAAAAATATTGCTAATATTATAAGCTGGAATATATGGCAAATGGATGGAACTAAGTATGTAATACCTAATAGTTGTAAAAATGAAAAATCAACTGAAATATTGGAAGATAAAACAAATGAAAATATTTGTGAAGGCTGTAAAACAGGAAATAATAAAAAACATAATGGTATATATTGTAAAGTAATGAATTGGGATTCAAATAGGAAAGTTAAATTTGAATCAATGTTAAAGAAAAATAGGAGAGAATATGGAAGGAAAAGAAATCGTAGATAACATTATAATAGGTAGAGTAGAACCTTATATTTATGCTTTTACTACTAATACTGTACCAAACTATTTAAAAATAGGTGATACTTATAGACCGGTTCCAATCAGATTAAACGAGTGGAAAAAATATTTTCCAGATTTAAAAGAAGAATATAAAGAAAAAGCAATGGTTAATTCAAATGTTTTCTTTAGAGATTATTCAGTACATAAATATATTGAGGAGGAATTAGGAAAGGCAAGATTAAAAGAAAAAGATTTACCGAAAGACATATACTACTCAAATGAATTTTTTGAAAATGCTACAAGTAAAGATGTAAAAGATGCAATTGAAGATATTAAAGAAAGCTATATTAAAAATTATAATAAATATCAATATTATGATGCTAAGACTAGTCTTCCAGAAAAAATTCAATATAAAAGAGAAGAAAAAGAATGGGATCCAAGACCAAATCAGGAAGAAGCCATTAAAAATTTTAAGATGGCAAGGAAAAATGGAAGAAAAAATTTACTTATGTATGCAGTTATGAGATTTGGAAAATCATTTACTGCAATGATGTGCGCAAAAGAAATGAATGCAAAATTAGTAGTAATTGTTTCTGCTAAAGCTGATGTAAAATATGAGTGGAAAAAGAATGTAGAAATTCCAAAAAATTTTGATGGATATAGTTTTATTACATCTGAAGAATTATTAATAAATAATAATGAAATTAGTGATAGATTATCTAAAGGTGAAAAAGTAGTCGTATTTTTGACATTGCAAGATTTGCAAGGAGATTTAATTAAAGAAAAACATAAAGATGTATTTAAAAATAAAATTGATCTGTTAGTAGTAGATGAAACTCATTTTGGAGCTAGAGCAGAAAAATATGGTAAGATTTTGGAAAATACTAAATATGAAAAAGATATAAAAGATAAGTATCAAAAAGAAGAAAATAGTATTAATGAATTAGACGAAAATTTAAAAATATTAGATGTCGATATGACATTACATTTATCTGGAACCCCTTATAGAATATTAATGGGAAGCGAATTTGAAAAGGAAGATATTATTTCTTTTTGTCAATTTTCAGATATAGTAAAAGAACAAGAAAAATGGAATAATGAAAATATATTAAATGATGAAATTAAAGAATGGGATAATCCATATTTTGGCTTTCCGCAAATGGTAAGATTCGCTTTTAATCCAAGTAAAAAAGCAAAAGAAAAATTAAATGAATATCAAAAAAACGGATATACATATGCTTTTTCTGCTTTATTAAAACCAAAATCTATAAAAAAAGCCGAAGATAATTCTCATAAAAAATTTGAAAATGAGCAAGAAATTTTAGAATTATTTGAAGTTATTGATGGTAGTAAAGAGGATGAAAATGTATTAGGATTTTTAAATTATGACAAAATAAAAAAAGGAAAAATGTGTAGACATATAGTTTGTGTATTACCATATTGTGCATCATGTGATGCTTTAGAAGAACTAATAAAAAACAATAAAGATAAATTTAAAAATTTAAATGAATATGAAATTATTAATATTTCTGGTGTAGACAAATCTAATAAATATAAAAGTATTGATGAAATAAAGGATAAAATAAAAAAATGTGAAGAAAAAAATATTAAGACATTAACTTTAACTGTAAATAGAATGTTAACAGGTTCAACAGTTAAAGAATGGGATACAATGATTTACTTGAAAGATACATCATCTCCACAAGAATACGATCAAGCAATTTTTAGATTGCAAAATCAATATATAAAAAATTATGCAGATAATAAAGAAAATATCATAAAGTATAATATGAAACCACAAACATTATTAGTTGATTTTGATCCATATAGGATGTTTGCATTACAGGAACAAAAATCAAAAATATATAATGTGAATATTGAAAAATCTGGAAATCTATTATTAGAAGAAAGATTAAAAGATGAGTTAAGAATTTCACCAATAATTACAATAAATAAAAATAAAATTGTAGAGATTAAGCCTAAAAATATAATGGATGCTGTAAGTGAGTATTCAAAAGAAAAAGGAGTAATGGATGAAG
>CANPWU010000049.1 GCA_947584805.1 uncultured Clostridia bacterium | reverse complement strand
AATTATTAGATGATTGTGATGTAAAAAAACTGAAAATTGGAGATGATTTACAAGAAAAAGATGTAAAAAAATTAGAAAAATTAGTAGAAAAGTATAAGAAAAAAATTAATAATGAGATAGAAGATTATTCAAAATCAATAGAAAAACTAAGTAAATTAATAAGTAAAAAAATATGACATAATGACGGGTATTAATAAGTAGCATAGGGTTTAATATTTACGTCATTACTGTCACAAATAAATTAGGAGGGATAAATATGGAAGCATTTAATAGGATGTTATATGATGATATTATTAAAAAAACAGATGTACAGTATACAATTCCTGTATATCAAAGAAATTATACTTGGGAAAAAGAACATTGCGATAAATTATATGAAGATATAGTTAATAGTGTAAAACAAAATAAAAATCATTTTTTAGGGAGTCTTGTATATTCAATAACAAAACGTGATGATATTAGAAGTTGTCCTGTTATCGATGGCCAACAACGATTAACGACAATAATGCTATTACTTAAAGCTATCGATGATTTGATTGAGGATCCAGAAAATATAACAAAGAAAAAAATAAGAAAGAATTTATATAATGAATTGTGTGAAGAAAGATATAAATTAAAGTTAAAAAATACTGATAATGATAATACAGAACTAGAAAATGTATTAATGGGTAACAATGTTGATTTAGATAATTCTTCTAAAATTGTTATTAACTATAATTATTTTAAAAATAGGATTAAAAAAAGCATTGAAAATGATAGCATTACTTATGAAGATTTGTTAAATGGAATTGCAAAATTAGAGATTGTTGAAATTGTTTTAGATGAGAATGATTCTCCTCAAAAAATATTTGAGAGCATTAACTCAACTGGTGTAAAATTAACTACTGCAGACTTAATTAGAAATTTTTTGCTTATGGGTATTATTGATCCAGGAAAACAAGCAGAAATTTATAAGAAATACTGGGTTACTTTAGAAAATCTAATAACTAAAGGAAATATAGAAAAGTTCTTTTATAATTTTTTGGTGGCAAAGGATACACGATATATAGAAGAATCAAAAGTATATGAAAATTTTAAAGAATATTATATTAATACTAGTGTTAACAATATAGTCGGAATAGAAGAAATATTTAAAGAAATTATACGTTATGCTAAATATTATAAGTTATTAGTTTGCAATGATTTTTTAGATTATGGAGAAGACTCTAATAATCTATGTCAAATATTTAATATATTACAGCATAGAACAATATATCCATTTTTGTTAAAAGTATGTAATGACTTTGATTGTATTAGAGAATTATATAATAAGGATATTATACTGGCTGAAGAAGAAATAAGTCTTTTAAAAGAGAAAGAAAAAGAGTTTAATAATATTTTAAAATTGTTTGGAAATTATGCTTTAAGAAGAAATGTTTCAGATATATCATCTTCAAGTTTACGTAGATTTTATGCTTCATTATATTCTCATATTTTTGATAAAAATAAAGGCAATTATAATTGCTATTATAAAGCAATTGAATCATATTTATGTACATTAAAAACAGATGATAGAATGCCAAATGATAATAAGTTTATTGATGGATTATTTTTTAGCAATATGTATGCTAGTGCTAAGTCTAAAATATTAAGATACTTTTTTGATATCATTGAAAATGATAATAAAGAACCGGTTGATATGTCTTCTCTTACTATTGAACATATTATGCCAGAAACTTTAAGTAAAAAATGGCAAGAGTCATTAGGCGAAAACTATCAGGAAATATATGATAAATATATACATACATTAGGAAATTTATCAATTACAGGTTATAATTCAGAGTATAGTAATTATTCCTTTGATGAAAAGAAAAAAATATTTATGAACTTTGTAAACGAAGGAAAAACAAAAATTATCAAACTGAACAGCGAGCTAATGAATGAAGAAATTTCTAATTGGGGTGAAGAGGAAATAAATAATAGAGCTAATAGATTGTCTAAAATTATAATAGAAAAATTTCCATATCCTACAAATATTGACACATCTTTGGAATTTGAAAAATACTACGAATTTTACATAGATAATCCTGATGATGATGGAGATGAATATGTTAGTAGTTCCACATATAAGTTATATGGTTTTCAGTTTGATGGTATTAAGTACAAAGCTGATTCATTTAGAAATATTTATAAGGAAGTTATTGCTTTACTATATAAAATTGATAATACAATTTTAGATGAAATGGGAAGAAAAAATTTAACATACGAAAGAGGTACAAGAATTCTATTTTCTAATGAAAAAACTAGTGAATTTCAAGAAGAAATTGTATCAGGTTTATATGTATATACTAATTATAGTCGTAGTTCTATTTTTGAATGGATAAGGGAACTATTTAAAAGATACCAAATTGAGTTGCAAGATTTTTGTATTTTATTTGTAGAAAGAGATAATTAATAAAAATTATAAAAATATTTTAATTGGAGCATTTAATGAGCAAGTATAAATATAGGCAACTTCATTTGCAAAAACTTTTAGTAGATAAAAAGCAATATGAATATTATGAAAATACATTAATTTCCTTAGGACTATCAAAATCATATATTTTATATAATAATTATTATTTTTTTGGCACTAATGATTTAGATAATCAAAGTGTTATATTAGAGAAACTTGAAAATGTAAAAAAAATATATGAAAAGTTCCTTGAAAAAATTTATAAAAAATATAGTTGTACAACATTAATTTTAGAATTAGGAACTATATACACAAAACTTCAAAAAATACATTTATGTAATGATGCGTTATTGAACAATGAAATTTGTAATGAAGAAATAATAAAAGATATATCATATCCTGCAAAAATGGCAGATATTATGGCTAGAAAAGTTAAATCTTTAATTGAATCTGTATTAAAAAAAGATAATAAAAAAATTGATTTCGGTTTATCAAATAGGGATTATCGGAAAATAGTAATTTTACTATATTATTATTCAATTTTTAGATTTTATAATTCAAAAACAAATTTGTCAAAAAAATATGAAAATGGAATTACTTATTTTCAAATATACCCTAATTCCTTAGAACCAATTTGTACATATATTAAAGATCAACTTAATAGTACGAACGAAAACAAACTATATTACAATTATAATCCAGGATTTGGTGAAAAAATAAATGAAAATTTTAATAAAGCGTTTTTAAGTGAAAAAGGTATATCATATGAAGATAATTCAAATCTATTGCAACATTTGATAAATAATTTAAAAATCAAAAAGATGACCAATGGGAAAATTGAAAAAAACGAATTTTTATCTATTTTGAAAGAAAATTATCCAACAATAAATTTAAAAAAATTTGAAGAAAAGTGTATTTTGGATAAAAATTTATTTGAAGTAGATGATAAAGATTTGTATAAAAACAATTCAAGATACCGTTTAGATACAACTCCATTGATATTAATGGATAATAAATATATTCTTTTAAACGAAGGATTGTTATGGAATTCTAGAAATTTTTGGAATAATGTTCATTCAATTGGTTTAACTCCCTATAATTTAAAGAATGATAAAAAAGATAAAATTTTAAATGCTTTAGAGGAAATTGTAAAAAATATATCTAACTCACTTGAATCAGATGTACAAAAAATTTTAAAAAAAATATATAAAAATATTATAATTCATCACAACAAAAGATCATATGATATATTCCGTAAATTTAAAATCAAAGATAATGAATGGGACATAATAGCAGTTGAACATAATTATAAAATTATTTTTGACATTGAAGTCAAATTTTTATCTACATCAATGACTGAGTCTGGTTTAGCTAATGATAATAAAAAATTGGAATTATATGTAAAAAAGTTTCAAGAGAGAATAAAAATAGAAAAAAATAATATGAAAGAATTTTTATCATTTTTAAAAGCAAATGATACATATAAAATTGTCAGAATTATGGTTACATCAAAAGTGGTTGATCTTAATATTGAAGATAGCACAAGAGAATTTTTAGTTGTACATTATGAAGGATTAGAAAAATATTTAAAAACTATACAAAAAAATAATTTTATTTAGGGATTGGGATTTCCCACATAAGAATTTTGAACGGGAGTAAAAATTCAGTGCTTGCTAGACACGATTTATAATCCCAATAATAAAACACTACCGATTTTTATAGATAGTGTTTTTAATTTTAAAAAAATTTTTCAATTTTCAATGGATTATTTTTTGCAATTTTTAGGTTATATTTTATTCTTAATATCTTTTTTATTTTAGACAGTATTTTATCAGTATTACAATTGATATTAAAAACATCTATTGCTGAATTAATATGATTTGTTAAAGGACAAGAAGATAGGCAATTTCGCATATATCC
>CANPWU010000048.1 GCA_947584805.1 uncultured Clostridia bacterium | reverse complement strand
AAGGTAAACCAGACCAAGGTAAAAAAGATAATGATTTGCCAGCAATTGTAAAATTTGCAGATAAACATCCAAGACTTGCAAAAATTACATTCCTTGCAAAATTTATGGATAGATTAGCAGAGAAGAAATTAGAAAGACAAATAAGAGAAGATAATTTTGTTAAAGGATTTACTGAAAAATATGAAGATGAACCTAGCAAATTTAAGAGATTTTTAGCTAGACATCCAAGAATGAGAGAAATTGCTAAATCTTTAAGTAGATATAAAGAAGCTTATGATGAAATAAAAATGTTCTCTGAAAAAGATTATAGTGAAAATCAATCTTCAGAAAATGCTGTGCCTGCTCCAGTAGATGAACCATCTGCTGCAGAAACATCTGAAAAAGACAAAACATTTAAAGAAAGACGTGAGGAATTTATTGAAGCATTAGATAGTGATAAAGATTTAGCTAAAGTTCGTGTAGATTTAAGAGATCAAGGTGGCAAGGAACCTAGTAGATCTGGAATAGATGAACAAGTAGGTGAAGCTGAACGAATTATAGCAAATCTACAGGATAAAGATAAAATGAATAATTTAATAGACACAATTTCAAAAAATAGTGATAGCAAAGCTAGTAGAACTGAGCAAACAGTAGAAGAAGATCAAAGATAATAAAAAAATAGAAAACTTTTTACATAAAAACATTAAAAAGTTTTGCTCAAATGTTGACAAATATGAAATTATATGATAAAATATGTGAACACGTACTTAAGGTTGTACGTGTTCACATCGTTATTAAACCTAAATTAATGAATGACAAATAATAAACATAAAAAATTACGGAGGTGTATTTTAATGGCTGCAAAAGGTCCAAGAGAAAATATTACTTTAGAATGTACAGAATGTAAAAGAAGAAATTACATGACATCTAAAAACAAAAGAAATAACACAGATAGATTAGAAATAGTAAAATATTGTAAATATTGCAAGAAACGTACAACTCATAAAGAAACTAAATAACTTTTATTTTAATTGGAGGTACGAAAAATGGGAAAAACAGATAAAGAAGAGAAAACAACTAAAAAACAAAAGCATTTTTGGAAAGACTTTAAAGCAGAATTAAAAAAAGTTATTTGGCCTACTAGAAGTCAAGTTGTAAATAATACAATAGTAGTAATAGTTATTGTAGTAATTGTAACTGCTATAGTATTTGTATTAGATTTAGCTTTTGAAGCATTAAATACATATGGTATTGATAAACTTAAAGCTTTAGTACAAAATACTGTGACATCTAGCCAAGATGAGAATACAAGCAATGAAACTACTGATAATAATACTGATGCAGGCAGTAGCCAAGAAGAAAATGTCACCGAAAATAACGAAGCAAATGATGTAGCTAACAATGTAGAAGCTGACGATGTAGCAAATGTAAATGATATTTCAGAATAGTTTTAAGGAGTGATTAAAATGGCTCATCAAAAAGAAGATTCTGTTGCGAGATGGTATGTAATTCATACTTATTCGGGATATGAAAATAAAGTAAAAACAGACCTAGAGAAAATGGTAAAAAATAGAGAGCTTGAAGATTATTTCTTTGAAATTGTAGTTCCTATGGAGGAACAAATTGAAATAAAAGATGGTAAAAGAAAAGCAAATTTAAAAAAAGTTTTTCCAGGTTATGTTTTAATAAAAATGATAGTAACTGATGAAACATGGTACATAGTTAGAAATACTAGAGGAGTTACAGGTTTCGTAGGCTCAGGAACAAATCCAATACCTTTAACAGAAGAAGAAATTAGAAATATGGGATTTGAAGAAGTACCAATAAAAATCGACTATGAAATTAATGAATCTGTAAAGGTTATAAATGGACCATTGGAAGGTTTTATCGGAGTAGTTCAAGAAATAAACAAAGATAAGGGAAAAGTAAAAGTTCTTGTTTCAATGTTTGGAAGAGAAACTCCAGTAGAATTAGAGTTTTCACAAGTTCAAAAAATCTAGAATATGAATAGATAATTTTAAAAGAATAGAAAGTGAGGTGCAAGTTAGAATGGCACAAAAAGAAATAACAAATGTAATTAAATTACAAATAGAAGCTGGAAAAGCAACACCAGCTCCACCAGTAGGACCAGCACTTGGATCAAGCGGAGTTAATATTATGCAATTCGTTAAAGAATTTAATGATAGAACTGCAAATGAACCAGGAATGATAATCCCAGTAGTTATTACAGTATATAGTGATAAATCTTTTGAATTTATAACAAAAGTACCGCCAGTTGCTGTATTAATTAAGAAAGCTATAAAAATAGAAAAGGGTTCTGGTAAACCTAATAAAGAAAAAGTTGCAAAAATTACAGAAGCACAAGTAAGACAAATTGCTGAACAAAAAATGGAAGACTTAAATGCAGCATCAGTTGAAGCAGCAATGAATATGGTTAAAGGAACAGCTCGTTCTATGGGCGTTGTTGTTGAAGGTTAAATAAAATTTTAAATTGGGAGAAGTTGAAAAATCAATTTCGTTATAACCAAAGGAGGTAAAAATGAAAAGAGGAAAGAGATACGAGGAAGCAAAGAAACTCGTAGAAAAAGGAAAATTGTATGAAGCAAAAGAAGCTTTAGACATAATTGAAAAATTTCCAAAAACAAAGTTTGATGAAACAGTTGAATTACACGTAAAATTAGGTGTAGATTCAAAACATGCTGACCAACAAGTTAGAGGTACAGTAGTACTTCCAAATGGTACAGGTAAAACATTAAGAGTATTAGTTTTCGCAAAAGGACCTAAAGCAGATGAAGCAAAAGCTGCTGGAGCAGATTATGTTGGTGCTGAAGAATTAATACCAAAAATTGAAAAAGAAAATTGGTTTGAATATGACGTTGTAGTTGCAACACCTGATATGATGGGTGTAGTTGGACGTTTAGGAAAAGTTCTTGGACCAAAAGGATTAATGCCAAACCCTAAATCAGGAACAGTTACAATGGATATTACAAAAGCAATTGCAGATATTAAATCTGGTAAAGTTGAATATAGATTAGATAAAACTAATATAATTCACTTAGGCTTTGGTAAAGTATCTTTTGGAGCTGAAAAATTATTAGAAAATTATAATACTGTTATGGAAGCTATTATAAAAGCTAAACCAGCTGCAGCAAAAGGACAATATATTAGAAGCGTAGCTGTTACAACAACTATGGGACCAAGTTTATATATTGACCAAAAATAAAAATACTAAAATTAATTAAATATCCTAAGACAGTAGGCAAAAAATAAGTCCTACCGAGGAAATCAAATTGAGAAAATAAACTCAAGGAGTTGTCTTAGGATAATTGCTTGAGTTTTTAATTTTTTAAAAATATAATCATAATTTTAGGAGGTGAAATAATGGCAAATCAATCAATAATTAAGCAAAAAGAAGAAGAAGTAAATGCTTTAGCAGAAAAAATGCAAAATGCAAAACTAATTTTATTTGCAGATTACAGAGGAATCAATGTTGATGATGTTACAAAACTAAGAGCAACTTTAAGAAAATCAAATTCTGAGTACAAAATAGTTAAAAATAACATTTCAAAAAGAGCACTTGAAAAATGCAATATAGAAGGATTAGATGCTTGCACAGAAGGACCAACAGCAGTAATAATTGGGCAAGAAGACTATTTAGAACCTGCAAAAGCAATTTATGAATATACAAAAGATCACGACTTTTATAAAATTAAAGGTGGTGTTATAGAGGGAAAGGTTATGACTGCAGAAGAAATAATTACACTTGCAAAACTACCTTCAAGACAAACACTTATGGGAATGCTTGCTGGTGGATTACTTGGTACTATTTCAAAACTTGCAGTTGCAATCGACCAAGTTCGTATTCAAAAAGAGAGTGCGGCAAACGCATAATGAATTTATTAAAAAGAAAATTTAAATTAAAATTAGGAGGAAATTTAAAATGGCAAAAATTGATGAGTTATTAGAGACTATTGATAGTTTAACAGTTGTTGAATTATCTGAATTAGTTAAAGGAATTGAAGAAAAATATGGAGTATCTGCAGTAGCAGCAGCTGCTACCCCTGCAGCTGGAGGAGCAGCAGCAGGAGCTGCAGCTGAAGAAAAATCTTCATTCAATGTAGTATTAAAAGAAGCAGGAGCAAACAAGATCCAAGTAATCAAAGTTGTTAGAGATGCAACAGGTTTAGGATTAAAAGAAGCTAAAGATTTAGTTGATGGAGCTCCAAAGACAGTTAAAGAAAATGTAGCTAAAGAAGAAGCTGAAGACTTAAAAGCTAAATTTGAAGAAGCAGGAGCTACTGTAGAATTAGCTTAAGTTTAAAAATATATTTAAAAGGGCGGCGTTTGCTGCTCTTTTTTTCTAAGTATACTAATTCTAATGCATTAATATCATCAAATTCGATTAAATAAAAAATTGCGTTCAGGGGCTTTGTCCTTGGTTTTTTCGTAGAAATTGTAAAATTTTAAAACGAG
>CANPWU010000047.1 GCA_947584805.1 uncultured Clostridia bacterium | reverse complement strand
TAGTATCAATAGTAAGATATAAAAATATAATTAAATGAAGAGAAGAAAAAAGACATACAGATTAGTATGTCTTTTTTTTAATATAATTTTGTAAAATCAGTTAAATATATGATATAATTTAGTTATACAAATTGTAGAAAGGTAGAATAATGAGAATAGTAAAATTTAATAATAAATATTATAAACAAGTAAATGAAATTTATAATACATCATTTCCTAAGGAAGAAAGATATTCTTCTTTAAATAAGTTAATATCATATACTAAAAAAGATTGTGCAGAACTATATTGTTTGATTGATTGTAAAACAGTTTATGGTTTTATATATGCGATAAAATATGAAAATATGATATTTATTTTATATCTAGCTATAAATAATATAAAACGTTCTTGTGGAAATGGAAGTTATTTATTAAGATGGTATTTAGAAAAATATAGTGATAAAAGTATTTATTTGAATATAGATAAAATTAATGAAAATGCCATTGATTATAATATAAGAAAACAAAGATTAAAATTTTATGAAAAAAATGGTTTATATTTAACACATTATCTAAGTTGTGAAAAAGATAATATATTCAATATATTATCAACAAAACAAAAATTTAATGTTAAAGAATATAAATTATTAGATAAATTTATAGCAGAATTATTAAACGAGCCAATATCAGAAATTAGGAAGATTTAATAATTAAAAATAATGCAATAAGTAATGCAATAGGGAAAAAAATAAAAAACGGAGAAAAAACAGCAAAAGAATGGATAATAAAACAATATAATGTGGAAAAAAAAGATAAAGACATTTAGAAAACTAAAATATAACATTTTATTACTTTACAAAAGTTATTAAATGTGTTAATATAAAAATTAAATATAAATACTTATAAAGAGTTGAGGTAGAGATTTGGCTCTATGACCTCATACCAAAACAAGAGATGAACTCTTGCGAGTGGTTCAGCCAAAAACTATAAGGAATAATAAAGAAGTTAAAGCTTTGGTTTATTCCAAAGCTTCTATTGTTACCTTTTCTTTTTATAAGTAGGAAAGAAGGTAAAAATGGGAAAAAATTTTGATTATGTTATGAGGAACATGACACACAACGGAAATGTAGCAGACTGGTTATGGCAAATAAAAATATTTTTTGGAGAGGAACAAGCAGAAAAATTTTGTGAGCATTTTATAGGGGCACATCAAATACTTAGAATAAATGATATAAGGAACATTATTGAACTTCATGGTTTTTCAGTTTATTCATGTAGTGAAAAAGAACAACTTGCATTTTTAAGTATTTATAGACCTATAAATAGAGATGAAAAAGTAATAAGAAACATAGGATTTGAACAAGCCCAAGAACTATACAGAAATAAAGATATTAAATTTGCTAAAAGTATTAAGGAGTTAGGATATTCATATTCAACTACCTGTGCAAATTGGAAAGATAGAAGTGATAAAGACACTTATCAAAAAGAATATGTCTTTATTGTATTTAGTGAAAAGGATAGTTCTGAACAATTTAAAAACAACATGATAAATTTAGCAAGAGAATATAACATAGACCAAGTATTAATAACAGATAAAATAGTAGATAAAACTCCTAAAATGATAATAGGTTCAAAACAATATAATGTTGCAGATGGAGAAATAGTAAAAGAAACAGAGGATACAACAATAGAAACAGTAGAAAAATATTTATCAGAAATAACAGATTCAAGAGTATTATTTAAAGTTCCATACGAGAAAAATAAAACTATTTTGTATTATGAAAATCCTAGTTTAGGTAGTTATTATAGTAAAGATAAACAAGAGATAGTAAAAAAAATGAGACCTTATAGTTGTAATAGTGGAATGTTAAAAAGTTCACTGATAAGTAGTTTTAACAGAGCAAATTATAATGAATAAATGGAGGTAATTAGAAATGGAAAAAGAAGAAAATAATAATGTATATCATTTAGAAGTACAAGCATATAATAATTGCTATGGAAATTTAATTGATAGAGATAGTTTTTATAGTGGTGTATATAGTACATTAGAGAAAGCACTTGAAGAAGGAAAATGGTTTATAAATAAAAGATTTAAAGACATATATGAGCAGTCGGATTATTGTACTAATGAAGAAGATACACTAACTTTGGAGGATATGTTAAAAGATGATATGATAACATATCATTTTAAAGTAACAGAATTAGACCCAGTATACGCAGATAATTTTAATCCACCAAAAATGGAATATATGTGTAGAGATTTAAAGCCGACACATACGGTTTATTATTATGATTATAAAGGAAAATTAAAATTCTATGAATTAAACTATTTAGATAAAGATGGTGGATGGGGATATACAACATTAAGATATGAAGATGATGATGAGAGTAAGCCAAATAAATTTAAAGTTGGAGATTTTGTAACAGTTATAGATGAGGAAATTCCATCAGACCAAGTATTTATAGTTTATGGTGTACCAATTAGAAATAATCCAAAAAGATTTTTTGATAATACATATTATTTGTCAACGATAAATGATGGTTGTAAATTTAATTATTACTATGAATTTAATGAAAGTAAAATAAAAAAATATGAAGGAATTATAGAAGATAGTTCACCACTAATGTTATTGAAAAAAATATATACAGAAGAAATAGAAATTAGTCAAGATGTATGGGATAAAATACAAGAAAACAAAATTTTACTTAATACATATCCATCATTCCGAGATATAGAAGAATTAAATTAAAAAAGTAGATAAAAAATATATTCAAATATACTTTGAGATTGGAAGAAGAAATAAACTGTTAGAAGATACTAAAATAGTACATTGGAAAGGAAATGCAATTTATGTAAGTTAAAAATTTGACAATTATACTATAATATGTTAAAATACAAAACATAGTTTAAGAGTTTACCTAAGGCACAAAAGCTCTAGCGGTAAAGAGTAGCAAAAATAAAAATGTTACTTACACTTAAAAGATGAGATTACGAGTCTTGCAAAGGAGTCTTAAAAGATTTTTTTGTGAGGCTTTTTTGATAGGAGGAATATATATATGAATTGTGATAGATTGCAATTAGTATTACCATCTAATGAATATAAAGAACAAGTAATGGCATATAGAAAAATATTTTTAGACAGTAAAGAGTCCTTTGATGGATGTGCAGGATTAGAAGAATGTGAAACTTATGAAGAATGGATTGATTTCAACAATAGATTATCAACGAAATATGGCAAAAGTTATGTTCCATCAGATGTATATTTAGCAATAAGAAAAAGTGATAACAAACTTGTTGGAATTATTGATATAAGAAAAGGATTAACAGATTTTTTATATAATTATGGTGGTAATATAGGTTATAGTGTTTTGCCAGAAGAAAGAAGAAAAGGCTATGCTAAAGAGATGCTAAAATTATCATTAGAAAAATGTAAGGAATTAAAAATTAATCGTGTTTTAATAACTTGTGATAAAGAGAATTTAGCATCTAGTAAAACTATAATTGCTAATGGAGGAAAATTAGAAAATGAAGTTTTAGATGATGTTCATTTAGGAAAATCCGGAACGATTCAAAGATATTGGATAAGCTTAAAGAAAAGATATGCAGCTAGATTTGTAGGTGATAGAACAAAAAAAATCGAACACAAAATAATATCAGTAACGGATGAATATTTTAAAGGAGATATATATTACTATAATTTTATTGAAGTAAATAATCCTATAATTATACCAAATGGAAAATGTATAATTGATAATAATTATAAGTGGATAGAATTTTATGATTATTCATCAAAAATAAAATTAACTGCAATATATAACGCAAAAAACGAAATTATTGAATGGTATTTTGATATAGCAAGAGAAATTGGTAAAGATGATGGAATACCTTATGAAGATGACCTATATCTTGATGTTGTTGTAACTCCTAATGGAGAGGTGTTACTACTTGATGAAGATGAATTAGAAGAGGCTTATAACAAAAGAGAAATGACAAAAGAAGAATATGAAAATGCTTATAAACAGTCAGAACAGTTAATGAATAGATTAAAAAATAATAAAGACAAATTAAAAAAATTTACTGAAAAATATTTAAAAGAAATGTTGAAGGACTAAACAATATAAATGTTGTAAAATGAAATCCAAAAAGTTGGGGAAATATTAAAATAAAAATAAATGCTAAAAAAGAAACTATTGATATAAATAAGAAACAAGAGTTAAAAAAGAAATAACACTATCTTAAAAACATTTAAAATAGTGTTATTTTTATAACTTTTGGTGAGCCAGGAGGGGTTCGAACCCCCGACCCCAGGCTTAGAAGGCCTGTGCTCTATCCAGCTGAGCTACTGACCCATTTGCTCAATGCATATATTATAATATCACAATAATAAAGCGTTGTCAATAAATTTAGTAAAAAATAGGAAGATTATTTAAAAATATATATAAATTTTATAAATAAATTGAGAGTATTATGGTATAATTTAAA
>CANPWU010000046.1 GCA_947584805.1 uncultured Clostridia bacterium | reverse complement strand
ATCAGGATTATATTTTTCTCGTATCTCTTTTTCTCTTTTTTGGTCATTTTCAGAATAAGCCCTTATTAATTCTTGTTTTTCTTCTTGATTTTCGCACCAATAATTTAAATTAAGTAATGCTAATATTGCTAGTGTTTTCCTTTGTAGTTTTTGTTGGTCTAAAGGAATGTTTTTATCTATCATTGGTTCATATCCTTTTAATCTATTGTTTCTAAATAATTCTCTCATTTTTATAGGGACTTTTTTTACATATTGAATTTCCATAAATGATAATATTTTATCTACTTCAGCATAAGCTTTAAATAAATCATTTTCCATCGCATGTTCCCCCATTCAAAAATGATTTTATCATAGCTAAAAATTTGTGTCAATTATAATCAATTTTTTTTATTTTCTTCAAAATATACTTTATAAAATGATTCCGGATAATGTACTTTATACCATGCACTTCTAAAAGAATTTTCTGCTATACTTATACAATGAGCTTTTGGGAATAGATATATTATTTTTTCACATGATCTTATATAGTATTGTGGAATATGATGTTTTCTTAATATTTCTTTATATTCTTCCCATTTAGTTTGAAATTCTTTTTCTAAAGTGCTATAACTAAATATATTATTTGCCGTATAGGATCTTCCTTTTCTAATAAATTCAGTTATTTCATAAGCTTTTTCTTTATCAATATTTTTTTCAATTAAATAATTCATAACATCTGCTCTGTTAGAAACTAGCATATTTATAGGTATATCAAATTCTTTAATTAAACATTCTGCATTTTGATCCCATGTTCCAGTTCCATGACTTAAAGCCGATACACAAACTAAATCATTAAAATTCCTAATTTTTGCTTTTTTTAACATATTTATCATAAAATCCGATGTAAAATCAAATATTCCTCTGGTATCTGCTTTTACAAATAGATTTAAAGTATCTTTATCATCAAAATCAATGTCTTGTGGATTAATTTTTGTTTCATCTTGTAGTTTTTTTAAGAATGTAGGTAAATTCGTTTCATAAATTTTAATTTCTTCCTTTACATCTTTTATTTCTTCAAGTATTTTATCTATTATTTTTTCTGAAATATATAAGTCTATGTCAGGTTCTTTATCATATTTTATTCCTGCAAACATTTCAAATGGTAAATGATATTTTATAGGATTAAAGTCTATAATTTCTAGTAAAAATGCTACAAAAGAATTCCCTACACTACCTCTTGTATATGATAAGTATCCCATTTCTTTTGATTTTTTTGCTACTTCTGATGCTACTAAATATTTTATTTCAAAGTTATTCTCTATTATAGAATTAAGTTCAAGTTTCAATCTTTCTTCTACATCATAAGGTAAATTTTCTTCATATATTTTTTTGGCATTACTATAACATTTTTCTTTTATATATTTTGAAATTGTATTTTTATCTAATTTTTTTATTTCGTTTATATCTTGCATTTTATTATTCCTCCATTATATCTATACTTTTCCAACTATTTCTTTCATTTTGAATATCTACATCAGTAAAACCTGCTTTTTTTAATCCTTCCTCTGTATAAAAATCTGGCATGGCTTTGTTTATACTTTCAACTTTAAATACATCATAAGCATGTATTAGAAGTTCAAAATCTATTTCACCTTTTAAATAACTACTAATTGCTTTTAAAATACGATTGTTTCCTTCTAATTTTCCTTCATAATATTCAAAACTATCGTAATCCCACTTATCATCATATGTAAATTCTGCTTTATCATAATATAGATAATATCCATATCCCACCATATCAGAAGAATCATAATTCCCTTTTGCTAAAAGTTCCTTTATATTTTCACGCCAAGTAATTAAATTATCTAAAACAAATATATTTCCATTATCTCCAATATTAGATATTGTTTGGTTTTTAGAAATTAAAATATCGCCTCTTTTAAATGGAGTAGGCATATATACAAAAATATTATTTATATCTAAATAAGTATCTTCATCTCCATCCCCTTCTTCATCTTCATACATATTTATTAATATAATTTTTTTATTTATAACATTATATTTTGCAAAAATTGTTCTTTCTTTTTCTTCAAAAAATTTTTTTATAATAGTAAATGAAATTGTATCATCATATTCATTCACGTAGTTTACTACATCATCATATACATCTTTATATGTTCCTTTTATATTTTTTGATATATGATAAGGACTAGAATCTTCTTTTTTGGTTGTTTTATTATATTCATACCATGTATATGCACATCTTTCGTCCTCTTTTATAAAATTTTCAAATAAATTTTTTAATCTATTAATTTCTTCTTGGATTAAAGTCTTTACACTATCATAATGTTTACAATTTATTCTCTCTATGACTTCCATATCAGGATAATTGTCAATTAAATCTTGATACTTTTCTATTTTTTCGTTTATATTCATTTTTTTTTCTAAATACTAAAACAGCAAGTTCTTCTGTATTAAACTTATACTTAATTTTTCTACAATAATCTCCAATTGCTTTTGAATTTATTAAATCATAATTATCTCTAATTTCTCCTTTTTCCTTCATTTTTAATCTACTCCTTTTAAATAAAAAAATATAACTAATATATTTTTATTATATTAGTTATATTTTATATATTCAATTACATCGGTCATAAAATGTATTATTATTTTTTATTAATATCTATTCTTTCAAAAAGCATCTCTATATTTTCGATTGGTATTTTTTCTTCTATTTTTATTTGTTTCCATGATGGTTTTTCAATTTTTAAATATTTTCTTAATTTATCACATGTTTGTGGCATTATTGGTTCAAGTAAGTTAGATAAATTAGCAATTATGTTAGCACAAGTATAAATAGTATTGTTAAATTCTTCTATATTTTCTTTCTTTTGTATCCATGGTTTTCTTTCGTCATAATATTTGTTTCCAATTTCTATTAAGTCAATTATTTTATTACATGCTTTTTTTAACTCTAGACTTTCAATATATTCTGAAACTTTTTCATAAGTTTCTTTTATATCATCTATTATTTGTGTATCCATAATTCCTATTGGAATTTCTGTTAACCCTTTAAATTTCAAAGTTCTATTAACAAAATTTCCTAGTTTATTAACAATATCAGAATTGTGCACATTAATATAATTCTCTATAGTAAAATCTACATCCCTATTTTCTGGTCCGTGAGATATCATGTAGTATCTTAATGATTCAACATTATAATCATTAATCATTTGTAAAATTGTTATTCCATTTCCTTTACTTTTAGATATTTTTTCAGAGTTAATATTTAAATATTGAGTTGCTACCATTACATCTGGTAAATGATAATTTTCTTCCATAGCCATTAATAGTGCTGGAAGAATTATTGTATGAAATGTTATATTATCTTTTCCATGACACATATACATCTTAATATTATTATCTTTTTTCCAAAAATCTTCCCAGTTTAATCCTTTTTCTTCACAAATTTTTTGTGTTGCTGTAACATATCCTAATACTGCATCAATCCATACATACATTTTTTTATCTTCAAATCCATCAATTGGAATATCAATACCCCAATCTAAATCTCTTGTAACTGCTCTATCTTTTAAGCCTTCTTTTAAATATTTTTCAGTTTCATTTATAGATGAAATTCTCCAATTATTTTTATTTTCTTCTACATATTGTTCTATTTGGTTTTGCAATTTTGATAATGCTAAATATAAATGAGTATTTTCTTTTTGTGAAATTTTACTTCCACACTCTCTACAAGTTGCTCCAATAAAGTCTTCTTCTTTAGGAACATATCCGCAATCACATTGATCACCTTTTGTTACTAAACCACATTTTGGACAAATTAATTCTAATTCTCTATCAGCTTCAAATTTGCAACATTTTTCACAGTATGGTTGTAAACTTTTTTTAGAATAAATATATTCATTTTTATACATCTTTAAAAACATTTCCTCAACATGTTTTTTATGATAATCATCACAAGTTTTTGTATATAAATCATAAGAGAAATTCATTTTATCAAAAACATTTTTAAATTCATTATGATATTTTTCTGCTATATCTTTTGGCTCTACTTTTTCGCGTTTTGCTCTTTCTGTGATAGGTGTACCATGACAGTCTGTTCCAGAAACATATAAAACATTATCTCCTAATAATTCATGGTATCTTTTTAAAAAATCCCCTGATATTAAAGCTGCTAAATGTCCTAAATGTAAAGAACTATTTGCATAAGGCCATGCTCCACCAATTAACACATTTCTTCTATTATTTTCTTTATCCAATTAAAATCCCTCCTACTATAAATGATTATATAATACCACAATAATAGCAATTAGTCAATCTAACAGTATTTTTACTTATCTCTTTATTATTTTTTAATATATTATACCTCTTTCTTCTTTGTACTTTTCCATAGTTTTTATACATTCATCTCTATCCATTTGTTTTAAAGTAATCATATTATTATTACCTTTTATAAATTCATAAATATCATCATCTCTAAAACCAATACTTGCAGCATCTTTTCT
>CANPWU010000045.1 GCA_947584805.1 uncultured Clostridia bacterium | reverse complement strand
TTTAATAGCGTTTATTATTTTACTACCAATAATGATGGTTATATACATATTAGTAAGAATAAAACTTGGAAAACCAGCAATATTTAAACAAAAAAGACCAGGAAAAAATGAAAAAATATTTACATTATATAAATTTAGAACAATGACAGATGTAAAAGACGAAAATGGAAATTTGTTACCAGACGAAAAAAGACTTACAAAATTTGGAAAGTTTTTAAGAAGTACTAGTTTAGACGAACTTCCAGAGTTAATAAATATAATAAAAGGTGAAATGAGTATTGTAGGACCAAGACCACTATTAGTAGAATATTTAGATTATTATACAGAAGAAGAAAAACATAGACACGACGTAAGACCACGGACTTACTGGCTTAGCTCAAGTTAGTGGGAGAAATAATTTAAGTTGGGAAGAAAAATTTAAGTTTGATATAGATTACACAAGAAATATTACTTTTAAAAATGATATAAAAATAGTTTTTAAAACAGTAAAAAAAGTTTTTTCAAGAGAAGGAATTTCACAAGATGGTGAAGCTACTGTAATTGATTTTCGAGATACATTAATAAAGGAGAATGATAATGAAAACACCGTATTTCTTAATCAACGAGAAAGAATTAATAAATAATATTAATGAATTTAAAAATGCATTAGAAGAATTATGGAGTAATTATAAAATAGCATTTTCTGTAAAAACTAATTCATTACCATGGTTACTTAAATATATGAATGAAAAAAATATAATGGCTGAAACAGTATCTGATGAAGAATATGAATTAGCAAAATTATGTGGTTTTAATGGAAATGATATTATTTTTAATGGTCCTATAAAAACTAATGAATATATAAAAAAATCATTTAGAGATGACTCAATAGTTAATATTGATTCAAAAAATGAAATGAAATATATTGAAAAAATAAAACCTAATATTTCACGGAAATTTAGGAATTAGAATTAATATTGATAGCAGTATTTTTGATGAAAAAGAAATTCAATATAAAGAAGATGGATTTAGATTTGGGTTTAGTGAAGAAAATGGTGAATTAGAAAAAGTACTGAATTTTTTGAAAAAAATATATCCAAATAAGAATTTTGGATTACATGTTCATGTAAATACAGTTACTAGAAGTGTTAATAATTATAAATTAATAGCAAAATATACTGCAAATATTATAAAAAAATATGAGTTAATACCAAGCTTTATAGATATAGGAGGAGGCTTTTTTGGTGGAGTACCAGAAAAACCAACTGCTAAAGAATATATTTCAGCAATAAAAGAAGAGCTTGAAAATGCAGTACAAACTGATAAAACTGTATTAATTATAGAACCAGGTTCAGCTTTTTGTGGCTCAGCTTTTGATTTTTATACATCTGTAATAGATACTAAAGAAACTTTAAAATCAAAAATTGTTACAACTAATGGAAGTAGAATTAATATTGACCCATTATGGATAAAAAATAGATACTTATATTCTATATATGATGAAAATGGAAAAGACTTGTCTAATAGACCAATAAAAGATAAACAAATTGTATGTGGATATACATGTATGGACCATGATAGACTAATGATTTTAAAAAATAGTCAAGAATTAAGAGAAAATGATTTAATAGTTTATCATAAAGTTGGTAATTATACGGTTACGTTTGGAGGAATGTTTATTAGATATTATCCAGATGTTTATGTAAGAAAAATAAATGGAGAAATAGAACAAGTTAGAAATAGAATATCAGTTAATGAATTTTATAAGATACACCAAACGCTTTAATTAGGGGGAGAAGAGTATGAATTTTTTGTTTTGTAGTAGTGGAAGAAGAGTAAAACTTCTAAAAGATTTTAAAGAATCAATTGGGGAACTAGACAAAATTATTATAGCAGATAATTCTATTTATGCTCCAACTAGATATATTGCTGATAAAGATTATATAGTTACAAAGATAAATGATGAAAAATATATAGATGAAATATTGCAAATATGTGAAAAAGAAAAAATTAATGCTATTTTTACATTAATAGATCCAGAAATTGAGATTTTGGCAAAAAATAAAGAAAAATTTGAAAAATTAGGTATTATTGTTTTTACTCCATCAAAGGAAACGGCAGAATTATGTTTCGATAAATATAAAATGTTTAAATATTTAACAGAACATAATATAAAAACTCCAATGACTTATGGAACGTTAGAAGAATTTAAAGAAGATTATAATAAAAACAAGATAGACTTTCCAGTTTTTGTAAAACCAAGAACAGGAAGTGGTAGTGTTGGTGCTAGAAAAATCCAAAAATTATCGGAGTTAGAAAACATAGTAAATGAAGATAATACATTAATTATACAAGAATTTATGGATGGTATTGATTTAGATGCAGATGTATACATAGATGCTATATCTAAAAAACCGATTTCGATTTTTTCTAAGAAAAAAATTGAAACAAAAATTGGTGGGGCAAATAAAACTATATCATTTAAGGATGAAAAATTATTTAATATGATAAAGGAAGCTGTAAAATTATTTGAATTTATAGGAGCAATAGATATAGATTTCTTTTATAAAAATGGAGAGTATTACTTATCAGAAATAAATCCAAGATTTGGTGGAGCATATATTCACGCATATGGAGCTGGAGTAAATTTTCCAAAATTGATTATTAATAATATAAAAGGTATAGAAAACAGCGAAAATATTGGAAATTATGAAGAAAACATAATGATGCTTATGTATGATGATGTTATTATTAAAAAATTAGACGTACAAATTGATAAATCAATAAAATAAAAGATAGGTAGAGAAGGAAAAATAGGATGTTAACTCTGAAAATTGTATTTTGGTTTTTTGTTTTTATAATTTTTTGGGCAAATATTGGCTATCCATTTTCAATTTTATTATTAGGAAAATTTTGTAAAAGAAAAAATGAGAAGATAGCAAATTATGAGCCAACTGTAACACTTATGATAGTAGCTCATAATGAAGAAAAAGTAATTCAAGAAAAGATGGAAAATGTATTAAAAATAGATTATCCAAAAGACAAATTGGAAATATTGGTATCTTCAGATAATAGTACAGATAAAACAAATCAAATTGTAAAAAGTTTTATTGAAAAAAATCAAAGTAATAAAATTAGATTATATGAAGTTAAAGAAAGAAAAGGAAAAACTAATGCTCAAAATGAAGCTGTAAAATTAGTAAAAAGTGAAATATTAGTTATGACAGATGCAAATTCTATTATAGAAAAAAATGCAATCAAAGAAATTGTATCATCATTTTCTAATAAAACTATTGCTTATGTAACTGGATTATTAGTTTATACAAATTCTATAGATAATAATACTAGTAATATGGAAAATTCATATTGGAATTTAGATACAAAAATAAGAGAAATAGAATCTAATATTCAAACAATTACTGCTGGAAATGGAGCATTATATGCTTGTAGGACAAGTGAATATTTTGATTTTAATCCGATACAGTGTCATGATTCAGCAATGCCAATATATTATGCTTTAAAATGTAAAAGAGCAATAGCAAATCATAATGCAATTGCATACGAAAAGGCTGGAGAAAATACGAATGACGAATTTAAAAGAAAAGTAAGAATGAATAGAGATATATTAAGTTCAATACTACCAAGTATTAAGATATTGAATGCTTTTAAATACAAATGGTTTACATACTTTTATCTTGGACATAGAACTTGTAGATATTTACTTTGGTTATCACATATTCTAATTTTTATTTTAAGTGGAGTTCTAATGTTTGAAAATCCTATTTATTTACTGGCTTTTATAGTTCAAATGTTATTTTATTTAATGGCAATTATGAAACAATTATTTAAAATAGATAATAAATTTATAAATATTATCTATTATTATTGTATTACAATTCTAGCTCAAATTATAGGAGTAAAAAATATTTTAACTGGAAAAGCCAAACCATTTTGGGAAAAAGCTGAAAGTACGAGATAAAATAATTAGAAGGAGAAAAATTATGTCAAATAAAAGAAGTTTATTTTATAAATTAAGAAGAAAATTACAAGTATTAGCATATAATATGACTTCACCAATTTTTATGACAAAAATTTATTATAGAATTTGCTTAGGAAAAAAATTAAATTTAGAAAATCCACAGACATTTAACGAAAAACTTAATTGGCTTAAAATATATGAATGGCCTAATAATGATTTAGTTATAAAATGTTCAGATAAATATTTAGTTAGAGAATATTTAAAAGAAAAAAACATGGAAAAATATCTTAATGAATTGTATGGAGTTTATAATGATCCAGAAGAAATTGATTTTGAAAAATTCCCAAATGAATTTGTATTAAAATGTAATCATGGATGTGGATACAATATTATTTGTGATAATAAAAATAATATAAAAATTGATAAAGTAAAAAAACAATTAAAAAAGTGGCTAAAAGAAGATTTTGGAAAATTTAATGCAGAGGCACATTACAATAAAATTAATCACAAAATAATATGTGAAAAATTTTTAGGCAATGAAATTACAGATTATAAATTTTATTG
>CANPWU010000044.1 GCA_947584805.1 uncultured Clostridia bacterium | reverse complement strand
AAATAAGGCAAAAGAAAAATATTGCTTATAAGGAAGGAAAGTGAAAAAATGGACAGACCAGAAGAAACAATAATAGAGAGAGACATTGAAAAAGAAATGAAAACTGCTTACATTGATTATGCCATGAGCGTTATAGTTGCACGTGCGCTTCCAGATGTAAGAGATGGATTAAAGCCAGTACATAGAAGGATTTTATATTCAATGCAAGAGGATGGAATTACATCAGACAAGCCATACAGAAAATCAGCAAATACAGTAGGTTCTGTTTTAGGTAGATACCATCCACATGGTGATGCAGCCGTATATGATGCAATGGTAAGAATGGCACAAAGCTTTACTTTGCGTTATCCATTAATTGATGGACATGGAAACTTCGGTTCAGTTGATGGCGACCCACCAGCTGCCATGAGGTACACAGAAGCAAGAATGGCAAAAATTGCAAACTATATGATGAGTGACATAGAAAAAAATACAGTAGATTTTGTACCTAACTATGATGATAGATTACAAGAACCAAGTGTATTACCAACAAGATTACCAGCACTTTTATTAAATGGATCTTCAGGAATTGCAGTTGGAATGGCAACAAACATTCCTCCACACAATTTATCAGAAGTAGTTGATGGATTAATTAAAGTAATTGATAATCCAGAAATTACAGACGAAGATTTAATGAAAGTTATAAAAGGACCAGATTTCCCAACAGGTGCTACAATAGTTGGAAGAGAGGGCATAAAGGAAGCTTATACAACGGGTAGAGGAAAAATCATAATGAGAGCAGAAGCTGAAATAGAAGAAATGTCTGGTGGAAGACAAAGAATAATTGTTACTTCACTTCCATACCAAGTAAATAAAGCAAGACTTCATAAATATATAGATGATTTAGTAAGAGATAAAAAAATAGAAGGAATTTCAACTATAAGAGATGAATCTGATAGAACAGCAAATGTAAGACTTGTTATAGAATTAAAAAGAGACGCAAATGCACAAGTAATATTAAATAGATTATATAAATTTACTCAAATGCAAGAAACGTTTGGTGTAATAATGCTTGCACTAGTAAAAGGTGTTCCAAGAATATTAACTTTAAAACAATGCCTAGAAAACTTTATTGAACATAGAAAAGAAGTTGTAGTTCGTAGAACAAAATTTGAACTAGAAAAAGCAGAAGCAAGAGCTCACATATTAGAAGGATTAAAAATTGCAATTGATAACATTGATGAAGTTATAAGAATAATTAGAGGTTCTTATGACGATCCAAAAGAAAGATTAATGGAAAGATTTGGATTATCAGATGTTCAAGCACAAGCAATTTTGGACATGAGATTAAAAACTTTATCAGGCTTGCAAAGAGAAAAGATAGAAGAAGAATATAATGAATTAATGAAATTAATTGAACATTTAAAAGCAATTCTTGCAAGTGAAGAATTAGTATATGGAGTAATAAAGGAAGAATTACTAGAATTAAAAGAAAAATACGGAGATGAAAGAAAAACAAAAATAATTGCAAGCGCTGGCGAATTTGATGAAGAAGACTTAGTAAAAGAAGAAGAAACAGTTATTGCATTATCTCATTTTGGATATATCAAAAGAATGCCAATAGATACATATAAGAGCCAAAAAAGAGGTGGAAAAGGAATAACTCGGAATGACAACTAGAGAAGAAGACTTTGTAAAAGATATATTTACTGCTTCAACTCACGATATAATAATGTTCTTCAGCAATAAAGGAAAACTATATAAATTAAGAGGATTTGAAATTCCGGAAGCAGGAAGAACTGCAAAAGGTACAGCAATAGTAAATTTACTTAGCCTTGATCCGGGAGAAAAGATTTCAGCAATAATACCAATTCAAAATATAGCAGAAGGAAAATATCTACTTATGGCAACAAAACAAGGTATTATAAAGAAAACACCTTTATCAGAATATGATTCTTCAAGAAAAACAGGACTTCAAGGAATAGCTCTAAAAGAAGATGATGAGTTAATATCAGTAAAACTTACAGATGGTGAAGATAATGTTGTAATGGTAACAGAAGGTGGGCAATGTATAACATTTAGTGAAAAAGATGTAAGACCAATGGGAAGAGTTTCACAAGGTGTTATAGGAATGAAACTTGACAAAGATGATACTGTTATCGGAATGGAATCAATTATTGAAGGTAGCAAACAAACATTACTTACAATTACAGAAAATGGATTTGGAAAAAGAACAGAACTTGATGAATATAGAGTTCAAGCAAGAGCTGGAAAAGGAGTTATAACATACAAGATTACTCCAAAAACAGGTAAAGTAATAGGTGTTGAACTAGTAAATGAAGATGATGATATAATGCTTATAACAGATACAGGAACAATAATTAGAATAAACGTTGCAGAAATAAGTATATTAGGACGTCCAACACAAGGTGTAACACTTATGAGAACAAACGAAGGAAAAGTAGTAAGCATAGAAAAAATAGCAGAAGAAAAAGAAGATGATGAAGAAGGTAAATAAGACCCTTCCTGACTAGTTTAAGCAAAAGATTTTGAAGGTATACTGAAGAAAATTTTGATGTTTCAACAATAAAAAGAGTAGCAGAAGCCTAATTTTTAGGCCTCTGCTACTCTTTTTAAGGAAATGTACTTACAAAAGAATGTCAGAAACAGAAATACTTTTCACCTTTGCCATTGTGGCGGTAAACGGATCACCATCGTTAGGAGAAAACTCGGCTACTAAGAACGAGCTTTCTTTGCCGACTTCAATCGCCTCGTAGGATTCAAGGACCATATAAGAGTGATCTGCACCGTCGGACGCAAAAGCATTGGTGCTCAAGTCAAGTGAGCAGCCGTCCTTGGTTAAGAGAAAGGTTTTTCCATCTTCAGTAATTACTTTGATTTGCATAGTACGTACTCCTTTCTAAAATTACACTTTTTTAGTGCATAAATATATTATATCACAATTTACATAAAAAAACAAATTGAGTATACAAACTTACTTATTTCTTTCCAAAAACTTTATTAATCCTTATGTCTTCTCCAAAAAATCTGCAAACATTATAATAAGAAGCAAGTCTTGAGAAAATTCTTTCACTATATGTGTCCATCAAATTATTCATATTTAAATTTGTAGAAATAATAGTTTTTGTAACATGTTTATTTTGTGAAAGAAGTCTTGCGTTTATTATATTAAACAATTCTGAAAGCTTGAAAGAATTTAGAGATTCTGCACCTAAATCATCAATAATAAGTAAATCAACATTAATAATATTATCATAAAGTTCAGTATAATCAGATTTACCAAATCTATAATCTAAAATATTATCAAGCATTATTGGAGCAGTCTGGTAAAGTACAGTTTTTCCCATATCTAAAATTTCTTTTGCAATACAATTAGAAAGAAAAGTTTTTCCAAGACCAGTATTTCCTGTAAAGAGCAAATTTTTTTCTTCAGGATTATCAAAATTATCAATAAATTTAAGAGCAATTTCTTTAATATTTTCAATATTTTTCCTTGGAGAAATTTTCGCATTATACTTTGATTCATTAATTTCATCAGAATAAAGCGAAAAATCAAAATTATCAAAATTTTCTTTTTCAAGATTTCCGAATGTTTGACTTATTAATATCTATATCAAACATTTTTTGCTTTATACATTTACAAAGAACAGTTTTTCCATTTTTTTCTTGAACAAAACCAGTATCATTGCAAATAGGACAATCATATATTGGATTTAATACGCCGATTAGGTATTTTAATAGATTTCATTAAAGCTTCTTTTTTTTCTTTTAAATTATTAAATTCTGTTTTTAATTTAATTGATGAATCAATATCATTATTTAAAACTGCTTTTGAAATATCAATAGCAAGCTTTCCAAGTTCAGAATTTATTTTAGCAAGTTCAGGATGTGAATCATAAAAAGAAGATCTTTCTTTTTCAAAATTTAAATCAGCTATATATTTTTTAGTTTCATATTCTTTTAATAAAGTATTTAAAGTAGAATTACTCAAAATTAAAACCTCCAAAATTAATTTTGTTTATTAGCGTATAAATTATCAAAATTATTATAAGTACGTTGTTCATAGTTATTATATTTTACCTTTTGTTCAAAATCTTTTTTATTTTTCATTTGATTTTTTAAAGAAACCATGTAATTTTGGATTTCATCAGAAGTTTTTAAATCGCAATCGTGCCAACTCGTAATTAATTTATCTAAATAATCAAAAGAAATAGTCGATTTAGAAGTAGTTTTCTTAAGAGCAATTTCAATAATAGATAAATCATATCCAAAATCTTCAGTCCATTTTTGAATATATCCTTTTTCATATTCTGTAAGAGGTCTTGAAATTCCAAGTTTCTTTTGAATTGCTTTTTCAATTTTTTGAGCTGATTCTTGTTTTTGATAATAAGCTTCTAGATCACTAAAAGTTTTTACATTGTGTTTTGCCCATGCTTCAGCAACGACTTGAACGTAATTTCTATGTAGAGCTGAACGTTGAAAACAGTAATTAAAAAGCGCCATCATAACTTGTTCATCAAATCCAAATTTATTAAACCACAAATCAATATCTGCATACCAAGATGGAGACATTATTCCTTGGAAGAATGAATTATTAATTGTTTCTACTAATCTAACTCTAATTTCATTTTTTTGATTTTTCTCAATATCTTCTATTGAAAGAGCAACATTTGGTTTATATAATTTGCGTAATTCTATTTCTTGTAAATTATTAACAATAAAACCAGTTCCCTTTTTAGTTATTACTCCTATATCTTCCCAAAATTTTAAAGCCTCTTGAATTATAGGAAAAGAGAGACTAAGCTTTTTGGCTAAATCATTCATTTTAATGTCTTTACCATATTTAGATAAAAACAATATATATAAATATACTTTTATAAAATCTCCAGAAGCCTGAGGAAGATATTCTGAAAAAAATACATCTGGTAATTTTGTACATGAAAATAATAATGCTTCATCATTCTGCTCTAATTTCATAAAAATTTCCCCTTTTGTTAAAACCATAAAATTATAATCTTTTGTTATTTAAAAAATTATATCATTTTATGTCTAAAAAAACAAGATAAGAAAATCTATTTGTATAAATATACTTTTTGACAAACTACATATTTATAAAGATAAAAAAGCACATATAAAATATTTTCATGATTAAAACCAATGATACTAAAAAGAAGAATAGGAAAGCAAAAAATTATAATGATAAAAATTTTTAAAGTAAGACTTGATATAAAAAAATTAGTTAAACAAAAAATAAATATACACCAAATAACATTAAATATAACTGTTGAATAATCAAGTATGCCAAAAAGTTTACTTGAAAAATCATAATTTTGTGGAATAATAAATTTCATATAAATTCAAACCTCCAAATTATTA
>CANPWU010000043.1 GCA_947584805.1 uncultured Clostridia bacterium | reverse complement strand
TTACTCTTGCTTACTAATTTTCTAGGACCTTTTCTTGTACGTGCATTTGTTTTTGTTCTTTGTCCTCTAACTGGTAAACTTCTTCTATGTCTTATTCCTCTATAACAACCAATTTCTGTAAGTCTTTTGATGTTAAGAGCAACCTCTCTTCTTAAATCGCCTTCAACTTTATAATTTCCATCAATTATTTTTCTTATACTATTTACTTCATCGTCTGTCAAATCTTTTACTCTTGTGTCTGGGTTTACTCCAGCTTCTTTAAGAATTTTGTTAGAACTTGCAACACCTATACCATAGATGTATGTTAATCCTATTTCAACTCTTTTTTCTCTAGGTAAATCAACTCCTGCTATACGAGCCATTCTTTTAAACACCTCCATTTTTACATTACTTTTAAGTCTTACTTTAAAAAGATAGACTTAAAATAAATTAATATATATAAACACAAATCCTATTTAAGGAACTCCTTTAAGAGTTTCTTTACAGCCGCTATCCAGAACTTGTGCTAATACCAAATTTTAATTATCCTTGTCTTTGTTTGTGTTTTGGATTTTCACAAATTACTCTAATAACGCCTTTTCTTTTAATGACTTTACATTTTTCGCACATTTTTTTTACTGATGGTCTTACCTTCATTGTTTTACCTCCCTTAATAATGCTTTATCTATTTGCTTTTATTATGTCTTGTAGATTGTTTTATTTGTCACGCCATGTAATACGCCCACGGCTTAAATCATATGGTGAAAGTTCTAGTCTAACTTTATCTCCAGGCAATATTTTAATATAATTCATTCTAAGCTTACCTGAAATGTGTGCTAAAACTTGATGACCATTTGTAAGTTCTACTTTAAATGTCGTATTAGGTAATGTTTCTACAACAGTACCTTCTACCTCGATTACATCTTCCTTTGCCAATCTACTTTCCTCCTAAAATTTATTTATTCTATAATTAACTAATCAATTATATCTTATTTTTAAAGTATTGTCAATACTTCTGGCTCATTTTCTGTAATTAAAATCGTATTTTCATAATGTGCTGACAAACTTCCGATCTTCAGTTACAATTGTCCATCCATCGTCAAGTTCACAAATTTCGGGTTTTCCTGCAATTACCATAGGTTCAATTGCAAGAGTCATACCGTTTTTCTATTCTTGGTCCACGACCTGCTTTTCCATAGTTTGGAATACCTGGATCTTCATGCATTTCTCTTCCTATTCCATGTCCTTGAAATTCTTTAACAACTCCAAATCCATTTTTTTCTACAAATTCTCCAATTGCATGTGATATATCTCCAATTCTAAACCCTGGCTTTGCAAATTTTATTCCTTCGAAAAAAGCATCTCTTGTTACCTTGACTAATCTTTCGGCTTCCTTAGAGCCTTTCCCAACTATATGTGTTCTTGCAGCATCTCCATTATAACCGGTTTTTAAGTGCAACTAAATCTATGCTAACAACATCACCGTTCCCTTAAATGAACTCTATCTGATGGAATTCCGATGTATTACTTCATCATTTATTGATGCGCATATTGTACTTGGGAAGTCTGGCACACCTTTTTGATAACTTGGATAGCCTTTCTGCGCAGGAATTCCACCGATTTTCTCTTATTATCTTTTCTGCAACTCTATCAAGTTCTCCGAGTGGTAATTCCTGGCTTAATTATTTCTTCAATTTCCTTATGAACAAGTGCCACGATTTTACAAGCTTCTTTAATTAATTCTATTTCTCTTTTTGACTTTATTTCTATCATTTTACCCTCTAATCTTTTCTATTAACTCACTTGCAACATCTGTACCCATTCTTCCGATTTTTTCACTTACTTCAAAGCTTTCAAGTACACCTCTATCTTTATAGAAATCTACTATAGGTGCTGTTTCTTTAAAGTAAGCATCTAATCTATTGCTCATAACTTCTTCATTATCGTCTTTTCTTTGAATTAATGGACTTCCACACTTATCGCAAACTCCATCAATTTTTGGTGGGGCTAACTTTAAGTTGAAAACAGTTTTACAGTCTGAATTTGAGCAAATTCTTCTATTTATAACTCTTTCAATTAATTCTTCTTTTGGTGTTTCTAAATTTATTGCCATATTAACTTGTTTTTGTTGTTTTCCTAAAAAACTCTCTAGCTCTTCTGCTTGAGCAATTGTTCTTGGAAATCCATCTAGAATTACACCATCAGCTAAATCTGGTTCATTTAATCTAGCTTCAATTACTTTAATTGTAAGCTCATCAGGAACTAAAGTTCCTTTTTCCAAGATTTCTGCAACTTCTTTTCCGAGTTCTGTCTTTTCTTGTATAGCTTTTCTAAAAATATCTCCACTTGATACGGCTGGTATTTGCAATTCTTTTGAAAGAATTGCTGCAACTGTACCTTTGCCAGTACCAGGAGCACCGAGCATAATTATTATCATATTTTTTTGCTCCTTTCAAACTATATTTTATTCTAGGAATCCTTTATAATGTCTCATAACAAGTTGTGATTCTAATTGTTCTACAACTTCTAGTGCAACACCAACAACGATTAATATTGAAGTTCCTCCAAATGTAATATCAATACTTGTAAATCTAAGTAACATTGGAAGTATTGCAATTATTGCAAGATATATTCCTCCAAACCATGTTATTTTAGAAACTATTGATGTTAAATACTCTGTTGTAGGCTTTCCTGCTCTTATTCCTGGAATAAATCCACCATTTTTCTTAATATTATTTGATACTTCTGCTGGATTAAATGTAGCAAAGGTATAGAAAAATGTGAATGCAACAATTAATATTAAATATACAATTGCATTAACAATTGAATATCCTACTGGAACACTTGAAGATGATGTTGCAATTGAGAATTTATATATTGTTGCCCAGAATCCAGTTTGTGAACCAATGCTACTATTAAACATTGATATTATTTGTGCTGGAAATGTTAAGAATGATGAAGCAAATATTATTGGTAATACTCCTGCCATTGCAAGTTTCAATGGTATATGTGTATTTTGACCTCCATACATCTTTCTTCCAACAACTTTTTTAGCATATTGAACTGGTACTCTTCTTTCTGCTTCTTGAACAAATACTACAGCAGCAACTAATATTATTGCTCCAATTGCAATTCCTATTGCTGTTATTAATCCAGTTGTAGAAAATCCTACAGCTGTAAACATTAAATTATATATAGTTATAACTGCACTTGGCAATCCTGATAGAATACCAACAAAAATTATCATTGATATTCCATTTCCGATTCCTTTATCAGAAATTTGATCTCCAAGCCACATAAGTATTGATGTACCACCAATTAGTGATAATATAAATAGAGCAGCTGTTACAAATCCTGTGTCTACGAATATTCCAGAATTTCTATATGCAAAATAAATTCCTAAACTTTCTACTAATGCTAAAACTATACTTAGCATTTTTGTATATTGGTTTAGTTTATCACGTCCTGCTTCCCCTTCTTCTTTAGAAAGCCTTTCTAATGCTGGTATTACCATAGCAAGCAATTGAATAACAATTGATGCTGTGATATATGGACTTATACTCATTGCGAATAATGAAAGTCTTGAAAAAGCTCCTCCTGAAATTAAATCTATAAGTCCTGTTATACCATTGCTAGATGCTCCAAGTGCCTGTGATAATACAACACTATTTACTCCTGGAACTGTTATATAACATCCTAATCTAAATATTACTATAAGTAATAATGTGTATAATAATTTCTTTCTTACATCTGGTGTCTTTAATGCATTCTTTATTGTTTGAAACAATTAAACCACCTCAATCTTTCCGGCCTGCAGCTTCGATTTTTTCTTTAGCTGTATTCGTAAATCTCTTTGCTTTTACATTTAATTTTTTATCTAGCTTGCCAGTTCCTAATATTACTATTCCTTCATTTATCTTACCTATAATTTTTTCTTTTAATAGGCTTTCTGCAGAAACATCTGTGCTTTCAGATTTATTAAGCATTGTAAGAGTTACTTCTGTATATTTTTTTGCATGAATATTAGTAAATCCTCTTTTTGGTAATCTTCTATATAATGGAGTTTGACCACCTTCGAATCCACGTCTAACTCCTCCACCTGATCTTGCTTTTTGTCCTTTATGTCCTTTACCAGAAGTTTTACCAAGTCCTGAACCAACTCCACGACCAACTCTTGTTCTATTTGTTTTTTCTACTGCTGGTTTTAATTCACCTAGTTTCATTTCGTTTACACTCCTTTCTATTATAAAATTTCTTCTACTTTCTTTCCTCTCTTTTTAGCAGCAACTTCAGCTGTCATCATACTTTTAAGCGCATTTATAGTAGCATAAACTACATTTCTAGGGTTATTTGTACCAATAACTTTTGTTCTAATATCTTTATAACCTGCAAGTTCCAAAACTGGTCTTACACTACCACCTGCTATAACTCCAGTACCTTTTGTTGCTGGTTTTAACATAACTCTAGCTGATCCTGCAGTACCTATATATTCATGTGGTATAGTTGTTCCTACAACTGGTACTTCTACTAAATTCTTCTTAGCATCTTGAATAGCTTTTTTTATAGCATCTGGAACTTCTGCTGCTTTTCCAGAACCTACTCCGATATGTCCGTTTTCGTCGCCAACAACTACTACTGCACTAAATCTAAAAGTTCTACCACCTTTAACAACTTTTGCAACTCTGCTTATGGCTACTACTTTTTCTCTTAATTCTAATCCGCCATTATTTTCTTCCATAATACTTAAGATTTCCTCCTTCTCTTTATATTCTAGAACTCTAATCCTCCTTCACGTGCTGCTTCCGCGAATTCTTTTACAACACCGTGATAAATATATCCACTTCTATCAAAAACTACTGTCTTTACTTTTTTATCAATAGCTCTTTTTGCAATTAAAGCTCCAACTTCTTTTGCTGCTTCACAATTAGAATGTTTAGTTTTTACTTCTTTATCTAATGTTGAAGCAGATACTATTGTAGTTCCCTTAGAATCATCTATTAATTGTGCATAAAGATTTGTATTACTTCTATATATGCATAATCTTGGACGTTCTGTTGTTCCTGATATTTTTGTACGAACTCTTATATGTCTTCTTTCTCTTTGAACTTTTCTATCTGTTTTAGATACCATTATCTTCTTTCTCCTTTCTTTAAAACAAATGAGTTGAATTTATTATTTCTTACCAGTTTTACCTTCTTTTCTACGTATAACTTCATAGCTGTATTTAATTCCTTTTCCACCATAAACTTCAGGTGGTCTCTTTGTTCTAATTTCTGCTGCTGTTTGACCTACTAATTCCTTATCAATACCTTTAACAATTATTGAGTTTGGATTTGGTACATCAAATGAAATTCCAGCTGGTGCTTTATATATTACAGGATGTGAAAAACCTAAAGATAAGTTTAAATCATTTCCTTGTTTTTGTACTCTGTAACCAACACCATTTATTTCTAATTCTTTTTTGAATTCGTCTTTTACTCCTATTATCATATTGTTTATTAATGTTCTTGTTAATCCATGTAAACTCTTCATTTCTGTTTCATCATTAGGTCTTTTTACAATTACCTTTCCATCTTCAACAGCAACTGTTAATTTATGATTAACTTCTCTTTCTAAAGTACCTTTTGGTCCTTTTACAGAAATATGATTTCCTTGAACATTAATTTCAACACCTTCAGGTATTGTAATAGGTGCATTTCCTATTCTTGACATTTATTATTCACCTCTTTCATGTTTTTACCATACATAGGCTAGTACTTCTCCTCCTAGGCCTATTTTTCTTGCTTCTCTATCTGTCATTATTCCTTTTGATGTAGATACTATTGCAATTCCTAAACCATTTAAAACTTGTGGTAAATCTTCTTTAGAAGCATATACTCTAAGTCCTGGTTTACTTATTCTTTTAATTCCTGCTATAACTTTATTTCCGTTTTCATCGTATTTTAAAGTTATTCTTATAGTACCTTGAACATCATTTGATAATTCTTCAAATGATTTTATATATCCTTCTTTAAATAATATATCAGCTATCGCTA
>CANPWU010000042.1 GCA_947584805.1 uncultured Clostridia bacterium | reverse complement strand
AATATTTGCGACAGTGTCGCAAATATTTGAAAAGCTTTAGATTTAGAAATAAGTCTAAGGCTTATTTTTATGGAAATACATATGGATATTGCTCTCTTTTTACTACCATTTTTGCCGTACTATTTCCATTAGTTTGCCAGCCTTTTCTTTCTGTGGTACTTCCTGCTTCATATCTGCCTATATAAAATCCTCCATATTTTTCTACACTTTTTTCATCTTTTCATATTCCTGTTTTTCCCATATAACATCATTATTTAATTGTACCTCTTCTTCAAACCCCTCTTCAACTGGTATCCACACAAATTCATTTCTTCCTCCTTAGCTTCCTTATTTTTTTATTTTATTTGAATAATAATACATTGACATAAAATATTAGTTTCGGTAAAATTAAAAAAATAAAAAACAAAGGAGTAAGAAATGAGTGAGAAATTGGGAAAGAAAAAATTAAAAAAAGGTAAAATAGTTGAAAAGAAAGTAGAAGGAATAACATTAATAGCACTAGTAATAACAATCATAGTTTTGCTAATTTTAGCAGGGGTGTCAATATCAATGCTTATGGGAGAAAATGGAATATTAAATAGGTCAAAAGAAGCAAGGGAAAAAACAGAGACTGCTACAAGAAAGGAAAGAACAGATTTAGATAGAATGAATGAATTAATAGATGAAACAGTAAGTGAAGAACAAACAGTAGAACAAGTAACAGATGAATATCCTGGACAGTTAGAAGAAGATGGTGATGAAAAAGTAATAAATAGTATAGAAGATTTAGTATTTTTTGCTTATGATGTAACAAATGGAAATAATTATGAAGGAAAAACAGTAAAATTAGGATTAAGTTTAGATTTTAATTCAACAAAATCGTATGTAGAACCATATAGAATAGATTATGGACAATATGGATATAATGGAGAATTAAAAACTTTATTAACATCAGGAGAAGGATTTAAATCAATTGGAACAAATACAAATGAAACTGGTTATGAGAGTAAAAGTTTCTCTGGAACATTTGATGGAAATGGAAAAATAATAAAAAATTTATATATTAACCTAAGTTTAAATGATAATACAAATGATTTGGTAGTAGGACTTTTTGGATCCAATTTAGGAATAGTTAAGAAAATCGGTATTGTTAATTGTAATATAAGTGGAACATTAGAAACGAATGGATCTAATACTGTTATAGTTGGAGGTATTTCTGGAAGAAATAAAAATGATATAGAAGAATGTTTTGTTTATGGAAATATTTCGTCAGAAGGCGTTGGAAGTGCTAAATCGTGGATAGGTGGAATTTGTGGAAATTGTTATATAGTGAAAAATTGTTATAATGCAGCTACAATAACTTGTACGGGGAATAGTTCGAATATTGCAGGGGGGATTAGTGGAAATTCAACTAATAACGGCGTTATAAATAACTGCTATAATCGAGGCAAGATAAATCTTGTAAATGTTTCTAGTTTAGGGTATATAGGTGGCGTTTTGGGATGTGCAGGAAGTTCGACTCTTGTTAAAGATTGTTATAATTTAGGGGATATCGTAGCTTCTGGGAGATTTGACGGTGGCTTCTATTTGGGAGGAGTTGTAGGTCTTGGTTATGGAGTTAGCTTAAATAATTGCCATAATAGTTGTTATATTCAAAGTGATGTTGAAATTGCTACGGAGAATCCTTGGGGTAAGGGACTAATTATTGGATATGGTGCTAGTAGTGGTAGCCTTAAATGTTCGAGTTCAAATTGTTCATCTTTAAAATTCGAAGATTATAATTGTTGGGGAGAATTTGATGGAGATAAAGGGGGATTGTTAGTGATAAAAAATCAAAATGAAATGCCTAGTATATTAGATGTGTTGGGAACGAATTTTAAGGCAGGTTCAAATGGTCATCCAATTTTGAATTGGCAATAAAAATTGCCAATGATTGCCAATGAGTGCTAATGGGGACATCCTTTTTTGGCAATTTAGGTATTATCAAGGTTCTTTTGCAATTTGCTTGATTAATATTGTAGAAGAACCATAAAAATCCACAAAAATGGAAAATAAAAAGTTCATAAAAAATGGAAAATGTTATTTCCAAATATAGGGTAATTGAGTATTAAGTATCATTCAGAAAGAAATGTTTTTCTGAATGATATTTATTTTATAATCTATTCATAATCTAAATAATAATACATTGACATAAAATATTAGTTTCGATAAAATTAAAAAAATAAAAAACAAAGGAGTAAGAAATGAGTGAGAAATTGGGAAAGAAAAAATTAAAAAAGGGTAAAATAGTTGAAAAGAAAGTAGAAGGAATAACGTTAATAGCATTAGTAATAACAATCATACTTTTACTTATTTTGGCGGGTGTGTCAATTTCTATGATAGCAGGTGAAAATGGTATTCTGAAAAGAGCAAATGAAGCAAAGGAAGAAACAGAAATAGCAACAGAAGATGAACAAAGAGAGATGGCAATGCTTGAAGCTGCAATGAATACAGAATTAACGTATTTTCAAGGTGCACCAATTCCAGCAGGTTTTGCACCTACTAGAATTCCTGGAGAAAGCACAGTAGATGAGGGATTAGTTATAACAGATTCAAATGGAAATGAATTTGTATGGATACCATGTGAATATACTCAAGAAGAAACAAACCAAAACGGTAATACAGATGCTGTTATATATAATGCTGATGCTACAGATGGAGACAATAGAAACTTTAATTGGAATGAATGTCAAGAATACTATAATAATAAAATCTGGTATGATGCACAACCTCACACAATAGGAAAGAAAAGTATAGAAAAGTATCATGGTTTTTACGTTGCAAGATATGAAGCGGGAGTACCAGAAAATGCACCATTTTATGCAAGTAAGGATGGGGGTGCCTACAAAGGTATACCTAAAATAAATGAAGACAATATATTTTTAGAAGAAGGAAGAAATGTAGATGATTATGTACCAGTAAGTAAAAAAGGAAATCAAGTGTGGAACTATATATCACAAAAAAATGCAATAAAAGTTGCAAAGAATATGGTAAATAATTCAGATGTACAAAGTTATTTAATGGATTCACATGCATGGAACACAATATGTAGACTAATAGAAAAAAGAGATATAAGCAAAGATTTAATAAATTCAAAAAAATGGGGAAATTATAGTGATAACACAACAACAAAATATGAAAAAATAAAAGGATTATGGGCTGAACATAATAAATCGGAAAATAAAAGCTGGTCGTATGCAGCACGATACAATATAGGAACTATACCAAATGGAATAGCACCGACAAATAATGGAAGTAATAGATTGGAATTAGCGACAGGGATATGTGAAGACTTTAAAGCATATAATATATATGATTTGGCAGGAAATATGAGTGAACTGACTACTGAGGTAGGAAAAAATGAGAATTATACTGAAGGAACAAATGAAAAAAGATGTCGTGAAACCGATCTTGCAACAGATGCGACAAGGTGTATAATTCGTGGTAATAGTTTTGATGGTAGAGGAGAACTTTTCGGAGTGGTTTATCCAGGGGTGGTCTATCCGAGTGGTGCAATGGTTAACATCGGTTTTAGAGTGGTTCTCTATTTAAACGTTAAAGATGAATAAAATTAATTGCTTACATATAAAAAAGCTAACAATTAGAAAATTTTATAAATATGCTTGTAATTTAAAGTTATTTATAATAGAATATAACCAAACATATGAGAAAGCATAGAGAATAAAGTAAAGAAAGAGAGGAGTTTTATTGTGCAAACAATAGGATTAGGAGAAAGTGATTTCAAAGGATTAAGAACAAGAGATTATTATTATATTGATAAAACGATGTATATAAAAGATATAATAAATAATGGAAGTAAAGTAATATTAATAACACGTCCTAGAAGGTTTGGAAAAACATTAAATATGAGTATGTTAAGATATTATTTTGATATAAATGTAAAAGACAGTCAAGAACTATTTAAAGATTTAAAAATAATGGAACAAGACGAAGAATATACATCAAAAATGAATTACTATCCATGTATATATATAACATTAAAAGATGCAGGACTGATGAATTATGAATTAATGATAATGCAATTAAAAACAATAATAATGGAAATGTATTATGAACAAAAATTTTTATTAGAAAAAGCAGAAATGACAGATGGAGAAAGGGAGGCATTTAATAGAATATTAGGTGCAAAAGCAAATGATGTAGATTTAATAAATTCTATAAAAATGTTATCAAAAATATTAAATAAATATTATGAAAAACCAGTAATGTTATTGGTAGATGAATATGATGTTCCATTACAGAATGCATATATAAAGGGATATTATAAAGAAGCTATAGAGTTTTTTAAAACATTTTATGGAGTAACATTTAAAGATAATCCATATTTAGAAAAAACAGTAATCACAGGAGTATCAAGAGTAGCCAAAGAGAGCATATTTAGTCGGAGCAAACAATTTTGATGTATATACTGTATTAAATGATGAATTTAGCGATGATTTTGGAATAACAACAGAAGAAATGAAAAAAGTAATAAAAGATTTTGGAATAGAAGCAGAGAAAAGAGAAATAAAAAAATGGTATGATGGATATAAAATAGGAAATCAAGACGGAATATATAATCCATGGAGTATATTACAATATCTAAAAAATAAACAATTAATACCATATTGGGTAAATACAAGTTCAAATGATATAATAAAATTAGTATTAAAAAATTCAAGCACAGTAAAAGAGAAAATAGAAAGACTATTAAAAGATGAACCAATAGAAGTAACAGTAGACCAAGAAACAGTAATATTAGGAATAGAAAATAATGAGGATAATATTTGGGGATTATTATTAGGAACAGGATATTTAAAAGTAAAAGAAGCAGTAAATGTAACAGAGGGTGTATACAAAGTGGTAATTCCAAATTTTGAGATAAAAGCATTATTCCAAAGTATAATAAGAGATTGGTTCAAAGATAAGGTAGTAGGAAATGACTTAAATAGTATATTAAAAGACTTAGTAACATTAAATTTAAAAGAATTTGAAAAAAAGTTTGAAATATTAGTAAGACAAATGTTTAGTTATATGGATGTAGGAGAAAACACAGCAGAAAACTTTTACCATGCATTTGTATTAGGAATGTTAGTGGGCTTGAAAGATACATACTATGTAAATTCAAATAGAGAATCAGGAATAGGAAGATATGACATAATGTTAGAACCAAAAGATAAAAATGGAAATAGTTTTATAATGGAATTTAAAGTATTAGAAGATAAAGAAGAAAAAACAATAGAAGAAACAATAGAAAATGCCAAAAGACAAATAGAAGAAAAAAGATATGAAGAAAATCTAATAGAAAGAGGATTTACAAATATTACGAAAATGGTATTTGCATTTAAAGGAAAAGAAGTAAAAATAGAAAAGTATTATTAATTGAAGGACTTATTCATCTTTTTTTGATTTTATAATAAAAAATTTATAAATAATAGAAAATGAGTAGGAATGATGAATAACTTTAAAAATCAAGCAGAAGGTGCGCCACGTAAAATATCAAATGTTGCATAAAGTAAATTGATATTTGCAATTGTATAAATGATGGTAGTAGGTCTACCGCAATCGCTATACAGGTAGAGGTTGCAAACCACTCTAAGGTGCTGTATTCAAAAGATATGGTATTGAGCATTAGAGAAAAGGCAACATTTAAGTTGTCAGGTGTGTGTTAAGGAGATGAACGAAAGTGAACCACTTTTTGAAAGCGTCGTAAGGTTTAATTTTCATCAAAACCAATAGTCTTCTGCATATTGGGATAAGTTTAGTGGAAACCTGTTTACTGACTAAATGATGGACGGTGCATAGGTGGCATGAACTTAACATAGGCATTTATACGAAACGTGGGAACCTGTTAATTAATGCTAAGGGAGAATATCAAGTAGAAGAACTACAAGATTAAGAGTACCAATGTAATTAATAGGGGCAGATTGAACTGTAGTAGTGATGAAGTTTCTGTAATGGAAATGGAGCGAAGGGTTCAAGATTACTAGTTTAAGAAATAAATCAACTTTGAAAGAAGGAGGAGTTTATGGAAGAAACAAAACCATTTAAAATTTCAAAACAAGCAGTAAAAATAGCATTTGACAGAGTAAAAGCAAACAAAGGAACATA
>CANPWU010000041.1 GCA_947584805.1 uncultured Clostridia bacterium | reverse complement strand
ATGGAAATAATGCCGAATGACAGGATAACCATGGACAGAAGAAGGCATATTACTTACATCTACTACTTCTTCTTTAGGTTTTTGTTCCTCTGCGGGTTCCTCTTCTTTAGGCTCTTCTACAACTGGTGCTTCGTTTTCTATGTTTCCTTCGTCATCTTCGTTATGTTGCTTATTCACAATCATAGGCACTGTTGCGATTCCTAATATTACTAGAACAATTAGTATTATATACAAGAATCTTTTTCTCTTTTGAGCTTTTTCTTTTGCAGCTCTTGCTGTCCTAACACCTTGCCTTCCTTCATTGTGTTTTTGTTTTTTCACTTTTAACCGTCCTCTCCTTTCTTCTTCTTCACCTCCCTTTCGCATACCTTGGACTGTAAGGATTTGAAGTAATTATTATATTAATTTTTCATCCTTTTCCTCCAATTCGTTTATTATTTTATCATTACGTTTTTGCACTGTCAAGTATTTTTTTAAAATTTTACATATTTTTAACAATTTTTCCTTTTTTCCACATTTTATTTTAACTATAAATCACTAAATCCCATTCCGTACACCTCTCGTGCATTAAAAATCGACATAAATGCACTGTTATCTATTTTATATGCAATTTGAATAATTTTTGTGATCTCCCATTTTGTTGCAACACACCATAAAATTTTTCTTTCTTCCATTTTATACATTCCTATTGCTTTTATTGCTGTGCTTCCTCTTCCTAACTTTTTGCTTATTTCCTTTGCTATATCTTCATATTTATCAGATACTATAAATATCATTTTTCTAAAGTTTGTGCCTTCTGCAATTACTTCTACTACCTTTCCTATTATATATATTGCTATTGCAGAATATAACCCAATTTCTATTTGTTTTAGTGCAATTATATTAATTGTTACTATTGCAATATCAAATATTACCATCAAACTCCCTATTTTAAACTCTGGAAATATTTTTGAAATTATTCTACTTACAAGTTCTGTTCCTCCTGTAGATGCATTATATTTTAAAATTATTGCATTGCCAATTCCAACAACTAATCCTCCATATATACTTGATAGTAATTTATCTTGTGTTAATACTGGTATATTTTTAAAAATTGTTTCAAATACGTCTAATAATATTGATAATGTGACAGTTCCTATTATTGCTCTAATTAAAAAATTTCTTCCTAATTTAAAATATGCAGTTATAAATACAGGTATGTTTATTATTAATGTAACAGTTCCTATTTTAAAATCAAATAAATAATATAGAAGCGTTGCAATACCACTGAATCCTCCTGTTGACAACTGGTTTGGAAGTAAAAACATAACAATTCCAAGAGACATAAAAGTACAGCCTATTATTATTATAGAAATTTCTTTCATAAATTTCTGCATAAAGTTTTCTCCTTTATATTCAAAAAATACCTATGCTTGTATTATTTACAAACACAGGTATTTTATTCCTTTTTAGTTACTATATACTTCTAGTACGCTAAATTTTGATTTTCCAAGTTTAATTTCCGGATTTCCTTCTGCTTTAATCTCTACATCATACATTTCTTCTAATTTTTTTGCATTTTCGTTTTCATATCCTAAAATGTTTGGAAGTTCTTTAGGGTTTACTTCTATTTTTACTTTTTTTACTTTTGTATTAAATTTTTTTATCTTATCTACTATGCTATCATACCATATAGCATCTGTAACAAGTTGTGCAAATTCTTCATGATAAGGTCCAGCAATTATTTCTGTTTCTTCTGATTTATTAAGTTCATTTTGTTTTACAATACTTATTTGCTTTACTTTTTTTCTGTTTAAAGCATATACTGCATCCTTACATCTCTCTACTGCTTGGCTAAGTGTAAGTGGCTCGTAAATTCCTTTTTTATATTGCTCTTCTAAATATGTTTTTCTTACAACAACCATTGGGTATATTCTAATTGCATTTGGTCTTAATTTCGAAAGATCCTTTGCTGTGATAGATTCATCTATCTTTGTACTATCTGGCAATCCAATTCCGAGTTGGAATGATACTTTAAATCTATTCCATTTTAGCATTTTTGTAGCTTTTTTTATATCTTCTAATTTATGTGTATAGCCACATTTTTTTAATATGTATCCGACTGGTTGATTGTGCTTCTAGCTCTACCGTATCTACTTTATATTCTTTAAGCATTTTAATAAAATTTTTATTTATAAGATTTGGAGAAACTGATATTTTTATTTTATCATGAACATTTTTTTCGCGAAATTTGTTTAAAATGCTTCGCTGTTCTTTTTCATTTTTGCCTGTAAAACTTCCCATAAATATTTCGTTTACTAATTTCATAAAGTTTCCTCCTTTTACTATCTTATATATTTTCTAATGCTTTTCTTGCCGCTTCCATTTCTGCCATCTTTTTACTTTTTCCCTCTCCTGTTGCTAGGACCTTTCCATCACATAATACTTCTGATACAAAATGTTTGTCATGATCTGGTCCGCTTTTCTGACACTATTATATATTCTATTTTTACATTTCCGTGTATTTGTAATTTTTCTTGTAAAACTGTTTTATGGTCTTTTACTCCAACATTTTTACTTGCATTTTCTACTGCATCTCTTAAATTTTTAATTATAAATTTTTCTGCATTTTCTAAATTGCTATCTAAATATATTGCAGCAATTAATGCTTCTATTCCGTCTGCAAGTATCGCTTTATTTTTTACATTTCCAAATCCTTCGCCCTTGCTTACAATTATAAATTTGTTAAGTTCAATTCTTTTGGCAATTTCATATAAGCTATCTTCACATACAACAGTTGCTCTGACTTTTGTCATTTCTCCTTCATTTAATTTTGTATAATTATTATATAAATACTTACTTGTTATAAATTCTAGTATGCTATCGCCTAAATACTCTAATTTCTCATTACTTTCTACTGAATGCATATTAGCATATGATGTATGTGTTAATGCTGTTTTAAGTAGTTCTTTATTTTGAAAAACATAGTCTATTTTATTTTCTATATCTTCATATTGCATTTTTCTACTGTTCCTTTCTAATTGTCAAATTTAATCTACTTTTGTATTATATAATGTAGTACAAAAAAAAGCAAGTAAAACTATGTCAATTGATGAATAAAATATTTTATTAATTAGCCTAAGTTATTTAAGTAATTTATGCTATTTGTTTACTTTTCTTCTTACATATTCATAAAGTATTACTCCTGTTGCAATTCCTGCATTTAGGCTCTCTGTTTTGCCAAGCATTGGTATCTTTACTTTAGAGTCTGATACATCTAATATCTCCTGTGATACTCCTTTAGATTCATTTCCGATCACTATTACTTTTTTATTGTAATCCATTTCATATATATTTTCTGTTCCTGATGGTGATGTTGCAACAACTTTATATTTATGTTTTTTCATATTTTTTAGTGTTGCAACTAGGTCTTCTGATTCTATTATTTTTACTCTAAAAATTGCTCCCATAGTAGAGCGAACAACTTTTGGATTATATGCATCTACGCTTGTCTTTGATAATATAATTTGACTTAGTCCCACGCTATCAACTGTTCTTAATATAGTTCCAAGATTTCCTGGATCTTGAATTCCATCTAGAACAATTATTATATCTTCTGTGTATTTTATTTCTTCTTCACTATTTTGTTTTTCAATTATTGCAAGCATTCCTTGAGGATTTACTACATCTGTTAAAAGTCCAAAAATTTTACTAGAAACATATATGCAGTCATACTTTGCAACTTGATATAAAAGTTTTTGTTCTACGCAGCTATCATCTTTTAAGCAATCTTCACATACTACTATTTGTTTAATTTTTACATTTTCTTCTATTGCTTCTTTAATTAATTTTGTGCCTTCAATTAAGTATGTGCCTGTCTGGTCTCTATACTTTTTCTCTTTTAATTTTCTTATATTCTTTATAATTTCATTATCTTTACTTGTTATTACTTGCATTTTAAATCTCCTTTAAAAATTCCTTTACTACCTTTATTATTGACTTATTTTGGTCAAATTTGTATGTAATATATGGCAAAGCAGATGGAGAAAACTTTACTTGGTTTTTGAATATGCCAATAAGTTTACTTACACAGCTTGGATCAAATTTATTTTCTGAAAAATAAAAAATTAAATTTTGTCCTCTTTGAACTATTTTGTTTATTCCCTTTTCTTTACACATATTTTTTATTCTTGCAATTTCAAGTAAGTTTTCTACTTCTTTTGGCATAGAACCAAATCTATCAATTATTTCATCAGTTATATCAAGGATTTCTTCTTCATTTTTGCAAAGTGCAATATCTTGATATATACCAATCTTTATATCACTACTTTCAATATAGTCTTCTGGTATGTAGCTTGAAACATCAATATCTATTTGTATTTCTTCTTGTTCATCATCATTTGTTACAGTAATGCCTTTCATTTCTTTCATAACTTCGTCTAAAAGCTTACAATACATATCGTAACCAACTTGTTCCATATGCCCATGTTGGAATTCTCCAACAATACTTCCGGCTCCTCTAATTTCTAGGTCACGAAGTGCGATTTTAAATCCTGATCCGAATTCTGTAAAGTCTTTTATTGCTTTTAACCTTTTATCTGCAACTTCTGACAAAAGCTTATCTCTTTTATATGTTATATATGCATAACCTTCTCTATTGCTTCTTCCTACTCTTCCTCTGATTTGATATAGCTGTGCTAATCCCAGCCTATCTGCATTTTCTATAATTATTGTGTTAGCATTTGGTATGTCTATTCCAGATTCAAGTATTGTTGTACACACTATAACATCTATTTTCTTTTGAATAAAGTCCATCATAATGTCTTCTAGTTCTTCGCCATTCATTTTTCCATGCGCAAATGCAATTCTTGCATCAGGTACTAGTTCTTGTATTTCTTCTTTCTTTTTTTCTATGTTTTCTACATTATTGTATAAATAAAATACCTGTCCTTTTCTTTCTAATTCTTTTGTTATTGCTTCTCTTATTACTTCTTTATCATATTCTAGGACATATGTCATTACAGGTTTTCTGTCTTGTGGTGGTTCATATATTACAGACATATCTCTAACTCCAACAATTGACATATGTAATGTTCTTGGTATCGGTGTTGCTGTCATTGTTAAAACATCAACGTTTGTCTTCATCTCTTTTATTTTTTCTTTATCTTTAACTCCAAACCTATGCTCTTCATCTATTATCAAAAATCCTAAATCTTTGAATTCAACGTCTTTGCTTAAAAGTCTATGTGTTCCGAATTACTATATCTATTTCTCCAAGTTTTAGTTTTCTTATAATTTCTGTTTGTTCTTTTTTAGTTCTAAATCTATTTAAAAGTTCAACTTTTACTGCAAACTTAGCCATTCTTTCTTTAAATGATTCATATTGTTGGTTCGCAAGTATTGTTGTTGGAACAAGATATGCGACTTGTTTTCCGTCCATGCATGCTTTAAAAGCTGCTCTCATTGCAACTTCTGTCTTTCCATATCCAACATCCCCGGCAAAGTAATCTATCCATTGGCTTTTGTTTTTCCATGTCTTGCTTTACTTCTTGTATGCATCTTAATTGATCTTCTGTTTCTTCATAAGGGAATGTATCTTCAAACTCTTTTTGCCATGGTGTATCTTTTGAAAATGCATATCCTTTGACTTGATTCCTTTTGGCATATAGTTCTACTAGGTTTCTTGCAACTTCTCTTAAGTTTGATTTTACTTTATTTTTAGTGTTTTCCCATTCTTTACTGCCAAGTTTATTTATTTTTGGTGCTTTTTCTCCACCGCCCACGTATTTTCTAACATTATCTAATGAATTTGTAGGAATATATAAGACATCGTCTCCTGAATATTTTATCTTGATGTAATCTTTTATAATTCCATCTGCTTTTATTGTGTTTACTCCTATATATTGACCTATACCGTGATTTTTGTGTACAACATAATCACCTATTTTTAAATCAGAAAATGTTATTTTCTCTGCTTCTCTAAATTCTGAAGAACGTCTTTTAGGTCTATATGTTTTGTTTTCTTTTTCTTGTTTTGTAATCTCATAAAACTTTTGCTCTATTTCTTTTACTTCTTCATGTTTTAATATTATAACATTCTTTTTATCTGAAACTAAGTCTTGTGATTCCAAGTTAACTATTTGATAATCTTTTGCATTTTTTAAAACTTGTTCCATATTATGCATATGTTCTAACATATATGGAACTTTTTTCTCTTTTTCAATTAAGTTTTTTATTAGAAGTACATTATCTTCTAAAATACTTTTTACTCTTAATTCTATTTTGTTAATTTCATCAAAAGCTATGATGGAATTTTTTGCTAAATATTCAAGAATTATTCCATCTGGCTCTTTTTCTACTTCTTCTGAAACTGGATATATCTTTATTTGATTTATATTTTCTGTA
>CANPWU010000040.1 GCA_947584805.1 uncultured Clostridia bacterium | reverse complement strand
GAAAGGTATTTTCAGTGATCAGTTAGGAGGAAAATATGTTAGAAAATATTGAAGTTTTATGCCATAGTAGTATAAAAATAAATAAAGAAAAGGTAATTTATATAGATCCATTTAAAATAGAAAATAATTATAATGATGCAGATATAATATTTATAACACACAGTCATTATGACCATTATTCTGAAGAAGATATAAATAAAGTAAAAAATAACGAAACTACAATAATTACACCTTATGATGCTTCAACTAAACTATTAGAAAGTGGAATAAAAGAAGATAATGTAATTTTGGTCGAACCTAATAATAGATATAATGTTAAAGGTATAAATTTTGAGACGATACCAGCTTATAATACCAATAAAAAATTTCATCCAAAAGAAAATGGTTGGGTAGGCTATATAATAGAACTAAAAGGAAACAGATATTATATTGCAGGAGATACAGATATAACAGAGGAAAATAGAAAAGTAAAGTGTGATGTTGCATTTGTTCCAGTAGGAGGAACTTATACGATGGATTTTAAAGAAGCGGCAGATTTAATAAATGAGATAAAACCTAAAATAGCAGTGCCTATACATTATGGAAGTATTGTAGGAACAAAACAAGATGGAATAAAGTTCTCAAAATTATTGGATTCAGGAATACAATGCAAGATATTAATTAAGTAATGTAATTATCAAATTATAAAATGTTTTAAAATTAAGATTATTAAATAAAAAAATTGCTGGGTTTTATTCAAACCCAGCTTTTTTGGTCGGGGCGACAGGATTCGAACCTGCGACCCCATGGTCCCAAACCACGTGCGCTACCAACTGCGCTACACCCCGTTATACCAACCGTTTATATATTATAGTATATTTTTTCAAAAAAATCAATACTTTTTTAAAATTTTTTTAAAATCCCTTGACAAATGAATATACATTCAACTATAATATATTTAAAGTTGAATGAACGTTCAACTTTAAATCCAAAAATAGCTTGAAACAATTATATCAAAACAAACTTTAACACAAAATAAATAATTATAAATAACGGAGGAAATATATGTCAAAGAATGAATTTATATGTGATTGTAATATAATACATAAAGAGATGGTAGAAAATACATTAAAGAAAATGCCAAAGGAAGAATTATTCTTAAATTTAGCAGAGTTTTTCAAAATATTAGGTGATACAACAAGAGTAAAAATTCTTTTCGCATTAGACCAGAATGAAATGTGCGTATGCGACATAGCAAATGTTCTAAGCATGACAAAATCGTCAATATCACATCAATTAGGTACGCTTAGAAGATGTGGGTTTGTAAAATGTAGAAAAGTTCGGAAAAGAAGTATTTTATGCGCTTGATGATGATCACGTAAAAGAAGTATTTGAAGTGGGAATCGAGCACATAAATCACAAAACACAATAGAATAAAATATAAAACAATTATTAATTACATAAATTTAAAAACTAAAATATAATAATGTGCACAAAATGCAGACAATAATGCACAACACAAAAATTACTTAAAATACTTTGGAAGGAAATGATTTTAAAATGAAAAGCAAAATAATAAAAATTATAATAGCATTAATTATATTTATAATAGCTTTGCTATTACCAATCCCAAATGAAAAAATTACGTTACTACTATATGGCATAAGCTACTTAATAGTAGGATTTGAAGTAATAAAAGAAGCACTAGAAAATATATTAAAAGGTAAAGTTTTTGACGAGAATTTTTTAATGACAATAGCAACTTTAGGAGCATTTGCAATTCATGAATATCCTGAAGCTGTAACAGTTATGCTTTTTTATCAGCTAGGAGAATTCTTTGCAGATTACGCAGTAGAAAAATCAAAAAAATCGATTACAGAATTAATGAATATTAGACCAGATTATGCAAATGTTATAAGAAATGAAGAAACTTTAAAAGTAAATCCAAGCGAAGTAAAAATAAATGAAATGATAATTGTAAAACCAGGAGAAAAAATACCATTAGATGGAATAATAAAAAAAGGAACTTCAATGATTGATATGTCAGCTTTAACTCGGAGAATCCGTACCAAAAGAAGTTAGAGAAAATGATGAAATACTAAGTGGATGCATAAATAAAAACAGTGTACTTGAAATAGAAGTTACAAAAGAATTTGGAGAATCCACAGTTTGTAAAATTCTAGACCTAGTAGAAAACGCAAGCCAGAAAAAATCTAAATCAGAAAAATTTATAACCAAATTTGCAAAATTCTATACACCAATAGTAGTAGCTATCGCAATATGTTTAGCAACATTACCAACATTTTTACTAGGATATGGACCATTTCAAACTTGGCTATATAGAGCCCTATCATTTCTAGTTGTATCATGTCCATGCGCATTAGTAATATCAATACCATTAAGCTTCTTCGCAGGAATTGGGGCAGCATCAAAATCAGGAATATTAATTAAAGGAAGCAACTATATAGAAAAACTTGCAAATTTAGGAACTGTAGTTTTTGATAAAACAGGAACACTTACAGAGGGAGTTTTTGAAATACAAAAAATAGAAGGCAAAAACATATCAGAAGAAGAACTTTTAAAAATTGTTGCATATGCTGAGAATTATTCAAATCATCCAATTGCAGATTCAGTAAAAAAAGCATATTCAAAAGAAATAGAAAAAGAAAAAATAAAAGACATACAAGAAATTGCAGGAGAAGGAATTAAAGCGAAAATAGAAGAAAAAGAAATTTTAGTCGGAAACGAAAAACTAATGCTAGAAAACAAAATTGATTTCGAAAAATCCCAAGAAGTTGGAACTATAATATATGTAGCAATAGACAAAGAATACAAAGGATATATTCTAATCTCTGATAAGATAAAAACAGATTCAAAACAGGCAATAGAAGCTTTGAACAAAATAGGAATTACACAAACAATAATGCTTACAGGAGACAAAAAAGAAATCGCTCAAGATGTAGCAAAAAAGCTAGAACTTAAAGCGGTGTATAGTGAACTCTTACCAGATGGAAAAGTAGAAAAACTAGAAGAAATCATTAAATATAATGAAAATAAGAAAGGAGTAGCATTTGTAGGAGATGGCATAAATGACAGTCCAGTTATTGCAGTAGCAGATGTAGGAATTGCAATGGGCAAAGAACGGTACAGATGCTGCAATAGAAATAGCAGATGCTGTAATAATGACAGATGAACCATCAAAAATTGCAAAATGCGTAAAAATAGCTAAAAAAACAATGCGAATAGTAAAAGAAAATATAATATTTGCAATCTCTGTAAAATTAATAGTTTTATCACTAAGTGGGGTTGGAATTAGCACGATGTGGGAAGCAGTATTTGCAGATGTAGGAGTAACAATAATTGCATGCCTAAACGCATTAAGAATATTAAAAAAATCAGAAAAATAGTAGTAATTTATTATAACTTGTGATATATTTTAAAAAACATGATATATTAATAAGTTAAAAAATAATCGGAGGATTAAAATGCTACAAAAGAACAACAGACAAAGCAACAAAAAACTTAGAATAATAATATTAATAAATATTTTAATATTTCTTATTTGCAATATATTCTTTACAATTACATACGAAGAAGTAGACGATTTTTATATATATAATTTATATTCAGGATTAGATGGAACCTACAATATACATGGAATTTATATACATCCACTTCTTTGCTTAGTTATTGGTGTATTATATAGAATCGCTCCGATTATAAACTGGCACAGTATATTTTTGTTAACCATGCAATTTATCTGCTTTACATTAATTGGATATACTATATATAAAAAGCATGATTCGGTTCTATATTTAATATTATATACCGCTTTTGCGAGTCTATTTTATACAACTCTATTAATGCTAATTCAGTACACATCAGTTGCAGGTTTATTAATATTAACCTCCTTTATTTTATTAATAGATTTATTAGAAACACAAGAACAAAAATCTAAATTTTATAAAATTAGCATATTAATATTATATGCCCTTGGAATTATGCTAAGGAATAAATCTTTATATATTATATTACCATATATGGTAGTTTATTATTTATACTACCTTATCAAATTCTTACAAAAGAAAAGCTCAAAAGAAAATATAATAAAGCTTACTAAATATTATATATGCTATATACTTATTACACTTGCAATAATATTATCACACAACGTTTATTATAATTCAAATCCTGTATACAAGAACCATACAGAATACAATAAAATGAGGACATATTTGCATGACCTTTCATCTGTATCTTATTATAACAACAAAGAAATATTTGATGAGATTGGTTGGAGTAAAAACGACTATTCTATATTTTACACATATGATTTTGGAGATGAAAACAAATATTGCAAAGAAAATATACAAAAAATTTATGATTATGCAATAGAAAAAGATGTACAAAAAGACTTTAATATTCTAGCAATATTAAAATCATTTATATCAAATATTATTATAAATAATTTATATGCATTTATTTTATTAACATCTATTTTTATTTATAGTTTATTAAATGAAAAATGTATGAAAAAAAACATATGTATATTTGTATTAACAATAGCAATAGATCTCTTATTTAACATAATGGACAGATATGTTTTAAGAGTGATAATTCCAGCGTATATTTTAGGGACAGCTCTAATAATATATAACTTAAGAATTTCAAATAAAAATCAAAACGAATTAAAAAAGATAGAAAATAAAAATTTTATTAAACTATTATTTTTAAGCGTAATAATAATTGCAATATGTTTTTCAGTTGGAATCGGTTATAAAAACGGATATAATTTAAAAGATTATAGTAATTATCAGGAATTAATAAACTATACAAACCAACATAAACAAAATGCATATTTATGTACTGTACCATCACTACAAGATAGATATCTAGCATACACAGTATATCAGATGCCACCCAAAAATTCATTCTCAAACCTAAGAATAATAGGTGGGTGGGATATGTACACACAAAATTATTATGATTTTAAAAATAGATATAATTTAGAAGGTAATATGTTAGACCTTTTAAAAGACAATGTTTATTTAATAGACGGAGATGTAACTTGGCGTAGACAAGGAATAAAATATGAAAACTATAAAGAAAAAATAGCCATATTTATAGAAGAAAATTATAATAAAAAAGTAAAATTTGAAGAAATAAAAACATTTGACAATTTAAAAATATATAAAGTTACCTTAGAAAAATAGCAGTAATTTATATTAATTTGTGATATACGAAAAAAGTGGGAGAATAAATAGAAGCTAACATATTCTCCCACATTCTATGATGATTTAAATGCAATAATTTCATATAAGATCTTATTTACTTGCTAAATTAATTTTGATATCTTCAAAAAATTCAACAATTTTAAACTTAAGACTAACCATAAAATTATCTTCAGTTACTAAGTCATATTCTTCATCATCTAAACTACTCTCTAAAACTTCTTTAGATTCATTATCTAAACTTCCAGAACTAACATCTACGAAACAAAGAGTAGGAAACATTACGCACCACCAATTATGCCCTTTAGCTTCACCAATTTCTATTCTTAAAGCATCATACATTCCGGCTGGCAAAGCAATATCTCCGTAAACTTTTGTAGGAAAATCGAATTTACCAATTTCTAATTTAACATCATAATCATAACCATTTTCTAAAATAGTTTTCCTTGCAATATCATAGAAATCATCCAAATGTTCTTTCATTAGAACCTCTACATCCTCTTTAGAATTAACCCCATTTGAAATCTCTTTCATATATTTTAAAACATTATCACGAACTAAAAGCTTTAAATTTTGGTCTTCTTCTGAATCGCTGTTTGCAAGAATATGAAGCCTAAAAACACTATCAGATAAATCCTTTGAAACAGTATTTGCATAAGAATTTGCACAAATAAAAAGATAAGCTATAAATAATATAATTAATATTAAAAAGCGTTTTAAAAATTTCATTATTTTTAATTTCCTCCTATGTAAAATTTTTTAATTACATTTTAAGTATTAACAAAACAAGTAAAAATATACATTAAAAACATAAATTTATTTTTTAGGAAAAAAACAAAACGAATAACCAAAACAGAATAAAAAAGGAAAAACAAACTTATAATGTCGAATAAAGTAGCATGAATTATAGGAAAATCGCTTGACTTGAAGAAAATTAAATGGTAAAATTTGTAAGTAAACAAAAGTTGAAAAGGTGGGTAAACGATGGAAAAAAATTATCAAAAAATTTGTGGCATATATGTTAGTGACTGGCATTTGACAGCAATGTTGCTTCCTTATATTGAAAACACAATAGAAAAAGGAGAACACCTAAATACAATTTTAGAAAAAAATATATCATATAATATGCAAGAACTTTTAACAAGACTTAAGATAAGCGATAGAAAAAAAGAAGAAATAATGAAAATAGGATGGGAAAGTAAAAAAATTATAAAATACGGAAATATAAAAGAATACATGGAAAAGATTACAAAAGAAAATAATAAAATAATAGTATTAATAGAAGGAACAAAAGAAAGAATAGAATGTATAAATAAAAATATAGATCGTTGGATAAAAAAATCAGAGAAAAAACTGAAATCAAAAGAAATAAAAATAATTAATTGTTATGACGTATCAGAATTTAACAAAGACTTAAATGGTATACTAAGCTATCATGATAAAATAATAAACACATCAGGAATACATGAAATTTCTGATATATATGTGGGATATGATAAAAAAGAAGCATAAGAAAAATTATTTATGATAGTATATAATATAGAAATAAATAAAAATAATAAAAAAAAGTAAAGATATTTATTTTCAAGAGCTTTACTGGCACAGCCTCCATTAAAAGAAAAAGAAGGCTGTGCCATTCGCCCTTCGCTTCGCTTCGGTTGGTGGCCTACGCCACTTTTCACTGCGCAGCTCTTTTAAATAAATATCTTTACTTTTTTATATAAAATACAGAAAAACAACTTTTTTTAACAAATTTTGCAAAAAAATTTGCAAAATGAAAAGAAATCGTGTATAATATATTGTAGATAGGTATGTAAAG
>CANPWU010000039.1 GCA_947584805.1 uncultured Clostridia bacterium | reverse complement strand
CAATGCCACTTTAGCTCAGATGGTAGAGCAACGCACTTGTAATGCGTGGGTCATCCGTTCGATTCGGATAAGTGGCTCCATAGAAGGTCGAAAGTTTTGATGTGAAATCTTAATTTTCGGCTTTTTTCATTTAGAAATTTAGCAAAAACAAGAAATAAAGTCTTTTACGTTTTATGAAAATTATTTTATAAAATACTGTAACGAAACTATAAAAAATTTACACTATACTTATAGAAGGAAAAAATAATGGAAAATATAGAAGAAGTTTATAAAAAGCATGCTAATTTAATAAAAAACTATATCTTTTTTATTACACAAAATAAAGATTTAGCTGAAGAAATTATGCAAGACACATTCGTTGTAGCAATAGATCAAATAGATAAATTTCGAGGGGATTCTGAAATATCTACATGGCTTTGCTCAATTGCCAAAAAGATATTGTATAAAAAAACAAGAAAAAATAACCTAAATAATACAATATCTATTGAAGAAATTGAACTTGCAGATAAAAAAGAAGTAGAAGAAGAATGCATTACAAATGATAATAAACTAAAACTATATGAAACGCTTCAGAAATTAGATGCAAATACTAGAGAAGTAATGTATTTAAGGTTAACAGGTGATTTAACTTTTAAAGAAATAGGAAAAATATTAAAAAAATCAGAGAATTGGGCAAGAGTTACTTTCTTTAGAGGAAAGCAAAAATTAAAGGAGGAAAAATTAATATGAAACAAGTTAATTGTGATGTAATTCAAGATTTATTACCAAGTTATAGTGATAAAATATCAAGTGAAGCAACTAATAAATTAGTAGAAGAACATTTGAAAACCTGTGAAAAATGTAAAGAAATTTTTAAAAATATGAATCAAGATTCAAATATAGAAATAGTAGAAAATCTAGATAAACAAATAGATTACTTGAAGAAGTATAAAAGAAAGAAAATTGAAACAATATATATTGCTGTCATGACTACAATTGCTGTAATATTTGTAATTTTCCTATTTTTAGTATATCATGAATTTTATTTAAATGTAGATAATGTAAATCTAAATGCAAGTAAACATATTTCATCTTCTGGAGAATATATACAATTTAATTTGACTTCAAATTCTAATAATGTGGGTATATTTGTAAAGGAAAAAAATAAAATACAAAGCAATACAGATAAAAAAGAGATATATATTGAAATTTGCGGGAAATATGATTTTCTTGCTCATGGGACTGCTAAACTAACAAGATGGCCAGTTTCTTTTGACAAAGAAGAACTCGAGAATATCGAAAGAATTTATTTACAAGATTTAAAAGGAAATACAAGAGAAATATGGAATAGAGAACAAGAGATGACTATTATAGATGACAGGGTTATGGATGAAAAATTTAAAGAACTTGAAGAAAAGATAGAAATATATAATAATCAAGATTAAACAGAAAACAGGGGTAGAGAAAATCTACCCTTATTTTTTTGTAAAAAGCTTGAAAATAAAATCCAAATTTGCTATTATAATTACATAAAAAACATATAAATCAAAAACAAAGGAGAAATATGGAAAACAATAATTTACCAACTGTATATAAAAATACATTACCTGCAAAAATAAAAAGAGCAGTTACCAAAACAGGGAAGATTATAGGAAACTCTGCACTTCTTTTAGGATCTTCAGCAGTACTAGGAGTTAGCGCAACGTTATTCCCACCTCTTTTAATTCCAGCAGGTGCTTTAGCACTATATGCAGGAAATAAATTAGCAAATAATATATATTATACAGATTTTAAAGATTTAGCATTTGTAGGAAGAAAACATGGAAATAACGTAAAAATATATCAAGATGTGGTTAGACCAGATATATTTTCTGAACTAAGAGGAATGGATAAAAGAGAAAAAATTGCATTTTTACAATTGCAAGCATTAGTAGGATTAACAAAATTTGATAGGTTGGGAAAAAACGGAAAACCTATGACAATAGAAACAGACAGTCATGGAATAATAAGAAAAACTTTTCAAAAGTTAAGTGAACAAGGTTATTTAGAAAATTATCAAGAAAACTTTTTAAAGAAGAGCCATTTAATTTTACCAAAATTAGCTTTTGGCAATACAGATTTAAAAAGTCAAGCAGAAATGTATAATATGAAATTTCAAAAATCTGAAAAAGCAATTGACTTTGATGATCCAGAATTTAAAAAACTTTTCCCAATGGTATTTACCAAAAGAGGATTACTTTCAAGAAAAGGATATACAATTGAAAAAGGAGAAAATGGACAACTATCAATAAACTATAATAAAAAGCAAAGAAGAGAAGCAAAAAGAGAAGAACGAAGAACTAAAAAACAAGAAAAATTATTGCCAGAAACAACGGAATTGACACAAGAAGAAGTTACATTAGAGAAACAATCTCAAAAATTTAGACAAGAATTAGAATACGGCTTATCGCTTGAAGAACAGAAAAAATATGTACAAACAGTATTAGAAAATGAAATTAAAGAAGGAAATACACAAATTCAAGACATAGATAAAGGAATAAAACAAGCAGGAGAAGAATTAGGAAAATAAATATAAAGGGAGAGAAAAGTAAATGCAAAAAATAGCATTAATTACAGGAGCATCAAGAGGAATAGGAAGAGCCTGTGCAATAAAACTTGCAAAAGAAAATATAAAAGTAATTGCAAATTATAATAAATCAGAGCAAAAAGCAAAAGAATTGCAAGAAGAATTAAAAAAACAAGGAATTGATATTGATATATATAAAGCAGATGTATCAAAAAGAGCAGAAGTACAGCAAATGGCAAATTATATTTTAAAAAAGTATGGGAAAGTCGACATACTAATAAACAATGCTGGAATAGCACAAGAAAAGCTATTTACAGACTTGACAGACGAAGATATCGATACTATGATAAATGTAAATTTAAAATCAGTTTTTTATGTTACACAAGAAACAATAAAATCAATGATACATGAAAAATCAGGATGCATTATAAACATTTCATCAGTTTGGGGAATTACAGGAGGATCTTGCGAAGTACATTATTCTGCATCAAAAGCAGGAATTATAGGACTCACGAAAGCCCTCGCAAAAGAAGTACGGACCTTCTAATATAAGGGTGAATGCAATAGCCCCAGGATGTATAGATACAGACATGAATAGCAACTTATTAGAAGAAGAAATAAAAGAATTAGAAAAAGAAATACCATTAAACAGAATTGGCACGCCAGAAGATGTTGCAAATCTTGCATATATGCTAACACAAAACGAGTATATAACAGGACAAGTAATAACAGTTGATGGTGGCTGGATAGGATAAATATTACATCGGAAAGAAAATAGAAGAATAATAAAAATAAAAATTACTTAATAAAAAGGGCTTGGGAAAATAATTCCTCAAGCCCTTAAAAAAATGGGCTATGCCATAACACAACCCATTGAAAAGTAAATTAGAAATGAATAAATAAATTTTATTCTTCTTCATTATGAATTTTACGTTTATAATTTCCAGAAATAAGTTTTGGTAAATAAGTAATAATTTTATAAACAGCAAGCCTAATTTTCTTGCTCCAAATATATGCTCTTCTTAAACCAGGCTTTGGATCTAAGTCTAAATTCTCTTGTAAAACTAAAGCTGTAGGAAGCTCTTCTATAGCAAAAGAATAATTTTGATTATCGTTATTATCCCAATTATCTTTTCCATCATTAAAACAAAAATTAAAAGAATCAGAGTCATCTAAATTAATCTCAGCTTGAAAGCCAAGTTCTGTCTTCTCCATAGCAACATCAGCAACATTATTCCATTCTTTTCCAAAACCATAATGGATAAATACTTCCTCAGCATTTTCCTGGAATAATTTTCCGGAATAAGATATCTTAACTGTTGAATTTGCTACTAATTTATCTGTATTAAAGAAAATATTTTTTGTTAATTCCATATAAATCTCCTTGATTTTTTATCTTTTGATGTATATATTATAATATTAAATAAAATATAATTCAAGCTTTTTTTACAAAAAAACTATTTATTTTTAAAAACTTTTCCAATAATATAAAAATTATCTGAGCTAGATACTTTTATTTCAGGGAAATTCTTATTATTAGCTTTTAAAGAAATTTTTCCATTTTTCGAGAAAAATTTTCTAATTACGATAGAATTATTATAATAAAAAATTCCATAATCTTTAGAATTTAAAGGCGAATTCAACTCAACAAAAACATAGCTACCTTTCACAAAAGAAGGTTCCATAGAATTATCAGGAACTTTAAGAGCAAAAGCAGCACCAGGAAAATTTGGAGGGCAATCTATAAAACCGCCAATTTTATCAACCGCTAAAATTTTATTATAAGAAATACAATCAGTAATATTATAAGATAATTGCTCTTCTGAGACTTCTTTATCGTAAGTAAACATCAATGGTTCATATGGAATATTTAAAGCCTTACAAATTGATTTAAGAGCTTTGTGACTAGGATTCCTTTCACCCTTTTCTATATGTGTTAAATGTCCAATATTAATATTAGTCATATTCGAAAGCTCGGTTTTAGAAAAACCTTTATCCTGTCTTGCTTTCGCAAGAATATTTCCTATCATAAAACATTACCTCTTTTACATTTATAATATACAAAATAACTAATTTTCTTGTGAAACAGTTTCATCATTAGAAAGATTTTCTGGTGATTCTACATTTTTATTTGTTATAGGAGCCCCTAAAACACTTTCAGTATTTTTAAGTTCGGATTTTAATGTATTATAAAGACTTGCACTTATATTATTAGGATTTCCATTTTCATATTCTGAAATCGCAGTTCTAACATCAACAAGTTCATATCTATTAGCTTTTCCGCTTCTATCGTTGCAATAAACAGGAACATAATCTACAGTATCAATCGAAATCTTTCCTGTTTCACCACTTTTTCTAATTTGCATATCAAGAATTGCAGTACTTCTCGTATGATCAAAAGTCTGTCCAGAAACAAAATTTCCTAAAGCATAAACAACAAAAACCTCTTTTTCAGTTCCATCTTCTAAAGTAATTGTTTTCTTCTCCATAGGTTCTATAACATGAGCGTGATTTCCAATAATTATATCTACACCGTTTTTAAATAAATAATCAGCTAAATCTTCTTGTTCAGAATTTTGCTTTTGCGCATACTCAACACCCCAATGCATACTAGCACAAATTATATCTACATCTTGCTCTTTTGCAAGATTAATTTGATTTAATATAAATTCTTTATCAATTAAATTAACTGCATATGGTTTACCAGAAGGAACAGGAATTCCATTTGTTCCATAAGTAAATGCAAGAAATGCAATTTTTATACCATTTACTTCTTTAACCAAAACAGTATCGCGTTCTTCTTCGCTTCTAGCAGTTCCAGTATGAGAAATTCCAATTCTATCAAGTTCATTTAAAGTACTTTCTACGCCAGAATATCCCTTATCCAAACTATGATTATTTGCTGTTGAAAGAACATCAATACCAATATTTTTAAGAGCTTCTCCCAAAGCAGAAGGAGAATTAAAAGTAGGATAACCAGTGTATCCTCTATCGCTACCCGCAAAAGTTGTTTCCAAATTTCCGAATAGCAATATCAGCTTTTGTTATATATTTAGCTACATTTGCAAATACAGGTGTAAAATCATAAGTTTTAGTTTCTTTAACATAAGCTGCATTAAAATTTGTAGTATGACACATAACATCGCCTATTGCAACCATATTTATTGTAATATCATCAGGAATAACTACTTGAGGAGAATCAGAATCGGACGAATGAGAGGATTCTTCATATTTGTTAATAGCAAAGTCAATTCCAAACTTAATTCCAACACCTATTGCTGAAAATAAAGCAATAACTAACAATAAAGCTAAAATAAATTTCTTGTAATTTAATCTTTTTTTACCTCTATAACCGTCTACTTCTGTTTCTCATATTAATATAATTCCTTTCAAAATAAAATACTAATTCTAATTATATCAACATATATTTAAAAAGTCTAGACAAAATTTTACAAATTTTTTAAAAATGACATTTTTATCATGTCACAAATTTTATAGTTAAGAGTAAAATCAAATAGAAAAAAGATCAGAACTTAAGATTGAAAAATATTAAAAATAGTAATATAATATGGTAAAAAATGGGAAAGGTGATTAAAATAGAAACCGAAGATCTAGTCAAGAAAACAAAAGAAGGCGACGCACAAGCTTATGAAGAACTAATAAAAATTTATGAAGGAGATTTATCAAGAATTGCAAGAAGTTATTTAAAGAATGAAGAAGATATTAAAGATGCAGTACAATTAACTTTTGCTACAGCATATTTTAATATAAACCAATTGAAAGATAATAAAAAATTTAAAAACTGGATAGGAACAATCTTGATAAATAGATGTAAAAAATTAAATAAGACAATTGCTAAAAGACAAGAAGTTTCGGCAGATGAAGACGAATATAAAAATCTCTATGTAATAGATAATGCAGAAGAAAAGATTAATTTCGAAAACTTAATAAAAGGATTAAGTGAAAGAGAAAAGAAAATTTTTCAAATGCAATATGAAGAGCACATGACAACAAAAGAAATTTCTAAGAAACTTAATATGAAAGAAAATACAATAAAATCAATTTTAAGTAGAGGAAGACTAAAATTAAAGAGAACCATAAAACCTGCTACAATATTCATGATAATCCTTTGTGTAATAGCAACAACAGTAATTGCTGCAAGTATTATCAAATATATTATGGGATTATTTGATACAAGCAGTGTAGGAGTAGATAATGATGGAATACTTATGGCAATAGAACATATGGAATGGTATCAGCAAGTTGATATGGATTATATAGATTTAGATGATGGCTATAAAATAAAAGTAGATTACATACTGATGGATGAAATGAATTTATATATGGTAGTAGATCTGGAATCTGAGAAAGATATAAGTGAATATGATTATATAACTTTACCAGATATTAAGATAACAAATGAAAAAGAAGAGGTTATTTGTGACAGAGGTGATGTATTAAATAAACAATATGCTAAAGTTTTAGGAGATAAGACAATAGAAGATGGAAAAAATCACATAAAAGGATTAATATACATGTACACAGACAGATTTCCAATATCAAATGTCTTAAATATAAATTTAACAAGTGTAGTAATTTCAAAGAAATCAAATTTTGAAGACAACAAATATATAGAAATATATGCAAATAAAAATTTCCAAATTGAATTATGTGATAAATTTGTAAATAGAAATGTTGTTTCATATGTTTCTGAAA
>CANPWU010000038.1 GCA_947584805.1 uncultured Clostridia bacterium | reverse complement strand
TTTTTTAAAACTATTACATAACTACTTGAAAAATATTTATTTGCAATATATAATATATACGGAAAAAAATATTAGGAGGAACAAAAGATATGGCAACAAGAGATAAAAATATATGGATACTTATATTATTCATACTTGCAGGAATTGTTGTAGGAGGATTATTAGGAGAATTCGCATCAGAAATCGACTTTTTGTGGTGGCTAAGCTATGGGCAAAACTTTGGACTTTCATCACCAATAGTATTAGACTTAAGTATTATAACATTAACATTTGGTATGCAATTTAAGATAAATATTGCAAGTATAATAGGTATTGCGATTGCGCTTATTATTTATCGCAAAACCTAAAAATTCGTAAAATAAACTTCGTTTTGCTACGTTGTGCTTCGGATAAATTACTTTCGATAGGCAAGAGCCTTATCTCAAGCAATTTACCTTGCACGCCTTGCAATACTCGTTTCTTTTACGAATTAAAAAATAAACTTCGTTTTGCTACGTTGTTTATAAATGGGGGCAAATTTCAAAAAGAAAGGTGTGTTTTTATGCAGTTAAAAATGAAGGAGCTCCCTATTTCAGAAAGACCATATGAAAAATTAGAAATATATGGTGCAAAAAAGTTATCAAATTCTGAACTATTGGCTATAATAATTAAAAATGGTACCAAAGATGAATCAGCAATTTCACTTGCACAAAAAGTTTTAAATATAGGTAAACAAAACAAAGAAAATGACTTAAGATTTTTACAAAATCTTAGTATACAAGAACTTTGCAAAATAAAAGGAATAGGCAAAGTAAAAGCAATACAAATAATTGCAACATTTGAAATTGCAAGAAGAATAATGATGCCAATAGATATTCAAAAAATTAAAATAAAAAATTCACAAGATGTAGCTGATTTACTAATGAATGAACTAAAATACGAAAAAAGAGAAATTGCAAAAATAATTCTCTTAGATGTAAAAAATACAGTACAAAAGATTATTGATATATCATTTGGAGGGACAAACTTTGCAATGCTTGAACCGAAAGATGTGCTATACGAAGCGGTAAAAGCAGAAGCACCTAAGATAATAATTGTACATAATCACCCAAGTGGTGATCCGACTCCAAGCAAAGAAGATATAAACATAACAAGAAGAATTAAAAATTCAGCAGAACTGCTGGGAATTGATCTTCTTGATCATATAGTTATTGCTTTAAAGCGGTTCACAAAGTATTATGAAATTTTTATAAAGGAGAGAATAAACATGAGCTTTTTTAAATTTGGTTCAAAAGATATAGGAATAGATTTAGGAACAGCGAATATTCTTGTAACATTAAAAGGAAAGGGAATCATCTTAGTTGAGCCATCTGTTGTTGCAATAGATAGAAAAAATGGAAATATAGTTGCAACAGGAGAAGAAGCAAAAGAAATGCTACGGGCGTACCCCAGAAGCTATAAAAGCTGTAAAACCATTAAAAGATGGAGTTATTGCAGATTTTACAGCAACCAGGTTGATGCTTAAAAATTTAATAGAAAAAATTTCACAAAAATATAATATTGGTAAACCAAGAGTTGTTGTAGGTGTACCATCAGGAATTACGGAAGTCGAAGAAAGAGCTGTTGAAGAATCTGTTATGCATGCAGGAGCAAAAGAAGTATATTTGATGGAAGAACCAATGGCTGCTGCAATTGGAGCTGGACTTGATGTTGCAGAACCAAACGGAAATATAATTGTTGATATTGGTGGGGGAACAACAGAAGTTGCAGTAATATCTCTAGGAGGAATCGTTATTAGTAATTCATTAAGAACAGCAGGAGATGAATTAGACGAAGATATCGTAAATTATATAAAAAGAAAATACAATACAGCAATTGGAGAAACAACAGCAGAAGAAATAAAAAAACAAATTGGATGTGCGCTTCCACTTATGACAGAGAAAAAGATGGAAATACGAGGAAGAGATTTAGGAACAGGACTTCCAAAAAATATTGAGATTACATCAAGCGAAGTAGAGGAGGCCATGGAAGATTCAATAAGAGATATAACAGATGTAATAAAGGCAACTCTAGAAAAAACTCCACCAGAACTTGCATCAGATATAATGGAAAAAGGAATTATTTTAGCTGGTGGAGGTGCATTAATAGAAAATATAGATAAACTTGTAAGTGAGAGAACTGGAATGCCAGTATTCATTGCAGAAAATCCACTAGAATGTGTTGTTAAAGGAACAGGAAAAACTCTAGAAGATTTGGAAAAATTGAAAAACGTATTGATAAATGCGAGAAAAATGAAATAATGTTAGGAGGCTTAAAATAAGTGTATAAAAAGAAGACTGGAATTATAGGAATAGCAATAACAGTAGTTATATTAATACTATTAGTATTTTTATCAAATATAAAAACTGGAAGCTTGTCATACATAGAAAATGTTTTCTCAGCAATTTTTATGCCAGTTCAAAACGGATACACTTATTTAAAAAATAAAATTTCAGGTAATTCTAGCTTTTTTATAAATATAGATGATTTAAAAGCAGAAAATGAAGAATTAAGAAAAAAAACAAGTGAACTTGAACAGGATTTAAGAGAACTTGAAATAATAAAAGCGGAAAATGAAACAATGAAAGAATTTTTAGGACTAACTGAAAAATATGCAGATTATCAGTCTGTTCCAGCATATATAATAAGTAAAGATATTAGCAATTTCAGTAGTACTTTTGTAATAAATGTAGGAAAAAAAGAAGGAATAGAAAATAACATGACTGTAATTAGCGATCAAGGACTTATAGGACATGTAATATCAGTTACAGAAACTACTGCAAAAGTACAAACTATAATAGATTCAGGAAGTGCAGTAACTGCAAATTTAAGTAATAATGGAGAAAGTATAATTTGTAAAGGAAGTCTAGAAAAGCGGAATGCTAAAAGCTACTTATATTCCAACTAATGCGGATATATCAGAAGGAGATAGCCTAGAAACTTCTGGACTTGGAGGAATTTATCCTAAGGGAATAGTAATTCGGAAAGATAAAATCAGTAGAAAACACTTTAAATATAATAGATAGATATGCTTGGATAGAACCAGCAGTGGATTTTAGCAGTGTTGAGACCGTATTAGTAATCACAAATTAATTTCAAATTTGGGGATATAAAATATATGAGAAAATCAGGAACAATATTAATTTTATGTATAGCTTTTTTAATAATATATTTTTTACAACTAAACTTTTTTAGTAACTTTACAATTGCTGGAGTTAAACCTAATTTATTTATAATCTTTGTCCTTTTTATAGGTTTATATGCTGGAAAAGAAGTTGGAGCTATATTTGGCGTATTTATAGGACTTTGGATAGATTTTTTAGGAAGTGATCTAATTGGAATTTCTGCAATTGCTCTTGGAGCGATTGGATTCTTTGGAGGATATCTTGAAAAAAGTCTATCAAAAGATAGCAAAATAACTGTAATGATCTTAGTTGCAGCATTTAGTGTAGCTTATGAAACATTCATCTATCTATATAGAGGAGCAATCCTATCAGCCAATATCGAGATATTGCTATTTATAAAAATATTAACAATAGAAGTAATATATAACACATTATTAACAATAATTTTATACCCAGCTATGCAACATTTCGGATATAAAATAGAAGATGTATTCAAAAAAACACAAATACTCACTAGATATTTTTAAAGAAAGAAGGAAAATATAACTTGGAGCGATATAGAAGAAGAAAAATGCCGAATATAAAATTAAGATACAACATTCTAAGTGGCTTTGTTTATGTTGCTCGGAATTGTACTTTTACTTCAGCTGTTTAACCTTCAAATAATAAATGGATCTACATATCGAGAAACATCAAATAATAGATTATCAAGAGAAAGTACTTTATATGCGGCAAGAGGATCTGTTTATGATAGAAATGGAAATATTTTAGCAACAACTCAAATGACATTTTCTCTTGAAATGTATAAAACAAAAATTGAAAATGATATTTTAAATGAAACAATACTTCAGGTCATAAACACATTAGAAAGCAATGGAGATAGCTACATTGACACATTTCCAATAAAAATAAATCCTTTTGAATTTGACTTTTCAAGTGAAGAAAGAAAAAATACATGGCTTGAAAAATATGGGTTTGAAAAAACAGAAAGCCCAGAAGAGATTTTTTATAAATTTAAAGATAAATATGATATACAAAAAGAAGATATAGGAGATATAAGAAAAATAATCACAGTTAGATATAGGATAAGCTCTGAAGGATATGGAGTTGCAAAATCACTTACAATATCAAATAATATTAGTAGAACGAGTGCATTAATTTTCGATGAACAAAATGAAAAATATCCAGGAATAGATGTAGTTACTAATTCTATAAGATCATACCCATACGGAAAACTTGCTTCACACTTGCTTGGATATGTAGGATCAATATCATCTAGCCAATATGAAGAAAATAAAAATTCGGGATATACAATGAATGATCTTTATGGGCAAGATGGAGTAGAATTTGTATTTGAAAATTATCTAAAAGGAAAAAACGGAGTAAAGCAAATTGATATGTCAGTTGATGGAGAGACAGTAGATGAGATTATTACAGAAGATGCAGTTTCTGGTTCGAGTGTAGTTCTTACTATTGATGCTGGACTTCAATCAGTTGCAGAAAAGTCATTAGAAACAGCAGTAACAAATCCAAAAGCTTTTATAAAAAATGGAGGAAACCCAACAGCGGGTGCAATCGTTGCAATGAATGCAAAAACTGGAGAAGTTCTTGCAATGGCAAGTTACCCAAGTTATGACCAAGGTTCTTGGGTAGGAGGAAAAATAGATGCAGATACATGGAATTCATATAATACAAATACAGGAAGACCATTAATAAATAGAGCAATAGCAGGAACTTATGCTCCAGGTTCTACATTCAAAATGGTAACAGCAGTTACCGCACTTCAGACTGGAAATGTTACAACTAAAGAAAAAGTAAATGATACAGGAGTATATCCAAGGCGGACATAGACCAGAATGCTGGATATATGCACTTCATCATAGAGGACATGGCTATTTAAATGTAACTAGTGCAATTAAGCAATCTTGCAACTATTTCTTTTATGAAATGGGATATAGAGTAGGAATAGAAAATTTAGATAAATATGCAAAAGCATTTGGACTTAGTGAAAAAACAGGAATAGAACTTAAAGGTGAACAAGCAGGGTTAGTCGCAAGTCCTGAAAATCTAGAAGCAAGAGGAACGGGAGAAACTTGGACAGTAGGTTATACCTTATCTGCTGCAATAGGACAAGAGGGACACAGCTTTACACCTATACAGATGGCAAAATATATAGCAATACTTGCGAATGGCGGTAAACAGATAAATCCAACTATTGTAAAAACTATAATAAAAGCAGATGGAACTGAGGTAGATGAAAAAGAAATACAAAATAGTGTTGATCAAAGAATTGGAAGAGAAAAAAATCAAAATCCAGATATAGATATTTCAGAAGAAAATTTAAAAGCAATATTAGAGGGAATGAGGGGAGTTACATCAGAAACTTCAGGAACAGCATATTCAGTATTCAGAAACTTTAATATTGAAGTCGCAGGAAAAACAGGAACTGCCGAAACACAAACTGGAACAAATATATTGTTTGTGGGATTTGCACCATATGAAAATCCAGAGATTGTAGTTAGTTGTATAATAGAAAATGGAGAAGGATCAATTGCTTCATATCCAGCTAGAGATGTTCTTGCAGAATATTTTGGAATGAATGTTTCGCAAGTTGAAGAAGATATTACGGCTAGGCCATATACAGAATCACAAAACTAAATAAAGAAAGGGAGAAATTAAAATGGAATTTGGAAAACACAGCAAAGAAACAGAAGAAGAAGTAGTAGTTGAAAAAAGCAAAGGATTAGGACTTCACACAATACGAAAAGGTTTTGAGAGAGAAATAAGTGAAACAGTTTCAAAAATTATAAGTGGTTCTTTAAGATCTGGAAACAGAATAGAATATGAAGGAAGTGTAATTCTTATAGGAGACATAAATGCTGGTGCAGAAGTTATTGCAGCAGAAAATATAATAGTTTTTGGAACAATCAGAGGCTTAGCACATGCTGGAGCAAATGGAAATAGAAAAGCAGTTATATTTGCAAATGAAATTGCAGCTCCTCAGATTAGAATTGCAGATATAGTAAAAGAAATTGAAAGACCACGATATTTTACTGAAGATGATGAAGATACAGAAAATAAAGACGAAGAAGAAATAGAATTTGATGATGAAATTAAGACAAGAGCATATATTAAGGATAATGAGATTGTGTTAGAATAAATTTAATTAAAATATAAAAATATACTTGCAAAAAAGATATTAATATGTTAATATTATTAATATAAATAGAAGAATAAGAGCTTGCGCTCTTATTCAGTGGTTAATTTTGTTTTTGAGGTTTACCGTTGGTATTAGGGTAAATCTCAATTTTTCTTTTAGTTGATTTAGTATTACACCAACTGAAAGTGGGTGCATTTATTAGTAGTTTGAGTACAAAAATAGTAATAAACTACTAATTTATGCACCCAAATAGAAGGATACAAAACAACCGTTCACATTATATCAACAAATTATTTATCTGTCAATACAAATATAATTTTTTGACACAAAAAAATCCTTACTGCATATAATGAAATATGAAAGAAGGGAAAAGTTAAATTTATGGATAATTTTGATATTAATAAACTTATGCAAGATAAGGACATGTCCGAACTTTTTGGAAAAGTAAAGAAAATGGTGGATGAAGGAAACATTCCAGATGAAATGAAAGAGGCTATATCTTCCTTCTCAAATTCAAGTAATAACCAAAATCAGAATTATTCTAAAAACAATGAAAAGCAAAATTCTGATTTCCAATTTGATGCAAATACAATGTATAAAATGAAAAATATAATTGAGAAAATGTCTCAAAATAAAGATGATCCAAGAGCAAATTTGTTACAGTCATTAAAACCATATTTAAAGGAAACAAGAAAAGAAAAAGTAGATCAGTACATAAAAATGCTTAATATGAGCAAAGTTATGGAAATGTTTAATGATTCTGGAGGTGAAACAAAGAAATAATGGATTTCTTCCCATTTTTTAGACGACCATATTATTATACTGAACCATGGCAGAATAGGTATATATACAATTCATATAGGCAAGATAAAAAAAATATAAAAAAGCAAATGACAAACAATAGAGAACAAGACAAAGTTAACACAAATAATGAGTCTACAAGAGATACATCTTGCCAGCAGATAATGGGATTTAATTCAGACGATATTTTAATCATAGTACTATTATTATTCTTATATAGTGAGGGAGTTAGAGATAATATACTTTTTATTGTACTTATTTTACTACTTTTAACATAGAATTTAAAAGA
>CANPWU010000037.1 GCA_947584805.1 uncultured Clostridia bacterium | reverse complement strand
ATCACTCTTTTTCAATAAATCACAAAAATTGCTTTTTTAAAACCATAATCCGTTTTATAAGCTATTCTACTGGGATTCAGCAGTTTGTGTCCCCAAGCTGTCCCCAATTACGCTAAAATTACGCTAAGGACAAAAAAATAAGAGTCCACAATCTCTTGCGACTCTAATAAAATTTGTGGTTGCGGAGGATGGACTCGAACCATCGACCTTCGGGTTATGAGTGCTTGATAAGTAATTTTGTGCTTAAGTATATCAAAATTGTCAGGATTTAAATATATAGTTAAAAAGGCGAGTTAATTCTCGCCTTTTTTTAATTAATATGTTCCAGATTTTTCTATAGCATTCTCTATTAAATCTTCTATATGTTCACTAATATCATCATAAACATTTTTACTTGTCTGATATTTAGATTCAAAACATTCAACATATTTTGATAATCTCTCTCCTCCATCTGTTAACAATGAATAGAATGGATTGCTTCCTTTATCTGTTTGATTTCTATATTTATCTTCCAATTTATTAATATATATGCCTACAATTCCTTTTTTCATTTCATATGCTTTTTCAATTTCATATTTAACCCATTTTCTAGTAGATGTAGTCTCACCTATTAATACAACTACACAAGATCTTTTTTCTAATTGTTCATCTATCCATTCTTTTATTTTAGAATCGGATTTTTCTTTTACTTCTTCCCAATCATTATCACTAAATGTCGAATCATCTGATACTTTTCCCATGTTTCTAACTTGAGCTGCTCTCCAATTATCCTTCTTATATTCAAAACTAAAAAACACTTGTCTTTTCATAGTTTCCTCCTAAAATTTTACAAAATAAATTATTAATGTAGTTATAATACATACAAAATAAAATGGTAGGATTGTTTTTGAAAATGCAACTTTTACTAGGCAATACTTACTAACATCCTTCATACCTACTTTTATTGAATTATAATTCATATTAAAATCAATGTTTTTTTCTTCCTTTTTTCTTACTTCATCATATAAGCATCTAAATTTGCGCTCAGTCATTAAGTAATATGAATCTAATATCCAAAAAACTATTAGTGGAATTATTGTTACTATCACTGCCTTATGAGAATTCTCTCCTGCAAAAGCATAAATAGCAATCATTATTCCCACTGCCCACTGTTTTAAAGAAAATGAGTTATGACCCATTCTATCAATTATTCCTTCGATCATGTTTAAGTGTCCAATTTTATTTTGATGTTCACCCATTATTGTATTCCTCCATGTATAACTACTTTATTTATTATATCAATTAACTTCTAAAATTTAAATGCCATAAATGCGACAAAATAGTATTTCTTGAACTATTTTGTCGCATTTTGTGTCATCTTGTATTTCTTATAAAATTCATCAATATTATTTTTCTTGAGGCTCTCTTCAATTAATCCTATAACTTTAACTTTCTCTTCTAAAGTAATATTTCTACCTTTTAAAAATTTATCAGATATTTTTATGTATTCTTCTTCTGTTATATTGTTTATTTCAAATAAATTATCCAAGCTTACTTCATATATATTAGCTAATTTTATTGCTTCTGTTATACTCATATCTCTTCTATTTGTTTCCCAGCTTGAAACTTTCGAGCGGCTTATATCTAATTTTTCAGCTAACTGTTCTTGTGTAATTTTTTTACTTTTTCTTAGCTTTTTTAATTTTTCTATTATTATATATTCCATAATTTAATCCCTCTAATTATATATAACACACTTTTTATTAAAATTTGTTAGTTAAGATAAAAAAAAACAAAATAATTTTGTAATTAAAAAATCACATTCATAAATTCTTTTTCTTCCAAATTTGTAATAATTTATAAATTTTAGAATATAATATAAAAAGATAAAAAAGTATTGACATAATAGTATTTATATTGTATAATAATTAAGCATTAAATATCGCGGGGTGGAGCAGTTGGCAGCTCGTTGGGCTCATAACCCAAAGGTCGTAAGTTCGAGTCTTACCCCCGCAACCAAAAATTTATTAGCAAACTTTTTATAAAAAAGTTTGCTAAATTTTTACTACCATTTTATTGAATTAAACTCATCTAGTAATTTTTCTCCTTTTTCTTTATTTATCTGTCTTACAAATAATATTTTACCTAATAGATGATCTTTATAATATTTATTTTTAAATCCCACTCTTTCTCTATGTTCTTTTAATCCATATTTTTTAACGTAATATAATTCTTGTCGTATGCTTTTTAAATAATTATTTGGTATAGAAATTTCTTCATTATTTACAATCAAACCTGTAACTTCTTGCCTTCCAGCATTACTTGCAAATCTTGTTTTGTTTTCATTAATGTGAAATCCACACTCTTCTATAATATTAGATACTATTTTTAACAAACTTTTATTTATATTTTCTTTTTTCCCAGAAAATGTAATATCATCTGCATATCTAGTATAATCTATATTAAATTTTTCTGCTAATTTAGAAAGTCTTACATCCATCATGAAAGATACGATATTTGAAATTACTGGACTAGTAGGTGCTCCCTGTGGTATAGAATTTCTGAATGTTGTCAATTTTGTTAAACAGTAAGATGTATTATTATCATACTTACATATATTTTTAAATATATAAAAAACTCTTCCTCTATGTATAGAAGGAAAAAAATCTTTTAAATCAATATTTAAAATTTTTTCTTTATTTAAATGTACTCTTGCATTATCAATTATAGATTTATTTTTTACAAATCCATAAGCATTATTATGTACAGGTACATTATCTAAAATCTTTTCTTGAATTTTCTTTTGAATTATTAATAATTCCTTATCTGGCATAGAAATTATCCTTTTTCCTCCAGATTTTTTCGGAATATCAAATCTATAATACATTTTATCTGAATTATTTATTATGTTTTTGAAAGATTTCCATTTTATTCCTAAAATGTTTGATAAATGGTATGTATTCATTATAAAAGGTATGTTGGTTTTCTCTTCATATATTACTCTTTTTATTAGTTCATTTTTTTCATCTTCAGATATTTGAAGACTTTGTATGTAATTCTGATAATATTTCACAAATTCACCTCTGCTTAATCTTTCTATAACTATTCAAACCTTTAATTTTGAATTAATTGAAATTGAAATTGAAAATTCTAAAAATATCGTATTCAATTTAATTTTCAATTAAAGCAAAATTAAAGTTTGAATTTCTTAGTATTTACAAATTTTAGAATAAAATTTGGTAAATACTAAGAACTGGTTTTAAATACCTAAAAATATTGTAAACGACTCGTTTACTATTCCAAAGGTTATTTTTTTTGTATTTGTTTCCTCATACCTTTTATAATTCCTACATTTTTAGAAATTTCCTCGTCTATTTTTTTCATTTCTCTAATAACTTTTGTGTCAATAAACTGCAGAATATTTTCTAAACTATATGTTATTATACCACATTTTTCAAATTTTTCAATAATTTTTGTAACCTCATCTATAGTATCAAACCCTAATGCATCTTTTATATATTCTTTTCTAATACTATATGTATTAAATAACATAATCAAAACTTTAAATTCTTCGTATGTCAGCATATCTTTTAAGAACGATTCTTCATAAAATATAAATATCTCGTTTCTATTTTTTATCAAATATTCATTTTTCTTTCTTATCATTAGTTCTAATGATAATTCTCTATCAAAAATAGGGATCCACCTAGAATTATTATGCTTAATATTGTTATTCCATAACATTGAAATATTGTTATTAGGTGATAATCCATTAAATGTTACCATTGCACCTGTTTTTCTATATCCATATTTAAATTTTTCTTGTGTACATTCTTCACATATACTCTTTATATAATTAATAGAATCATTATCTTCCTTAAATTTCTCTTTATAAGAATCTTCTAATACAATTCCTTTTTCTATGATTTCGTAATTATTTTTAAGTTTCTCACATAAATATTTTTTTATCCTTTTTATTCTTTTTATAGCCTTTTCTTGCCATATATAACATAAAATTAATACTTTATTATTTGAATATTTTTCCTCTATAGCTTTAGCTATATTTATGATAGTATCTCCGCTTCCTGAATAATCATCCACTACTAATATAATAGAGTTCTCTTTAATTTCTTTAATCTCTAAAGATTTATCTTCTTTATAATAAGTAATTAAATTTCCTTTTTCTATCTTACCTTCTGCTAATAAAGTTGTAATAATATTATAGCAACTACTTGTTATTTTATTTTTGCATACAAAATACAAATCTCCAATAGTGCTATCTAAAATTTCTGTAATCGCATTAAAAAAGAAAATATCTGTATTGTGATTAGAATACCATTTTACATTTTTTAATATTTTTAATAATCTTTCTTTATTTTCTGGTTTTTTCTCGTTATCTAGAAATTTCATATAGCTTTCTTTTATTAAAGATTTATATGTTTTTTGATATTTTTTATCTATTTCTTCTTCTGCAATTTTATCAACTTCAGCTATTAAATCTTTTTTCTTCATATAATCTCCTACTATAATATTTCAGTTATATATTATAATCTTAGTTTTTTACTAATTTTTTAATTCATCTCTCCTCTATTAAAATATAATTTATGCATTATTTATTACTTCTTCATCTTTTCCCAAGAAAAATATTTCATACCATTTTATGAAGCTATAAATTATCCAAACTTTTTTGTAATTATCTTTTTTATTTTCCTTATGCTCTTTTAATAATTTTAGTATATATTTTTGACTAAAGAATTCACTTACAAAGTCTTGTTTAAATGCTCTTTCAATTTCTGTAAAAAATTCATCTTCTTTCATCCATTCACGAATTGGAACTGGAAAACCTAATTTTTTCTTTTTATATGCTTCTGTTGGAATATCTAATTTTGCCGCTTCCCTTAACGCAACTTTTGTATTGTCTTTTTGCACTTTATATTGCGTAGGAATTGTTCTTGCTAAATTAAATACTTCTTTATCTGTAAATGGTGTTCTTCCTTCAATTGAATTTGCCATTGTCATTCTATCACATTTTAATAATATATCATTTAAAAGCCAATTTCTTATATCTATTGTTTGCATTTTTACAAGGTTACTTGCATCTTTGCATTTATCCAAAAATACCTTTGTAATGTCACGATTTTTTATTGTATCTTTGAAGTTTAAAACTTTCTTTCTTTCTTTTTCACTAAATATTTTGCTTACTCCAACATATTCATCTTCTATTTTTTTACCTCTTCTTACAATAAAATTACGTCCTTTAAATTCAGGTAATGCTTCAAAGCAAATTGCTAAGAAATGACGAATAAAATATGGTATTTTATTATAGAAGCCTAAATCTACTTCTTCTCTATAATAGTTATATCCTCCAAAGAATTCGTCTGCTCCTTCTCCTGAAAGTACAACTTTTACGTCTTTACTTGCAAGTTTTGAAACAAAATATAAAGATATTGCTGATGGATCTGATGAAGGCTCGTCCATATGATATAAAAATTTTGGAATAGCATTTAGCCATTCTTCCTTTGTTATTTTTTTGCTAACATTTGTAATTCCAAGTGCATTTGTTAAATTCTTTGCATAATCTATTTCATTATATTTGTCTTCTTCATAACCAACTGTATATGTTTTATCAGGTCTTGCAAGTGTAACTAAATATGAAGAATCTATACCAGATGATAAAAATGATCCAACTTCTACATCTGCAAGCATGTGATGTTTTACAGAATCTCTCATTGTTTCACTTATATCTTTTACAAGCTCGTCCATTTTGTATTCTTTTTCATCGAATTCAATATCATAATATGTTTTTATTTCCATTTTACCGGTCTTTTACAGTTAAAGATGTTCCAGGGAGCAAACGATATACTCCTTCAAATAACGTTTCATTTGTTGGAGTAAAACTAAATGATAAAAATGGTCCGATTAATTTTTTATTTACTTTTTTTTCAAATTTTGGGTATTCTAAAAATGCTTTTATTTCTGATGCAAATGCTATATTGTTATCTTGATCTTTTTTATAATAATAAAATGGTTTTATTCCAAAATGATCACGTGCGCAAAACAAAGTTTGTTCTTCTGTATCCCAAATTGCAAATGCAAACATTCCTCTTAATTTTTTAGGAAGTTCGCATCCCCATTCTCTATAGCCATGTAGTAATACTTCTGTGTCAGAATTACTTAAAAATTTATAGTCTTTTTCCTTTAATTCTTCTCTTAATTCTAGATAATTATATATTTCTCCGTTAAATACAACAACCAATTTTTTATCTTCTGTATACATTGGTTGAGCTCCTCCACCTAAGTCAATTATAGATAGTCTTCTATGTCCAAGTGCAATTTTTTCGTCTGTATAATAGCCTTCTCCATCTGGTCCTCTATGTTTTATTCTGTCTGCCATTTTCTTTATTATTTCTTCTTTATTTTTTTCTTCACCATAAAATCCTACTATTCCACACATGAGTCTTCCTCCCTTTATTTTTCACCTTTAAAACTACTTATTATTTTTCCGAAATCCATATACTATAGCTGTTGAATTTTTATTTGCAATTTCTTTTCCTATTGCTTTTCCTCCAACTGTTAATGCTGCAACAATTGCACTTAAGAAAAATTGAAAATTATCTGTTATTCCAAATTTGCTCGCAAGTTTTGCTGATATCATTGCACTTATCGCTCCACTTAATACTCCGCAAATATCTCCTATTACATCTGCACAAACATTAGCAACTCTTACTGAATTTTTAATTAATCTTAAAGAAGTTTTTGCACCGTTTTGCTTTTTTAGTAGCTTTTGCATGAAATTCTTCTTCGTTTGCAACAGTTACTGCAACTCCTACTATATCAAAAAATATACCTGCAAAAATAACTAATATTAATATTAATATTGCAGGTATAATTTCAAGTTTTGATACTCCATTAGTTGAAATGAAAGAAAAACAAATGGATAAAATAAAGGTAATAATAAACACCTCTATTATCCATTTAAAATGACTATCTGTTTTTTTATTTTTTTCTTCTTTGTTTTCTACCATATTTCTCCTTGTTTTATATGGCAAAAGTCTAAGTAAATTTTACGGTTTAGGTCTAGTTGAATTTCTCTATTTCCCACTACGCATTGCTGCAAGTAGTTGTTTCCATTTAAGGGAAACAGCTCATAGTTTTAATTAGAGCCACCAGATCACCACTTAAATCCGTACCTTAATCCTTAGACTTTCTTGCTTTATGTAAAGCAAACATCCTAGAAGTTTTCCTTGACCCACTTGAATTATTGCTAGTCTCTTTTGCAAATGTAATTTCATAACAGTATTAAATGAAAATTAAATTTTGGCCAAAATCATAATTTCAAATTGCTAATCCCAATACATTCACTCAAGACAGGCTACGCTATGTCTTTTGTGTCTTGGCACTCAACATAGGTTTTACTTAATTTATTGCAATTTAAAAAACTAAGCCTCAGCGAAACCAGGGGGTCTATATACATGCCATTGCATATATCCCTAATTTCTTTACTCCCTATTCACACACAAATTTGGCAATTCGCGCACAAACAAGAAACTTCACAGATATGCC
>CANPWU010000036.1 GCA_947584805.1 uncultured Clostridia bacterium | reverse complement strand
CATTTCATTTTGTATTGGAAATCTATCTTCATTGAATCTTGAAAAATCTGCATGTGTGTCACCTGTAATGTAAATCATGTTATTGTCATCTCCTATATTTAAAATCTAAAAACCGTTATTCGAACTCCATCTATTCCTTTTAAGAAATTAACATCTTTCCACTCAAAAAGTTACCATTTTACATGTTCAATTATAGTTTCAAAGTGTAATTTTTGCACTTTAAGTTATAATTATTGTAATTATTAAGTAAAAAAGTAGATTTTAACCATTACATAAATCTACTTTTTTAAATTTTTATATAATTTTTTTCATAGCACCTTTTATAATTCTCTTGAATAATACCATGAATAATTCAAATAATACTGAAATAAATATTAGATAAGTTATAATGTTTCCTACATTATCAAATATAATTGTAAAAAATTTTATAAATACATTTTGCATGAAATCTATCATACATACTTCCTCATTTACTGCATCCAATAATTTTTTTGCATCTGATCTTTATATCTTTTATAATCTTGAGGAAAATTTTCTTTAAATTCTCTGACAGTATCTCTTTTTAAAGGGTATTTTTCTTTTATCTTTTTACAATCAGGTCTTTCTTCATTATTTTTCAAAAATCTTATTAAATGATGTATTGCTGTATTCGTTTTATAAAATGGATAAACTAACTTTTTATAAACAGTTTCATAAGAAAATATTTCATACGATTCTACTATTTTTTCTGGTAAAAATAAAATTTCTTCATTATCTATTACAGGAATATCAAATTCTTTTTTAATCCATTTCTCCTCGAAAACATCAAATATGTATTTAAATTTTCTTTCTAATTTTAAATCTAATCCATACTTTCTAATAATATATAATGAAAATTGCAATAGCTCCTCATATATTATATTTGTAGTAATATCAGAAACTTTATCTGGTCCAACATTCTCTGCTAAAACAAAAACATCTGGCATATCTTCAATAGAATCTTCAACTTCTTTTGCAGCATCATAAATTTGTACTAAGTCTTTTTGAGAAAAACCTTTACCATTTGGAATTGTTTCAATTTTTGTATATCCTAATTTTGTAGCATTTATTTCATGTAAATGTTTACCAATATATACTACCTTTGCTCTATCACTTTCTTCTATACATCTAAAAAATATATCAAAAAATTTAATAATTTTTGTTTTAGCTTTTTTAGCTAATTCTCCATCTTGCTCATTAATCCTGTATGGATCAATAAACAATAAATTGTCATGTTCAAAATCTAATTGTTGTATTTCAGTAATACTTCTTATTTTACGCTCTAATTCCTTTTGCATTTTAAATTATTTCCTTTCTAAAAATAACAAATAAATAAAGAAAAATTAAATTTCGTTTACAAAAAGTTTAAATATTTGTTAATTTTGTTGAATTTTATTTAGAAAGGTGCTAAAATACTATTACATGTTAAGTAGAAATATTTTAGTATCTTTCTGCTTTTTAATATTTCACATTGAATTACGCCAATAGTTCAATGTGTTTTTTCTTTTGTATAATTATATACCAGCACACCAATCATCTCCTTTGTAATTTATTTTATATATTAACTATATAATTTCATTAGTTTAGCTAAATTGTCCTAAAATCATTTTTTCATAATCTTTATATTCTCTATTAATCTTATCAAAATTTCTCTTCCAATGTAAATAATATTGAAAACAATTATATCCTGCTGTTTCTGTTACTTCAAAGTTATCATAAATACTTATCAATAAACCTAAATATGAAGTTTCATTTCCAAACTTGTCCACCAATACAGGTGGTGCTATTGAATATTTTGCAAAGAAATTTGCTTCCGCCTCTGCTAACTCGCTATGTTGAGTATGATCTAATACAATATGTCCTATTTCATGTAAAATAGTAAAATTTATTCTGCCATAAGATTTATTATCATTATAATAAATATAATTTTTTCCTTCTCTTTTTACATAAAAACCATCTTCATCTTCTTCAATCAATTTCAATCTTTTCCCCTCATTAAAAGCTGAATATGGAATCACTATAATTCCTAATTTGTTGGCAATTTCAAAACCTGTTATAGGAATTTGAGTTATATTACACTTTACAAAAATTCTTGCAACTTCTAATTTTATTTGTTCATAACGCCAATCTGGTAATTTCATAAATAATCTCCTTTAATCGCCAAATAATATATCCAATAACCTTTTTTTCTCTTCTTTTGTCATGTTATCTGATTTTCTTGCTAAAATTCTTTCTACATCCCTATATTCAAAATCATCTATATTATTAGAAATTCCTAATAAATAATCCGTAGTGGTATGTAAAGCAGTGGCTATATTAGCTAATAATGTAGTACTAATATTTCTTTCACCATATATATATCTTGAAAGATTTGATTCAGAAGTATTAATTAATTCAGCTAGTTGTTTTTGATTCATATTCATTCTTTTCAATAAATCTAATATTTTTTCTCCTATACTATTCATTTTATAATTTTCCTCATCTTTCTTTCCATTTTGGAAATATCTTATCATATTTTTTTCCAAAAGTCAAATAAAAGTGGAAAAATATCTTCCACTTTCATATTATTTTATTAAATTATTTAATTTCAAATAGTTTAAAAATTCGTTAATAATATTTTTATTTCTTGATTCTATATCTTTCTCTTCAAAATCGTCTTTTTCTTCTGATATTTTTTGCAATTCATATATTTGAGTTCCTTCTTTTTCAACTCCTCTTGAATTAGTATATCCTTCAAAGTATTTCTTTTTATCATTAAACCTAAAATCAGATGCACGTATATTTATTCTCTTTTCCAATAAAGATTTATTTCCTAAAACTTCTAAATATTTTGTATTGCTTAAAGTTCTTTCATTCTCTTGTCTATTTTTAGCAAAAATATGCTCTATCTCAAAAATATTTGTTAAATCCAATAATTTTTGTTTTTCATTATTAAAAGCCCACCAAGTCAACATGGCTTTAGTTATAGGTCTTTGATTCCAAAAGCCATAATTCTCAATTGCATTTTTTATTGAGCTTAATTCAAATTTAAAGTCATCAAATGTAACGTCTTTATTTTCAACAATATTTATCATTTCAGTATATACTGGTGTACGTAAAGCGTTTACTCCTGGATTTATTATTGCATATGCCCAAATAAATGCAGTGATTTTATTCAAGAAATCAAATAATTTATTATCATCTAATTCATTATTTTCATTTTTATTTTGCATAAAATACACAGATAAAAAATATGTCCACATTCCATTTGGTGCATAATTTAAAACGAATAATCTTCTTAATACTTTTTCTGAAAATTTGTCTTTATCTTGATTTGATATATCATTCCAGAAATTAGCTAAATCTATTAAATTATTTAAGGTCTTGTCATTATTTAACAAAGCATATGAATCCTTTTCATAGAACTTTCTTAGTGCTTCAGTGGTAGAAGATTTATTGCCTTGTTTAGCTCTCTCATAATACATATATCTTGTAAATAATTCATCCATTGGAGTTCCAGATATTGGCTTAAAAATTTTACTACATATGTTTTCTAAATCTCTCCATTTCTTTATAAATTCATTTTTTTCATTCTTTTTTGAATAATATTTATAAAATTGAGCTTTAAAAATATCAGCATCTGATAATGGCATTCCTCGATCATTAAGTGTCGAAAAAATTCTAAGTGCGGTATTCTGATTGTCAGCTTCAATAGGCAATAATATACAATTATTTAATATTCTTATTGGTAAATTTGGTAAATAAGATGCATAGTGATTTATAAAATCAGATATTTTTTCTTGAAAAAATTCATAATTTTTTGCATATTTACTATTCTGATTTTTTTCTACTATTCCAGTCTTTAAAATTTGTAAAAACTCTTCTTTATCATTATCTGTTGCAACTTCTGAATCTATTTTCAATTTATCTTTATCTGGTGTACCAAATTCGTCAGTTTTCCAAATACACCTTTCAATAAATTCTCTAGTTTTAATTGATTGAATATCTTTCATACTTTCAAATTTATCATAAAAAGCTCTTAACAAAAGCATTAATGTTGTTAACCTTTGTTGACCATCAATAATTTCTAATTTTCCATTTTCGTTTTTAAAAGTAACAATTGGTCCAAGATAGTACTCATCATCACTATTAAATTTAGTAGAATCATCATCAGGAAATGCAAATTCAAAAATATCATTCCATAATGTTTGGCATTCTTCTCTTTCCCAAGCATAAGGTCTTTGATAATCTGGTATTAGAAAATCGGATTTTTTATCTGAAAATAATGTTCCTATGTTTTTTTGATCAATATTTAATTTTGACATATAATTATCACCTTTCTAAAAATTAGATTCTTTTCATAATCTCTTCACATATTGCAGTTGAAATATTTTCAATTATTTTAAATGATTCATCTCTATCTTCAAACCCATTCTTCAATTTATTTATTAGAATTTTCACCATATCATTTTCATAATCTAATTTTTTTAAGTCTTCTAAAAAATTATCTTTTCTTAAATGTGTCATTGTAGAAGCAATAACAGACCATTTTTCAAACATTAATTTTCCGTATTTACTTGATAAAACTAGAAAAATACCATATCTTTCATCATCATTTTGCGGATGAAAGATTGTCAGTCCACCAGCTGGCATTATTTTTGAATCTTGTCCTATTATAGCCACTTCGCCAATCTTTCCATCTTTTGTAAAAACAATATCTCCTTTTTTTAAAATATTTTTATATGAATTTTCTTTGCAATAGCAATCAGGATGATAATCAACATCAAAATTTACAATATCACTAGTTTTTATAAATGGAATTCCATTATCCGCATAATTATTACTTCCAATATCTTTTCCTGTGTACCACCTATTTTTTTCCATATTATCCTCAAAATTAAAATATTGGAAATTAATTTTTTCTTTCTCTAGTGCTATACTTGAATAAAATGATGGTGTAAATAGTTTTTTATTAATTTCCTTACTCTGTATTTTAAATGTATTAATAGCTTTATTATTATTTATTATTAAATTATTAAATTCATTTATCACATTTTTTATTGTATTTAATGATTCATAATATCTATCGAAAGCAAATAAATATTTATCTATTAAAATATTATAATCTTCATAATATTTTGGAACTTTTAACTGAGAAATTTTAGTTTGATTTATATATTTTTGTTTTGTAATAGAATATAAACCTTTAACTTGAATTCTATTCAGCGTAGAATTTAAAAAGATTTCTAAAAAAGCATTATTTCTTTTTTTATTTGTTGTAATTCTTACACTATTCTGGCTCATATTTATTTCTTCTATAGTATTTGGACACATAGCTGCCTTTCCCATATATTTTCCTGTCATACTATATATAATTTCATATGGTTTCGTAATAGATCTTTTTAATTTATTCTTATGATATTCCTTATTTATATTATATAAATCATTTATATTAATTATATGTCTTTCGATAGCAGATGTTTTAACAAAATAATTTGTTTTTTCTGATTTTTTTAGAAACATTTCTGCTGGCGGTGTAGAACCACTTTTTATATCTTCAGAAATATAATTCTCAAGTGGCTCGCATTTTTCCAATAGATTGCCTATTTTTAAAAACACTGGATTATATTTTCTTGGATAAAATGATTTAGAATTTATCTGACTAGGCTTAGTCATAAATGTTATTATTTTCGACATATTCTCCTAACTCCTCCATTATTACTTCAAAATCATTATCAATGATAGGATTATTATTACTATCACTCATTATATTTCCATTTTCGTCATGTTTATATAATTCTTTCCCTCTTCTATCATGCCCACATTTTTCAGGAATCGCCATATATGTATCAAATGTTTGTGTTTCATTAGCACTTCTTTTCTTTTTTATTATTAGCAAAGATGTTTTAGTATCTGTAGATGGTAAAAATGCTTCAACAGGACAATCAATTACAGCAACTAGAAATGCATTATCTAAAATAAACTGCCTTACAAATTCATAGCTATCATTTCCTAATATTCCGTCAGGAAGAACAATAGCCATTCTTCCTCCTGGTTTTAACAAATCTAAACATCTTTCTATAAATAAAATATCAGGAGTTCTCTTTTCATCCACTTTTTCTGTTTGAACCCATCTTTCACCATCTAGTTCCCACTTATGTCCCAACTTAAAAGATGACAATATTTTCTTATCATCTATAACACATTTTTTTCCAAAAGGAGGATTAGTTAAAATTATATCTATACTTTCTTTCCAAATTTTTTTTCTCATTTCTTCAGGCCATTCTTCAAATGGAGTTAAACTATCATAATGGAATATTCCAGAATGACCATCTTCATTTAAAACCATATTCATTTTAGCAACTCTTGATAAATCTGGATTAAAATCAATTCCTCTAATATATCTAATTGCATAATCTGAAAATAATTTTTCTATATTAGTATCCATTTTTGAACTTTTAAAATTGTCTAATTGCTGTTTTATATTTTTTAAAACCATAACCAAAAATCCACCCGATCCACATGCTGGATCACATACTACTTCATTAATCTTTGGTTTTATACAAGCAGTAGCCATATGTACAATTTCTCGTGGTGTAAAAAATTCACCGTGTTCTCCTCTTAAGTTTGCTCCAACAAAAGTTTCAAATGCTACACCCTTTATATCGACATTTGTTTCTAATAACGAATACTTTTGCAATTCCGCTACTGCATAAACTAAACACCTATCATTTAAATTAATTACATCATTTTCAGCAAAAATATTTTCATTTTTAAACTCTTCTTTAACTTTTTCAAACAGCATATTTAATCTTTCACGAAAATTTCTTATTCCGTCTTTATTAATACGTTCATTATTCGTTACATAAAAATTACAATTGTCATTAAAAATATCTTTTTCATCTTGAATTTTACAAAATAAGACTTTTATTATCTCTGCAAATCTCTTATCTTGTGTTAATCCTTGATTAACAAAAAAATAATTATTACATCTATTAAATACACCTTTTAAATCAATACATTTTTTTAAGTCTTTCTTTTTATACATACCTATTGCTTCTATATCTTCTTTATATTTTGGTATATCTGGCAATTCGTCAAATTTTCCAACACTACTATTATAAAGAAATTTTATTATTTCTCCGTTATATAATACACCAAATTTTGCAGTTGAAGCAGACATATAACTTATTAACTGTTCTAAGCCTTCTGTTTCCTGCTTCTTTTTAGTCTCTACAATTAAAAATATATTATCTTGGCTCTTTCTTTTATCATTATATATTACAATATCTGCTCTTTTTTCCATTCTTCCAATTTTAATTGGAACCTCGACATCTATATTTTCTCTAGGATAATTATATACATATAAAAGATTTCTACAGTATTCTTGTCTAACATATTCTTCAGGTGTTGCTTTTCTATACTTTCCAGTTATAAGGCACAAAATCTTATTATTTTCTACAACTATTTCTTCCACTTTTTTTATCCTCCCATAATAAGTCTATATATCTTATATCATAAAATCCCTAATTTAACAACAAAATTTAACAAATTTTGTTAATAAACTATATTTTATAAAATTAACTTCAACAGCAAAAAATAATTATCCTCTATCTTACTTTACTCTTACTTTTCATTTGGTTTTTCTCATTCTGTTTTTTCCACTTCTCCTCCTCAATATACTTAATATTTTCAACCACTTCATTAGTTCTCTCAATAATATCATTACAATACCAAATTTCCTTTTTAGTATTTTTAATCTTATCCGTTACTTTTATAATTTCTTCAGTAACAGCATCTTTTTCAGTACCATCTTCCATACTCTTTCTTTTATAATATAATCT
>CANPWU010000035.1 GCA_947584805.1 uncultured Clostridia bacterium | reverse complement strand
TCCATATTTGGTGTAAATGTTGGTTTATGTTTTCCTCTAAGAAGTTTTGCAGCTTCTGTTGCAACACGTCCTAGTGGTTTTCCTTCTGCATCAATTATATACCATTTTCTAACAATTTCATCTTTCTTTACACTATAAGTTGTATTATTCATGGCAATTAATTTCCTCCATTCTAATATTTAAAATACGCAAATCATGTAGTTTACCGGGGAGTAGCCACATTGTTTACATATTCTATCACAATATACTTAACTATTTTAATACAATTTCGCTAAAAAGTCAAGAGTTTTAATTGAATTTTTACTTTATAATATTTTTTATCAAAAGCATATTTCTAAGTTCTACTGTATCTGGATGAATCAATGTAACTTTATTTACTGCCTTTTGAATGTTAAAATCTAATACAAATAGCATTGCTTTGTCTAAATCAGATTTGGCAAGTTCTCTTAGTTCATCTATTCCATCGTAGTTTCTATTTTCTTCTATTTTATCTGCAAGATATATAATTTTAGCAAATGTATCCATGTCTTTATTTCCAGTTGTATGATATTTAATTGCATTTTGAATTTTCTCATCTGCTTCAAATTCCTCTCTTGCAATAACTGCTCCAAGTTTAGCATGAAGTAAGCCTAACTGAACTTTTTCTATTTCGTCTATTTCTATGTTATATTTTTTTGCATATTCTAACATATTTTCTTTTGGTATTTCTTTTGCAATATCGTGTATTAATCCTGTAAATTCTGCCTTTTCTTCATCTTCTCCATAAATTTTTGCAAGCTCTTTTGCCGATTTACTTGCTCCAAGAGAATGATTATATCTCTTTTCTGTAAGTCTATTTTTTAACTGTATTTTAACTTCCTCTATATCTACCATTACTATTTCATCCTTTCTAAGTGTTATATAATTCTTTATAAATACTATAATTTTTTAAAATTTTTCTTACGTAATTATTAGTTTCTTTATATGGTATATTTTCTATATCTGATCCATCTTTTTTTATTATACCCTTTTCTATCCATTTAGTAACTGTTCCTATTCCTGCATTATATGCTGCAATTGCTAAATTATAGTTGCCACCATAATATTTTAAAAGAGTAGAAAAATACTTTGTTCCTAGCTCTATATTAATATCTGCTTCTTTTAAGTTTATTTCTTCTATTCCGCGTATTTTCTGCCATTTCCTTTGCTGTATTTTCCATAAGCTGCATAAGTCCGATTGCTCCACTTGAGGAAATACTATTTTTATCAAAATTGCTTTCTGCCTTTATTAATGCAAATATCCATTCTTTTTCTATTTCATACTGTTCAGAATATTTGTCAACATATTCTGAAAATTCTATTGGGTATAACCTTTTTAAAATTATATTGTATACATTAGCTAATCTAAAACCTATTATACTAATTATTACAAGTAAAATTATTATAATTGTCTTCTTTTTCAAATTTCTTCTCCTTTTGTCTTATGTAATTATATTTATTTGCATCCATACCAATTATCAGCACATGAAACTTCTGCAATTAGTGGAACTTTTAGTTCTACAATATTTTCCATTGAAGATTTTAGAAGCTGTATTGCTTCTTCTTTTTCTTCTTTTGGTACTTCTAGTAAAAGTTCGTCATGTACTTGAAGCACTATCCTTGATCTCAAACCTCTTTCCTCAATTTTCTTATTTACTTCTATCATTGCCATTTTCATTATATCTGCTGCTGTTCCTTGAATTGGCATGTTTAATGCAGCTCTACTTCCAAATTGTCTTACCATAAAGTTTTGTGATTTAAGTTCTGGAATATTTCTTCTTCTGCCAAAAATTGTTGCAACATAGCCTTTTTCTTTTGCTTCTTCATCAATTTTTTCCATAAAGGCTTTAATTCCACTATATTTTTCTAAGTATTGATTTATATATTCTTTTGCTTCTTTTCTCGGCATATTTAGTTGTTCTGAAAGTCCAAAATCGCTTATTCCATATACTATTCCAAAGTTTACTGCTTTTGCTTTTGTTCTATCAGCACTTGTTACCTCTTCTAATGGCTTATTAAATACTCTTGATGCAACTTCTTTATGAATATCTATTCCATTTTTAAAGGCTTCTATCATTTTTTCATCTTCTGAAATATGTGCAAATACCCTAAGCTCAATTTGAGAATAGTCTGCATCTATAAATATTTTTCCTTCTTCAGGTTTAAATACTTTTCTAAGTTGTTTTCCAAGTTCAAATCTAGTTGGAATATTTTGAAGGTTTGGCTCTGCACTACTTATTCTTCCTGTTGCAGTAACTGTTTGATGGAAATATGAATGTATTCTATTAGTTACTGGGTTTATATATGGAAGCATTCCTTCTACATATGTTGAATTAAGCTTCATAAGTTGCCTATAATCTAGTATTTCACTAATTACTGGATGTTCATCTACTAACTTTTCTAATACTTCTACATCTGTTGAGTAACCACTTTTTTTCTTTTTCTGTACCGGAAGTTTTAAATCTTCGAATAGTACTTTCCCTAGTTGCTTCGTAGAATTTATATTAAACTCCTGACCGGCAAAGCTGATATATTTTATTTGTCTTTTCTTCTATTTCAAATTTTAGCTTTCTACCATATTCAATAAGATCTTCTTTGTCTATCCAAATTCCTGTATATTGCATTTTTGCAAGTACTTCTGCTGTTGGCATCTCTATGTTTTTGAATAAATCCCACGCATTCATCTCTTTTATCATTTTTGATGTCACTTCATAAAGCTTACTTATTGCATAAGTATATATACAAGATTTATTTTTTTCTTCTTCATTGTTTTCTGAATTCATACTAAATAAATCTAATTGCTCATTTTTCGGTTCTTTTACAATATATCTAGATAATTCTAAATTTAAGTATCTAATGCTTAATGTTTCAATATCATACTTATTTTTTATTGAGTCTATTATATAGCCTGCAATTTCTACATCATAGCTAAAGTTTTTAAGTTCAATTCCTATTTGTTTTAATAAAATATAGTCTTGTTTTAGTTTATAACCTATTTTTTCTATCTCTTTATCTTCAAAAATTTGTTTAAAATATTTCTTAATAGTTTCTTTTCCTTCAATATAATAAACTTTATTTTCTTTTATTATACTTATACTTTTAATCTCTTTTTTTATTATATTTTTGTCCGAATTGTCATCTATTGTATTAAAATAATAAATTATTTGTTTGTTCTTATTAATTTCTTCTATTATTTTCTCTGTATCTATATTTTCTATAATCTCAATTTCTTGAAGTGGGTTTATTTCTTTTTCTTCACTTCTTAAAGAAAATCTATCTATATATTTGTTAAATCTTAGCTTCGTAAATATTTCTAATACTTTTTCATTATTCCATTCTTTTCTTTTTAATTCATCTATATTTATATCTATCGGACTTTTTGTATTTATTGTTCCTAACTCTTTTGAAAGAAAAGCTAGTTCTTTTCCTTCTATCAATTTTTCTCTTGTTTTCCCCTTTATTTCTGATGCTTTGTTATTTTCTAAATCTGTATATAGTTTTTCTATAGTTTTATATTTTTGTATTATTCCTAAAGCTGTCTTTTCTCCTATTCCTTGAACTCCTGGAATATTGTCTGATTTATCACCCATAAGTCCTTTTACTTCTATTAATAATTTTGGTTCTATTCCATATTGTTCTATTATTTTTTCTCTATTATAATCGTCTTCTTCTGTTTTTCCTGCTTTTGTTCTTGGTATTCTTATTGTGATTTTATCTGTTGCAAGCTGAAATGTGTCTCTATCTCCTGAAAGAATAGTTACATCTAGTCCTTTTTTACTTGCTTTATTAGCCATAGTTCCGAAGTATATCGTCCGCTTCATAGCCTTCTTTTTCTATTATTTTAATATTCATTGCATTTAAGACTTCTTTTATAATAGGCATTTGAGCCGCAAGCTCGTCTGGCATTCCTTTTCGTGTTCCTTTGTATTCGCTATACATTTTATGTCTAAATGTTGGTGCTTTCATATCGAAGGCAACCGCCATATATTCTGGTTCTAAATTATCTAATATTTTAAACATTATCGCTAAAAAACCATAGACTGCATTTGTATATGTTCCGATCTTCTGTTTGAAGCATATGAGTTCCCATTATACCATAAAATGCTCTATTTAATATACTATTTCCATCAATTAAAACAAGTCTTGGCATTAGTATACCTCCTTTATTAAATTTTGATTAAAATTTATTACCATATATTAGTTTTCTATATTGTTCATTATTTTGTATAAATTTTTCAATTGTTTTTGCCTCATTAAGTGCTATTGCATATGGAATATAATCTTCAAAAATTACTATGTCTTTTAAGTTTCTATCAGATATTAAAGTATAATCTCTCAAGTAATTCTTAATTCCTGTCCATTTTCTTGCTTCTATTGTGCCTTTTATAGTTCTATGAACGCCTTCATTATTATATTTTGATAATAAATAAAATGAATATCCTATTACTGCAAATACTGAAATTGCTGATATAAGATAGAGTATTCCGATAATTGCTTTTAATATATATACTTGAATAATATTATATAAAATACTTATTAAAAATGAAATTCCTATTGCTAAGAAAAAATTCCTAAAGAAATGTATTTTCCTTTTTCCTTCTATGATTAGGTTCATTTTTTTTGCATCTTCTATTACTAATCTCTTAAATTCATATTGATTGAAATTTCTTTTTTTAGTAATACATTTAAATACATAATCTTCATGGTCTGAATTAAATGATGGACTATCAGAAATTACTTTTACAGATCCACCATCTTCACTTAACCTTATATATTTTTTAGAAATCAGGTAAGCTATTGTTGCTGTATAATCTGTAGTATTTTCTATGTTTAAATCTAGTATAAGAGATACTATTGCTGGAGGGAAATACTTTGGTAATTCCCTAGTATAATCATTTTCTTTAATCATATCAGATTTTCTTCTTATTATTGTAAATAAATATATAATGCCTAATATAGTATATACTATTAAACCTAAAGATAAAAAACCTAGTATAGATTTAATTATATTTGCTATCAATAATTCTATATTATTTCCACTAAATACCATACCCATAATTGAAACCAATATATTAAACGGCACAATAATGCAAAATAGTATTATATATATCTTTGAAATTAAAATAATATAATCTTTTATTTGTTTCTTATCCATATATTTAATAATACTTCCTTTTATATTTTTTTCTATAAATCATCTTCAAATGACTTTCCTTTAAATTCATCTTGTCTATCTGTCTTCGCTTCTGGTTTCTCTCCATAATCTTTTACATATAATCCTGTATATTCCCCATAGTTAGATATACTATCCATAAATTTATCATGCCTGCTTCTTTTATTTGCATTTTCCATTGCTAAATTTGTTCCTAATAACAAATTCTGTTCCTTTGCAATAAATCTATTAATAAATGGTATTTTTCTTAATGTTGATTTATTTGATAAAAAATTAGCAATTCTTTGCCTTATACTTAACCTACTTCTAATTACTTTAGCTTCTCTTTCTTCTTGAATTTCTTGTGTAAATACTTCTTTATGCTTAAACATATCATCTATTTTTTTATTTAGTTCATTATCCTTAGATATTTCAGGCTGAATGCCTTGTTCAAGCATCTGCATATATTCTTCCATAATTCTATGTATTTCTGTAAATACATTGTCTGCATTTTCATATCTAGAATATATTGCTCCAATTGTTGTTAGATTAGCCGATTGGTCTCCCACAACTTTACTTTCTTGAACAATGGTTTTTTCATTTAAATATTTTATAAAATTTCTTGTAAATTCATTATCTATATTAAATGCAATATAGGCCCCTTGTATTTCTCCGGTCTTTTTCATGTCCTGCACAACAAGCATATGTAGTTATATTATTCTTAAAGCAAAAATATAATAAATCTTCCAAAGATTTTCTTCCTTCAGAAAATGTTTTTGCTGCTTTTCTTGCATCTTCATCATTATGAATTTTATTTGATAAATCTTGTGGAGGTCCATCTTTTGCAAAAATATTTGAAATTTTTGGATCATTTTGAATATTGCTTAAAATATACTCAGCATGGGAAACAAATTCAAGTATTGGTTTCATTCCTGAAATTTCAATTAATATCTCTTCAGCATCTATGTCATAACTTAAAGTTCCACTTTCTTCTAGCAAAAATAGAGTTTCAATTAAATCATTTCCTACAAATCCTTCAAGAGGGTATTCGTCATTTTCCTCAATATTTTTATAAATTCCAGATAAAAATTGTGATTTAAATACATCATCTCTTAGTAAATCCATTAAATATGCAAATGTGCTGATCGATTTTACTGCTTGTTCTTCTTTTATTACAAAGTACAATTTTTTTTCTTTGTCTTTTATGCATGTTCCTTTAACTTTTCTAATATTGCCTCTTTGAATTTGATTAAAGCCAATTATTTCAAATATTTTGTATATTTCATGATCCATCATATTTGAAATTTCTATTTGAATGTCACCATTTTCTGAAGATGAAGCATTTATTTGGCATCCCATTCTGTCTCCGCAAATCTATTATTCTTTTAATTTCACCTTCTAATTCTTCTTGCATTCTCTCTCCTTAAATTTTATTTTTGTCTTTTTCAATTTGCTTGAAATAGCGTTCTTCCTCTGAAAATACACAACCGGCAGTATTTTTGCATATATAGTCCAATCTCTCTTGCTTTAGCCTGTCCTTCTCTAAATCCGAGGTCTAAAATCTCTATATAAAAATTCTATTCCATATTCTTTTGCAATTTCTTCCGCTTCTTTTTTTATTATATCATGTTTTTGATATGGGCTAACTAAAAGAGTCGTGCAAATTGTGTCATATCCATTTTCTTTAGCATATTTTGCAGTTTGCTCAAGTCTTACTCTATAGCAATAATTTTGGCATCTATTTTCTAAATCTTGTGTAACATTTTTGCAAAATTCTCTTAAGCCGTATTCTTCTTCGAATATGGCTTCTACATTTATCATTTTTACATATTCTTTTAAGCAATCTCTTCTTGCTTTGTATTCCATATATGGATGTATATTAGGATTATACCAATAAACAGTAGGCTCTATTCCTTCTTGCCTTAACGAATCTATGCAATATACTGAACAAGGTGCACAGCATGTATGTAATAATAATTTCATTTTAATACCTTTCCTTTCTAGTATTATTCCGTTATTTTATCATAGCTAATTTACTTTTATAATAAATTTCATATAACTTAAAAATTAGACAAGCAATTGTCGAGAATATCAATATAATTATTGAATAGTATATTCCATATAAATATGCATCCGCTCCTATTTGGAAGTATTTTAGTGATGGAATTATTGCAGTAGTTGTTAAATATAATATAAATCTTCTCATATCTTTACTTTGCCATATTATTGTTGGAATAAGCCATAAGATATACCATTTTTGGAAGTTTACAAGTACCACAAATATAAATATTAGCATTATAAAGTTATATTTTCTCATTAGCTCTTTAAATGATACTTTTCTTTTAAATACGAGAGTTATTAATATGCATATATATATTATCATAAATGTTGGTAATGCTATTTTATTTACAACATCAAATATATCTCTTGCAGATGTTAATAAAAATGCTTGTATTGATTGACTAAATCTTTCTCCTTGTACTAACATATTCGTAAATATTGTAAAATCTCTAAAATATGGCATATATAACAATATGACAATTGTTACAATAGATAATCCTGAAATTATACAATAAAGTATCCTTTTGGGTATTGTTTTATTTCTAAAACAATATATCAGAATAAATGGTACAATTAGCGCTGTGCTATATTTTACACTAATAGAAAGTGATAAAAATAGCATTCCTAAATATATATTTTTCTTTCTTACTAAAAAATATAAAGCAATTAGCATGAATAATAATAAGTATATATCATTATGAACATTTCCTAAGAATTCTAGTAGAATTAGAGGATTTAAGCCATATAGCAATATATATTTATGACTCTTTGTGATTTTATAAATAAGATAACAATTTAATATATGCACTAAAAGTGATGCAATTTTAAATATAAATAACGATATTGTCACATTTCCAAATGAAAAACTTGTAAGTACTGCAGCAATTATATTCCATAATGGTCCATATGTACTAGTTGTTTTTTTCCAGTAGCCTGTATTATTTAATATTTCATCATTTATACCTTGATTTTGAAGATCCGCAACTGATGTATAATATGGATTTTGTTTATGTTTTGCAAGTAACCAGCCATCGCCCATATAGTAGAATATGTCTGAACTTAAATATGGTAATATCATCATAAATATAAATGATATTACTATTACAAAGGAAAATATTTGCTTTTTATTTGTAAATATTTTTTTATTATTTTTTATTGTATAAAAGTAAAGTACACTAAAAATAAGTAATAAGCTAATAATAATTATTCCTGCAATTAACCCTTGTGATTCATTTTGCGATTTTATTAAAGTATATGTATAATATCCATCAAATCCATCTACTGTTTTATAATTTATCATATATAGGATTGATGGGAGACATAATATGATTGAAATTAGTACCATTAAACCTATATAAATTTTTCCCTTTTTCATATATCTATTTCCTTATATAAAATATGTTTTTCAACAAAATTATATTATAATTAAGCCAAATTTTCAAGCTATTTTAACAATTTAAAAGTATTTGTATAAGAAAAGTGGCTTCGCCACATGTGCATTTTGCTTCGCAAATATGCACAGCCCAAGGTAACTTAACCTTGTTGTATACGGAAAAATCTTAAATATGGTCAAGATAAAAGCTGATTTTTCCTATACAATAA
>CANPWU010000034.1 GCA_947584805.1 uncultured Clostridia bacterium | reverse complement strand
TTAATTGAAAACATATCTGACATTGATGATGCAATAATTAATTTAAAAAATTCTAATTTGAAAAATCTTTTAATAATCTCTCAAACTACTTTTAGTGTTAAACTATTTGATGAAATAGTTTCTGAAGTGTTAAAAAGAATTGGAAAAGATTATAACATTCATGTTGAAAAAAGTATATGTAATGCTACAGATTTAAGGCAACAGGAGGCAAAAGAAATTTCATCCAAAGTAGATTTAATGATCATTATTGGTGGGAAAAATAGTTCAAATACTAAAAAATTATATGAAGTTTCAAAAATAAATTGTGAAAATGTTATACATATTGAGACTAAAAATGATTTAGATGCAGGATTTATTAAAAATTTCAAAAACATTGGAATTATTGCTGGTGCTTCAACTCCTGATTTTATTATTAATGAAGTAGTTGATTTTTGCAATTCTTTATAAGAATTAAACACATATTAAATCTTTTATGGATTCATATTTTGAATCCCCTATTCCTGATACATTTTTTATATCTTCTATTGTTTTAAATTTACCATTTTCTTCTCTATAATTAATTATTTTTAATGCAGTTGCTTCTCCTATTCCAGGTAATTCTTGAAGCTTTATTTGATTTGCAGTATTTATATTTATAAGTCCACCTGCTTTTTCATTATTGCCTTCTTCTATATTTGTAGAACCTGGTCCATCTGTAACTGTTTCTATTTTCTCAGAATATTTTATTGTTTCATTTTTTGATGGTATATAAATTTTTTGTCCATCTTCCACTACATAAGCTAAATTTACATTATTTAAGTCCGCTTCTTCTGTTGTTCCTCCTGCTGCTTTTATAACATCATCAATTCTCGAATTTTCCTTAATTTTAACAATTCCTTGATTTATAACAGCTCCTGCAACATGTACAATTATTGTCTCTTCTGCTCCTTCTTTTTCTGAATTTTCCTCTTTTTCTTCTGTTTCTTCCGATATTTCAAGTTCTTCATAATTATATAAATCTTTCGTACTACTTATATAGTAATAACCCACAAATAAAATAATTACAGCAATTCCTATAACTATTAAAATCTTCTGATTTTTACTCAACATTTCCATTTATTTCACTTTCCTTTCTTATTTTATTTATAAAAATTTTATCTCTTAATAAATTATTAAAAAAAGATAATTAATATTGAAAACTTAGTGTATTTTGTGATATATTAAATAACATGAAAAAAATTGTTAGTTTATTAATTTTAATTATTTTAATATTAGTTCCAGTATTTAGCTTTGCGACTGAAAATGCTTCAGTTCAAAATGCTATAGAATTAGAAAAATCATCACTTAATATTTATGCAAATAATGCTATATTAATTGAAGAAAATACTGGAGATATTTTATATGAAAAAAATGCTTATGAAAAATTATATCCTGCAAGCACAACTAAAATATTAACAGCTATTTTAGTTCTAGAAAATTGTTATTTAAATGAGATTGTAACTGTTTCACAGTCAGCTTTAGATGCTGTACCTAGTGGTTATACAAGAGCTAAATTGCAAGCTAATGAACAATTTAGTGTTCAAGAATTACTTTATATTATGCTAATTCCTTCTGCAAATGATGCTGCAAATGTTTTAGCTGAGCATGTTGCAGGTTCTATTTCTGCTTTTGCAGATTTAATGAATAAAAAAGCAAAAGAAATTGGTCTTATAAATTCTCATTTTACAAATCCTAGTGGAATTCATGATGAAAATTTATATACTACACCTTATGACTTAGCAATTCTCGCAAGATATGCTATGAATATAGATCTTTTTAAAGAAATAGTAAAAACAACATCTTATACTGTTCCTTCAACTTCTATTCATCCTGCTGAAGATCGTATTTTAAAAAATTCTAATTTACTTTTAGATCCAAATAATAAAGATTATTATTATGAATATGCAACTGGTATAAAAACAGGTTTTACTGATGAGGCTGGGAATTGTTTAGTAGCTTCAGCTAAAAAAAATGATATAGAATTCATTGCTGTTTGTTTAAAAGAGAAATCTAATCAAAATGGTTTAAGAGAAAAATTTTCAGATTGTAAAACTCTACTTGATTTTGCTATTCGTAATTATACAACACAGTATGAGATTTTGCAAGAAAAAAATTCGGAAATTGAAAATTTAAATAAAAATCCTGAAGTAGAAAATCAGAGTATTAATTTAAATATAGTAAATACAAATGGTGAAAATACGTCTTATTCGAATTTTGATATTATTAATTTTATGTCTAAAATAGTTGCAATATTAATTATAATTCTTGCAATTAAGTTATTATTTTTCTCAAATAGAAAAAATTAATAACTTATAAAATAATATTTAAAATTAAATTATTGTCATACATTGTTTTACAAATATATGATTTATTAATTTCTTGATTTATAGGATTTTCACCTATCATTGGATATGTCATACTTAAAATTGCAAGAAATGCATATATTAAGAGAAATCCTTCTAATATTCCATATATTGTTCCGGCCCGCTTTGTTAAATTGTTTTATTATTGGAATTTCAGCAATTGCATCTGCAAAAAGTCTGACAAATAGCATTAGAATTTTTGATATTAAAAATAGCCCTATCCAAGTTCCAACTTTTACAACTGTAATTGCTACTTGTTCAGATACAACTTCTGATGTGTTTTCTTTAATTTCTTCTGTATGTTCATTTATATAACTTTCTATTGATTGAGTAAAATTCTGATTTTCTGATTGCTCATTGTTATTTTCTTCTTTTGTATACAACTTTGACTCGATTGTATTTTTTAATGTTGGTACAATTTCTGTATTTTCTATTATGTAATTAGATACAGGAGTATAAAGCACAAGAGCAATAATTAACGCAGCAAAAAAGCTAATAATTCTTACTGCAACTTTAATTAATCCTCTCTTATAGCCTAAAAATATGCAAAGTGCCATAATGACAATTAAAACAATATCTGCTATCATTTGTGTTCTCCTCTCTCACTATTGTTAAAATGTAAATACTTTAATTCTGTCTCTATAAACAATTCCTGCAACAGATGTGCCAATAACTACCTCTTTTGCTTCTTGTTTTGAAGTATATCTTTTTTGTAAATTTCCATTTAAATTAATAAAATGTATTTCTGCCCCTATGTTTATAGCTGTTATTTCATTATAACTTATAAGTTCTTTTATTGGGCTATTTACTGTATATGTTGTTTCAACTCCTGTTATTATGTTTTTTAATATTATATCTGTTTTTGAGCTAAAAAGTCCTGTTGATATTTCTTCTGCTCTTGCAACATAACTTTTTAAATTTATATCAGCAATCTGAGTATCTTTATTAAATTCTATTAGTGTTGTATCTTCATCTTGGTATATCATATGCACGGAATCATCATATATACATACAAGCTGCCCTTTTTCTTGATATTTGATATTTGTTATTATTTGGCTAGAATCCGCATTATGTATATATATAAGTGCTTCATTAGCTCCTCCACTTGTTGCTTTTTCTGTTGCCTTTTCTATATCATATATTTGTATTGTAGATTTTACTAAAGCACCACTTGTATTTATTCCTGCTATTGCGAGATATTTTCCATCTACTGATATATCAGTATCAACTGCATTTGTTGAACCTAAATAAGTTTTAAAAAGTTCATGTCCGTTTTTATCAAATATAACTACTACTCCTTTTTTGTAAATAGTTTCAGTTGTTACTGCTGACACACTTCCGCTTTTGCTAACATTTACTTTACTAATTGTACCTTCTAGTCTACTATCCCATATTATTTTTTCTTCAGATATTAAGTAAATTCTTTGTCCATTTTTTTCAGCAATAACTAAGTAATTATTATTTGTTGCATACATTGGATTACTTATTCCTATATCTAACTCCGCTTCTTTGCTTCCATAGCTATTATATATTGATAATTTTCCATTACACAAAATGCTAATATATTTATCATAAGCAATTACATATTGAGTTTTATCTACTTCAAGTTCTATTGTTGCTACATCCTCTTCTGTAATTTCCTTTTTTAAAATATTTACATCAATCCATTCTTTAACTTGTTCATTTACATTATAAGTAATTACAATTGAAATACCTGCTATAGTAAAAATTATAGCAAGAGTAATTAATAATTTATTTTTAAATGGCATTTTCCCTTTGAATTTTAATATTTTCATTATTTTTTCCTTTTCATTTTTCTTATATTTTATAACATTTCATAAATTAATACAAGTATTATTTGCATTTAAAAATTAATATTAATTGTATCAATCCTAAAATTCCAAAAATAGGGTATAAAATATTTATCAAATTTGAAAATCCTAATATTGGTATAAATATTTCAAAAAAGCATATTATAGCATTATTTTTCTTATATTTTTCTTTTGTAGTAGATATATTATTTAAAAATCCGTATGCAGAAGATATTGCAGTTGTAATTATTGCTACTACTATAATTATTCCATATAAATATTTATAAATTGTTCCAAAATTGCTTGCAGCATAAACTGCTGGTAATTCGATTTTATTGATATCAGTTTTTATAGTAAATAATAGTGAAATAATTATCGCAAAAAATACTAACATTAAAATAATTACTATAGATACAGTTTTTAATATATCAATATTATTTTTTATGTATTTTTTCATTGGTATTAATATAGAAATTAAAGTTATTGTATTATAACTTGCATAAAGAATTGCACTTATTAACCAAAATTTATTTTGTGAAATACCATCCATTATTTCAAATGTATTAGAAAATGATTTTATTCCTAAAAATGTTAATATTATCGTAATTAATGGTATTAATATTAAATTTAATGTAAAAATACCTTTAATATTTTTATTTAATACAAAAAAGCAAAATATAGATAAAAAAATGCTTGAAATAAATTCTGGAATTTTAAATTCTTGACTAAAATATGCACAAAACCCTGCACACATGATAAAAAATGAAACAATTAAAAATATATTGACTATAAAATTTAATATTATTTTTATATTAATCTTTTTTATTTTATAATTATTTATAGCTACATCTAATAAATCATCATATTTTTCTATATTATATTTTTTTATTATTTTTAATGTTTTATATATTACATAACCAATTAAACATACAGATATTAATATTCCTAAAAAGCCCTTTTTCCCATATACAAAGAAAAATGAGTATATTTCTTTTCCTGATGCAAATCCTGCTCCTACGATTACTCCAATTATAACAAAAATGCAATTTAAAATTCCCATAAAAATAACCCTCATTTATATTTATATGAGGGTTATTTTATTTTTATTTATTTTTTTCTTCTTCTTAATTGCCAAATTACTATTCCAAAAATTATTATGATTATTGGAACTGCAAATATTATTGTTCTTACGACTCTATCTTGTGTTTCAGTTGCAGTATAATATGTTGTTTCTACTACCTTTCTTATTGTTATTGGATCTTTTATTTCTGCAATAGATTGTGTAGCATTTATTACAAGTTCTAGATTATTATAAAATCTTATTGCTGAGACTTCAGAATTTCCTACATTTACAGGTACATCTGTTGCGAAAAAGCTATTTGCAAAAATTATAAGTTTTGATTTTTTTTGCTCCTCTGCGTTTTCTTCTGAAACTGTTTTTTCTAAAATTGCTGCTAAAACATTTGAAGATGCACTTTCCCCATTTTCTTCTGAAATATTTGGAGTAGCTCCTAGTCCTAAATTTGTCCTAAAAAATGAAGTTTCACTTGATGTAAGTATATCAGTTTTCGTTACTTTTAATTTTTCTAAAGCCTCATTATCCACAAAGCTTAATTTTCCTGAATCTATTAAAAGTGCTTGAGAAACATTTTCTGTTACTTCACTAAAGTTTACATCAGGAATTATAAAATCTGGATTTCCCATTGAATATTTAGATGAATCTTGTTCTATTACAACTCCATCTTGTCTTAAAGTTACTCCATACAAATCTAATATAGAATTTATATATGGTGTTTCTCCTTGTGCTGAATATGGATCATTAAACCAAAGAATATTTCCTCCGTTTTTCAATATAATCTTTTATAGCTTTAGCCTCGAGATCTGTAAAATCCTTTCCAGGTGATACAATTATTAAGCCTGCACAATCTTCTGGTACATTTTGAGTTGTTAATAAATCTAATGTTCTTATTTCGTAATTTTCAAGTTCCAAGTTTGATTTAAATAAAGTCATATATTGTGTCATATCAACTTCATTATGTCCTGTAATCGCATATATTGGAATTATCTTCCCAATTGATGAAACAGCAATAATTCCATTTGTTATTCTTTCTTCTGTTATATCTATACTATCACCTGTATTATAATCATAAGTAGTTAAATCATAATATTTAAGAACTCTATTCTTTTCTCCTGATGTGATAACAATAGTACCATATCCTTCTTCAATATTGTATTTAGATACTAAATCAGGTCTTTCTGTAGTGCTAACATGTTCTATTTTTATATTTTCATTTATTTTTGAATATTGTTCTATAAATTCTATAAAATCCTCATATTCTCCACTTTCTTCATAATCAAACATGTATATAACAAATTCGTCTTCTTCTGGTAAAGAGCTTATTTTTTCTTTTGTTTCATCAGTTAATCTGTATAACCCTGTTGGAGTAAAGTCTATATCCGTTGGATTTATACTTTGTACTACTGCATTTATTCCAAAAAATATAGCTACTATAATTGCAATTAGTATTGCTGTTTTTCCTGTATCTTTTAGCCATTTTGATTTTAATGCATTTACAATTTTATTAAGTATTTTCACTAAAATTTCACCTCTTTATTTTATATTTTTTCTTCTTTGCAAAATAGTTATTGTAAGTAATGTAAATAATAATGTTTGTGAAAGTAATCCTACAGTATCAGTTATTGAAATAACTCCATTTGGGAAACTCTGGAACATTTCAATTGGTGATAATAGTTTAAATATTTCTAGTAAATCTGGAAGGAACCAAGATGCAAGTAACAATACTATAGTAATTATTCCTGCAACTATTGGATTTTCAGTTAAACTTGATATAAAACCACCAAATGAAATATATGACATTGCAAGTAAAATAAATCCTATTAAAACTGTTATTGTTTGTGGTACATCAGTTATTCCTCCAGCAAAAATACAAAGAATTGCATAATACAAAAGTGATACTATTTCTGTTACGATTATTACTATAAGTGCTGCTAAGAATTTACCTATTACAATTCCAGTTATGCTTCTTGATGATGTAAATAATAAAGTTTCTGTTCCATTTTTTCTTTCTCCTGCAAACATTCCCATTGTAAGAAGTGCAACTGTAAATGTTAAAAGTTCAGATGTATAGTAAAATAAAATTGAATATTGAACAGTTTGCTGTGCAAATAGAAATATGTAAAAGAATATTGATGATACTAACATGAATAGTCCTACAAATACATATCCTATTGGAGATAAAAAGTAATTTTTAAGTTCTTTTTTTATTATTGCAAGCATTATTTATCCCCTCCTTTTTGCTTCTTGCTTGATTTATTTTCCTTTTTCTCTTGTTTTGGTTTATCTTTACTTTTTTCTTGTTTTATTTTTTCTTTTTCATTTTCTTTTTCTGGCTTTTGTTTATCAATTAAATCTATAAAAGCTTCTTCAAGAGTTGTTTCTGATCTCTTTAATTCAAAAATAGTTATCCCTGATTTTGCAAAAACTTCAAATATTTCTTTTCTTATATCAGTATCATTTTTTGAAATTAAGCTATATTGTTTTGTTCCATCTGATAATTCTTTAATAAGTTTAATTTCTTGGACATTATTAATACCTTTTACTACATCATTAATTTTGCCCTCAGGATCTTCTACTGTTACTAATAAAGAATGTTCTTCTTTTACAGTCTTCTCTAAATTCTCAGGAGTATCTATTGCTACTAAGTTTCCTTTATTAATTATTATCACTTTTTCACAAATTTGACTTATTTCTGATAATATATGTGAGCTTAATATTATGGTATGATCTTTTCCCAATGATTTTATTAAATTTCTAATTTGAATTACTTGTTTTGGATCAAGTCCAACCGTTGGCTCATCAAGTATTAAAACCTTTGGATTTCCAATAAGTGCCCCTGCAAGACTCACACGTTGTTTATATCCCCTTGATAAATTTCTAATAAGCTTATTTTGTACTTCTTCAATATTGACTTCTTTTAAAACTTTTTGTACTTCTTCTTTTTTTACTTTTCTAGAAATCCCCTTTAATTCAGCCATATATGTTACAAATTCTTTTGGTGTTAATTCATTATATAATGGGGTTGTTTCAGGCATATAGCCTATTTCTCTCTTTGCTTTTTTGCTTTTTTTGCTTATATTATATCCGTTTATTTCTATGCTTCCCTTAGTTGATTCTATAAAACCTGTTATCATATTCATAGTGGTTGTTTTTCCGAGCTCCATTTGGGCCTAAAAATCCAACTATTTCTCCGTCTTGTATCTCAAAGCTTATGTTATTTACAGCAATATTTCCGCCGTATTTTTTAGTAACATTTTTTACCTTAATCAAAACGCTTCCTCCTATCTCAAACAAAAAATCATATTAATAGTATCATTTATTTAAAATAATTTCAATATTTTCACATAAAATTCACAAAATTATTTACGGAAACTCTATATTGAGTACTATTTGAAAATGTCATTTTAATAAATATTATGTCATAATTTATTTAATAGAAATATTAAATTTAGAATTTGATATTTCTATTAAATAAGTATTTTACTTACTATTTTCTAAAAAATGGTTGACATTATGCAATTTTTGTGTTATTATAATTAATGCATTATTTTTGGGTCAGTAGCTCAGCTGGATAGAGCACGGGCCTTCTAAGCCCGGGGTCGGGGGTTCGAGACCCTCCTGGCTCACC
>CANPWU010000033.1 GCA_947584805.1 uncultured Clostridia bacterium | reverse complement strand
GCTTCAATTTGATTCAATCCTGTTTTCCTTGTATTAAAATCTAAAAATAATTGATTTATATCTTTTTTTGCATAGTCAGCTATAACATTTTCTACATTTCTTTTATTTTCTTTTTTTGGCATATTATACCTCCTCGACAACTTACTCATATAAATTGTAATTTGTCGTTAATATTCTTTTAATCATTTTTAATATTAGTATCTTTATTTTGATTTTCTTCTATACCACTTTTTATATTTTTCACAATGAAAAATATAACTCCTATACAAGCAATTATAACTATAATTGACATTTCAATAATAAAAATATTCCTTTTCATACACATCATTCCTACTATCTTTTTACTTATTTTCTCTCCAAATTTATTTTGATTTCGGTACTACCTCTTTTATATATTCTTCAATTCCTTTCCGGTTCCTTATTTCTTTTGCAAGATATTCTATTTCCTTTGGCTGGTCTCCAGTTGGCTTGTAATCCGAATGAATTTTAAACATTTTTATTTTCTCCTTTGCATTTATTTATTTTACCATTTTTTATGCAAAAATACAAGGCATTTAAGCCTTGTATTTTTAGGGGAAATAGAATATACCTAATTTTCTTTTTCGGAGTTTTTACCATAAATCTTTCTTATAACGGCTCATTACTTCTTTTATTGCCCTCTTATGTTCTTCCATAGTTAACGGATTATTTTTTGCTTCTTTTCTTGCTCTATTTAAAAGAGCTTGCTGGTCACCTGAAATGTCTTTTTGTAGGTACATTATAGTAGCCTTCATTACAGAACAACTCCTTTTATAAATTATCCTACTTTAGGATTATGTTTATTACATATTCTATTAGATAGTTTGTCAATTAGATTAATATGTTTACTTTAAGCTTGTTCCTTCTTTTTGAACTGTCGCAAATTTTGCGACAACTGAATTATCATTTCCTAATTCTTCTTTTAAAGCATTATTTATATGCTTTCCAATATTTTTTAATTATGCTAGTTCTAGCACTTTTGCTTTATCTTGTGACAATATTAATCTTTCATATAATAGTGAATCTTTTTGTCTCTGTAGTTCTCTAACACTCCATCTAGAATTAATACATTCGTTTAAATAGAATTTTCTTTTATTTTCTTCGTCTATTTTGATTAATTCTAAATAATGTGACCAACTTAATTTGGCAGACACTGTCTTCCAAATTGGATACATTAGATAAAATTTTCTCATTGTTCTCAAATTTCTGGCTGAAAAACCTTTTCCAAACTCATTTGTAAGTTTTTCTGATAATTTTTGTAAAACAGTATCTCCATAGCTAGCTCTCTCATTTCCTTGCTGAATTTCCATTATAACTTTTCCTATATTCCAATATAAATTAAGCATTTCTGTATTTACTACACTATATACTCTATTTCTACTGTTGTTTATTAATTCTCTAATCTCTTCAAAAATAGGATCTATATTTTTATCAAGTAATGATAAATCATTTGACATATAATCTTTCCTTTCTTTTTAATTTATATTCATTAATTATATAAGAACTTTTGTTTGTATTGTATTGTATAAAAAATACTTCGTCAATAGTTTTGCGCAAAAAACATAAATTATTTTACTACACTAATTTATAGCTTATATAATTCTAAAAATTCTTGATAATTATAAATTTTATGTTTACTTTATGCTGATTTTGTGATATAATTGGTCTGTCCGCTAAATCTAGCATTAATTTGAAAGGAGAGTATCTTATGAGAGTGGACAAACTTATAGCTCAATATTTTGACGCAGAAAGGAGTGTAGGTAAAGCAAATCACTTTAAGAATTCCTTCGACTTTGTTCTCGAATTTTGTGACGATCCGGATTGCAGTCTCGCAACATTGGCAGAGCGGTTGGATGAAAAATGTTATGATACGACTTTCATTGACTATTTACTCCAATGTGATCGCCAATATTCCACAGATCCTTTGAGATATGAGGACAAGGTACATTTTACGATCTGCTTTGACAAAATTAAAAACGCTATCATCAGTCGCACAGAATTCAAACAGATTCTTGCTCCATATGCTTCTTCTCTCGAAAAGGCAGTAGAGCAAGCTCAGAAGGAATTTGAAGAAGCCAAGAGCAAGATAGAAGACGAATTCTTTAAGTATGTGACTGCCAACTTTGGAGCTGATGGATTTGCTTCTAATTTGCTTGTATGCGAGCCCATTCAAACTGCGCTTATCGGTTTTCTGCTCCAGGACGAAGAAGAATAACAGCAAAACCTATGGATACTCTATCACCCCTCGTATAAAAATACGAGGGGTGATTCTATTATAGTCTGAATATTTTCCAAATTACTTTACTTTTCAAATCTTATAACTATATTTTTATCTCCTAAATTTGGTAAATCTTCAATATGTCCTATTTTTGTATAACTATATGAAGTATCAAATGATTTGTAAAATACTACTAAACAATTATTTCCATATAGCATTATATCTCCTTTTTCAATATGTTTTGGACTATAAGAGTTTGTAGGAAATGTATTATCTAAATAAATATATTTCTCATTTCCATTTAACTCACTCATATCATATTCTTGTGGCAACATATTTACAAAACTTTGTGCTGTTTCATTTTCCTCTAATACTGCATTATATGTTTTTTTATCTATAACTACATTTATATTTAAACTCATTTTATTCTCACTTTCTATATTTTTCTCATTCTGTGAATCAATTAATTCTTCTTTTGATGGAGCATATTTTTCATCAGCTAATACAATAATCACTAGAGTAATTAAAATTATTAGAAATACTTTTATACTTTTTTTCATAAAATTACCTCCAACACTAATTACTACTTGTCTTTCTTACTCAAATTTAAGTAATTTTATCATTTTTTCATAAAAAATACAAGATATTCTTTGTTACCTTGCATTTCATTTCTAAAAGTTTATTGATAATTCTGGATTTTATGTTTACTTTATGTTAATTTTGTGATATAATATTATTATCATCTTTCTTAGGAGGTTTACTATGCTTGAAAGTATTCGGGAATTTTCGAACTTACTCGGCGTAGATCCTTTCTGGGTGTGGCTACTCATTATACTATTCATTTTATTATTTATAGTAAAATGCATGTATCCATATAAGCCAGAATGGAAATCCAAGAAAACAAAAGATAAAAATGGTAATGAGGTAACAACTTATTACCGTATAGATATTTAACACAAGAGGCACCTGCACTTTATTAATGCAGGTGTCTCTTTTAATATTTTTATAATTATTTAAAAAAAATATACTTTATAATATTTGAAATGGCATGCAATTTAAACCGCTTCGCGCATTTCTTGTTTTAAATTAATATTATTTTAGTTTATGTTTTTAAATTAATTAGTAAATATTAACTACACTGTTTCTTAATTTTTCACTAATTTGGTGTTAATATATTTTTAACATCCTAGTTATTACTTACTAGTAAGTTTATATTATTTGAGCAAATGCTCGAACGGAGGATTTTATGGCACTAGATTATACCCTTATGGGAGAAAGATTAAGAAAAGCCAGAGTAAGAAAAGGCTATACACAAGAAGAATTAGCTGAAATCTTAAAAGTTTCTATTACATATGTAAGCAGAATTGAAACAGGCAAAACTCGTATAAATTTAAAACGTTTAAATGAACTTTGTAATATTCTTGATACTACTGAGAGTTATATTTTAGACGGAGCAGAAAGCGGTTCTAAATCTTATCTTAGTAGTGAGTTTAGTGCAATTTTACAAGATTGTTCTTCTGAAGATAAAGAGCTTATTTATAAAATTGCAACTATCATTTCTGAAAATAAACAGAATAAGTAATTACTCTAAAATTGTTTAAAGCAGTTCACTGATAAAAAACAGTGATCTGTTTTTTATTTAAGTTGCTAAATAATAAGTTATGACAATACTTGTTCTAATATTTAATTACATATTGTTTTTTTATGTAAAACGTGATATTATATTATTACTTTTCTGCTTCGGCAGTAAAATACAATTAGAAAGGTAGGTTTACAAAATGTACGACAATCTTTGTCTTGATAAAACTCCAAAAGTTGAGCGGGTAATGCAGGCATACCGTTTAACTGCACGGACATTTTATCAGTTGTACAACTTCGTACCAGCTGGCACAATTACTGCTGGATACGACACAGAAACCGGCGATGTTCTGTTTTTCTTCCATTCTTCTTTTTTGAAGCAGTATAAACCTCATAGAGATGAATTTATTGAGGATTTCAAAAGCAACTTAGAGGATTATGGCTTCAAAATTGTGGAAGAAAAAGTACTTACTGCAGGCACATATCGTCGTATCCACTACAATTCCGTCTGCTGCCGGATAAGACGTGGTTTTTAAAAAACATGGCAAGACCTACAAAAAGGAGCTCATCGCATTCGGTGAGCTCCTTAGCTTTAGTCTTCTATTTCTTTACATATATGATAAAATACCTCATTTAAAACTTGTTCTCTATTTTCATGAGTATCAATATATTTAAATCCATATTTCTTACATTCTTCCAAAAGAAATTGATTTTTTTCATAAAACCATTTTATTTCATCACGCAATTCTTCATCAGTCTTGTTATATGTCCACTCTGTTTCATTATCATATGCTCTTACTATTTTAAAAATTTCATCTTCATTTAAATTACCATGTCCTAGATATACTACTATTGTTTTATCTAAATTTGGATATTTACTAAGTATTGATGGTAATATTTGGACACCCTCTAAAATAGTTCCATACTTATTAGAGTCTTGTTTTGTTTGAACATCTAAAAAATCTAATAATACTTTTTGAAAAAATCCATTTTCTTGATAATTCAAAAAATTTTCAATATATTTTTCATCTAAGTTATTTATTATTCCATTTCTAATTGCATCTGCATGTATTAAATTATATTTTGGAAATTTATCTTTTATTTTTCTACTTAATGTAGATTTACCGAGCTCTTCCAACACCTAATATTAATATATTCTTCACTTTTATTAGCCCCCATATATGTCTTTTTATTATTATATTTGAATTTTTATATTTTGTTATTTTTGAATTATATCACGTTTTTATATTTTTCTCAATAAAAATTTTAGTTATTTCTTAAGCATTATTTATCTAGACTATTTCTAATCCACAATTGGAACTTACATCTGAAAAAATAGTATGTCCATCTTTTTTCAAATTTAGATAAATATTTGAATTAATACTTTCTATAATATTTTTACTCATGTCTCCCTTTACTGGAGCAATTAATTGATTTCCAGTATTATTTTCTGACTTTATATTAAGAGTATATTTTCCCTTTTGCAATAGAATATTTATATCATTTCTATCTATACTATATTCTAATATTTTAGTATTATTATAAGTTGTAAATTTATATTCTTTATTACCTACAAATAAGTCACAAATTACACCTCTAAAATTAAAACACTTAAATGGGATCTCTGCAATCGAAAGCATGAAACTAGAATTTGAATTTTTAAAATTATTACCTTGACACCAAATATATGATTTGGGAAAAGAAAGCCCCCAATCTTTTTCTATATAGCCGAATTCCATTATCAAAATTCATTTTTTGGCCATTAATATTTATCATCCCTTTTATAGAATTTTGCATGTTAAGTATAGCGTGATTACACTCCATAAATGGTACATAGGAAAAAGGTCCCATTATATTAGGATTTAAAATGTTAGTCTTTATATTCTTATTATCTAAATATATTAATTCTCCATTTATTTCAAGATTCTGTGTATTGTCACTAATATTTATAGAGACTTTTTCTTTTGAAAAAAAATTTTGGGCTATTTGAATAGAAAATGGTGTAATATTATATTTAAAATCATTTATGTTATAGTTTATAAAATATGACATTTCGTCTGTAATTACTTGTATAAAGGCTTTCTTATCATTTTCAGTTATATTAATTCCTGGAATAAAAGCAATTGTATTTTCCTTATTTGTATTTTTAAAATACCAACCTTCAAAATAGTTTTTATTTGTATTTAAATATTTTTCTCCTTGAAATAATTCAGGATTTTTTATTAAAAATAATTTATTCATATAGATATTTTTTTCAAAATATTAAGGAATATTCAATTTTAGTAATATTTTCATGTTAATATTCATTTATTTTGTAATCAGTTAATTTATCTCCGTCATATTCTAATTTTGCTGTAAAAAACCTATCACTATTTTGGATTTTTTCTAGAAATATTTTGTCACCTTCCCATATGTTTAAGTTTAATACTTCATTTTTATCAACCCAAGCTAAGTCTCCTTCATTACATTCTGTTAAATCTCCTATAAAATTATTTGATGTAAATACATACATATATTCAGTTTCCCAATTGGTCGATGAATAGGTCACTATGCATCTTAATTTGTATTCTAAAAGTTCAAGACCAGTTTCTTCTTTAACTTCTCTTAATATACATTCCTCTGGGCTTTCTTTTTCTTCAAATTTTCCACCTATTCCTATCCATTTATCTATATTTATATCATTTTTCTTTTTTGTTCTATGCAGCATTAAGTATTCTCCATCTTTTTCTATATAGCATAAAGTTGAAAGTATCATTTTATTAACTCTCCTCTCTAAAATTTTCTATAAATCTTTTCATAATGTATCTTTGCCATTCTCTAAACATTTTATTTTCATATTCTTCTGGCTTTACCCATAATACAATATGGTCTTTTTCAATTGGTTCTGTTACTTTTTCATCAAATTCTGCGGTATATACACTTGCTATTACTTCTAAATAGCCTTTATCTTTAGAAAATACATAAGAACCAACTTCTTCAAATTCTTTAATATTTTTTATTGTATATCCAGTTTCTTCTATCAGTTCTCTTCTTAACGCTTCTAGCTTTGTTTCTCCTTCTTCTATTCCTCCACCTAGGTAAAAAAGCTCATCTTCAGCTTTTGCAATTCCTATTTCATTATCATTTTTGTTTATAATAATTGCATATGCTCCTGGCCTTTTTTTATATTCAATATTTTTTTCTTTACTTCCTATATATTTCATTTCTTTCTCCAATTTCAGAATACTTTTATTCTCTGTTAAGCTTGTTTTTTGTCATCTTTATTTTCACTTTTCGTTTCTTCTAAAACTTTTTGCTCTATATATTTATAGTTTAAAGAATTCTTTGTGCTAATAACTGTTTCCCCTAATTTTTTCTCTAAATCATCTCGTGCAGTTTTAGCAACTTCTCCTCCAGCTTTTGCAACTTTTTGATTTTCTTTTAATCCATATGGTTTATGCTTTTTAGCAAGTTCTCTTGTTGCTATTTCTCCTAAATCTGTTAATGCGACTTCTATATCAGACATATTATCTCTTAAAGATTCTTTTCTAATTCCTTTGTATTTTTTATATTCTGAGGCCTTCATGCCTGACCAAGTTTTATATATTTCATTTGTTAAAACTGCAAATTCGTAATTTTCTTTAATTCCGTTCTCTTTCCATACATCTGTTAATTTATTTCTATCTAATATTCCTTTTAGTCTTGCTTCAATCCATTTATCAGAATACCCTCTATTTCTATAATAATCTATTGCTCTTTTTATTGCAATTTCTGGATCGAATACCTCATCTATTCTTTCTTTTCCTAAAGATGCAAGCCATAATTTGAAAGGTTCTGCTTTTGCACTTGGAACTGACTCTATTAATCGTAAGATTCCTTCCGTATCTAGTGTATCTGTTAAATAGCTCTTTCCATCTTTATTTGATTTTAATTTCAGTTGTCGACATTTCGTCGATATCTCGCTTTTTTCTTCATCAGTCATTCTTCTCTTTAATCTGTACCAATAGTCATTCGGGTCGCCACTATCTGTTAATACTCCAACAACATCTACAACACTAAAATAATATTCCTCTTTTTCTGCATCCCAAATACTTCTTATTTCTTTTCCTTCAAAAAGATTTGAAATTGTTTCCAATTTATTGCTTGTCATATAATATCACATCCTTCGTTATTTTTTGATATTATATACTACTTTTTGTTATTTGTCAAACATTTGTTTTTTATAAGGTTGAATAAAATTAGTGGTTATTTTATTAATAACTCCTTAGACTTATAATATTTCATATTTTTTTAATTTTCTCAAATATTTTTCTATAGATTTATCATTAATATCTTCTGGTATTTTTACCATATTTCCCATATCATGTAGCAAACATACTCTAATAATTGATTCTTTATCTATCTTTGATCCATTCCAATTATCTATTATTAAATTACTGCATGCTGCAACTCTTAGCATATGCATTTGCAAATTTTCTGGCAAATAGTACTTATTATATATCTCTATAATATTCATTTTACACCTTCTTATAGTAAAATTTTAAGTTTATTTCATTTGCCCCATAATACTTTAATATTTTCTGCATTCTTTTGTTTTCTTCTCCTGTAGCACAAGAAACTATTTTTATATCTGGATTTTCCTCTCTTAATTTTTTTATCAATTTAAAAAATACCCCATATTTTCTATATTTTTCTTCAATAAACATTTGAGAAATCCAAAGCACTTGTCCATCATTTGCCCAATAAAAATATGAATATAAAATCATACCAACTGGTTTATCGTCTATTTCAGCAACTAAACATTCAAATTTAGGATTATTACAAAAATAATCTTTTTCGATATTTAATTCTAATTCATTTGTTTGTTCTGTTTCATTAACATTATTTATAACTTTGTTTGCATGTATTATAAAATCTTTATGTTTTTTATTTGCATGAGTTACTTTAATATTATTCATATGCTTTTCTCCTCTATTTATATAATATTTCAACTCCTATTTTATGACCTTATATTTTAATTGAATATAGGAATGTTCTAATTTATTACATTCCAACAACTGCAATGGCATTAGCTTACTTAATTCATTTTCATTTGTTATTGATTCTCCATCTACCAATGTTGCAACATCTTTTCCTCCAACAATTATTGGAGCTATAACAATATTTACAA
>CANPWU010000032.1 GCA_947584805.1 uncultured Clostridia bacterium | reverse complement strand
TACTTTTGTTTTTCCGAGAACCTGCACCTGCAATTACAAGGCATGGACCATCTGTTGCAAGAACAGCTTCTTTTTGTCTATCATTTAATTCTTCTATTATATTCATGTGTTTCTCCTTTTAAAACTGTAATTCTATAGCTTTTTATATAATTCCTAAAATATCCTCATACTTTTCTGGAACTGTTTTGCTAATTTCATAAGCTTTTTGTATATCTTTTTTAGCTTCTTCTATTCTATCTTCCAAATTTGTATGAATATACGCTAAAATTTCGCCTTTTTCTACTTTGTCTCCAATTTTTTTATTTAATACAATTCCTGCCAAGCTATCGATTTTATCTTCTTTTGTCATTCTTCCGAGCTCCAAGATTTAAAGATACTCTTCCGAATTTTTTCCGCATCAAGCATTTTTACAAAGCCCTCTTCTTCTGCCTTTACTTCTACAATGAAGTTTGCTCTTGGTATATTATTTAAATAACCTATATCTCCACCTTGTTTTTCAACTAATTCTAGAAATTTTTTATATGCTTTTCCATTTTCTATATTCTCTAAAACTTTCTTTTTATTTTCTTCAAGAGAATTTCCAAAGCCTGCAAGTTTTAATATATACGCTGAAATTTCAAGTACAATCTCTCTTACATCTTCTTCCATTTTACCGGTTTAATGCATCTTTTGCTTCTTCTATTTCAAGTGAGTTTCCGATGCATTTTCCAACTGGTTGGTTCATATTTGTAAGAACACATACTGTTTCTATATTTGCAAGTTCTCCGATTTTTTTCATTATTCTAGAAAGTTCTTTTGCATGAGTTTTGTCCTTCATGAACGCACCTTTACCACAAGTTACTTCTAGAACTAATTTATTAGCCCCTGCTGCAATTTTTTTGCTCATTATGCTTGAGGCTATAAGTGGTATGCTTTCTGTAGTAGCAGTTACATCACGAAGTGCATATAACTTTTTATCTGCTGGTGCTAAGTTTCCAGTTTGACCAATTAAACTAATTCCGATTTCTTTTATATTCTTTTTAAATTCTTCTATGCTTAAATCTGTCCTATATCCTGGAATAGATTCTATTTTATCTATTGTTCCTCCTGTAATTCCAAGTCCACGTCCTGACATTTTGCAAACTTTTACGCCAAGAGAAGCAACTATTGGCATTACAATTAATGTAATCTTATCTCCTATTCCTCCGCTTGAATGTTTATCTACGATAGTATCTGAAATGTCACTTAAGTCTAATGTTTCTCCAGAATTTGCCATAGATAAAGTAAAATCTGTTATTTCTTCTTCATTCATTCCATTTAGGTATATTGCCATAACTAATGCTGATGCTTGATAATCTGTAATTTCTCCTTTTGTATAACCTTTTATAAAATAGTCTATTTCTTCTTTAGTTAGTATTCCTTTATCTCTTTTTTTTGCAATTATATCAATTATATTCATACTTAATCCATCTCCTCTTTGTCTTTGCTAACACTATTATATCTTTTGTTTGTTAGTATATAATATTAATTTTCAAAATACAAGCGAACAAAATAAAATATTTACATATTTTTCAATATATGATATAATTTATATATATTTGTAAGAAAGGATGTTGATTATGGATAGAAATATATATGCTACATTAAATGAAATAAAAGAAACAAAAAGTACAGAATCTACGTCTGATATTAGATTTCTTGGGACAATTAATATGGAAAATACTGATATAACTGGAGCAAAAGTTGATATTGCAAAAGATATATTTGTTGTAATTGATAGTGACCAAGAAACAGGTGATACGGTAGAAAAATTTTATGATGAAAATCAAGATCTTATCGCTTATCGTGATAAAGAAGGTAGACTTTTTCCTACTGAAAAATATATGAATGAAAACATAGGTTTTTTAAGTGAAATCGATAATCTAGAATTAGAAGGTGGAATTTCTTTAGAAGAGCTTGATAAAAAATTAGATGAAGTTTCAAAGGCTCTTGGAATTAGTAAAAGTGATGTTCTTAGTATGACAGAAGTTGAGCTAGATCAAGTGATTGAAGATAAAGATAGTATTGGTCTTGATTTATCTCAAGATGAGCAAGAAAAAGATGGAGTAAATCAAGAAGAAATAAATGAAAGAAATAATGAAGCTTTAGAAAATATAAATTCAAGACAAGAAATAAACTTAGATGAAAAGGTTGATGAAAGACGTACTCTTGCAGAAATTTTAGGTATTGAAGCTGGATGTAAATTACTTGCAGTTGATTCTGATAAAATAATAGGTAATAAAAATACAACTCGTTTTTCTTTAGTAATTCAAGGCCCTGATGGCTCTTTAAGACAAGCTGATATGTTAGAACAAGTTGGTGGAAAAGATTCTGATAAAACAATTTATGAAACAAATAGGGATGGTTCAAAAGTGGAAAAATTATCTGTTAAATCATCTTATGCAATTAATTCTCCTCTTGTAAAAAACGGTATTATTACTGTAAGATATGGTGATACGGGAAGACTCAAAGTTAGTTATGGTCTTACTGATCCTACATCACATAGGGATGCTGTAGCTCAAGAACTTAGAGGTAGAGAAATCATGTACCGTACAGAACGTGATGTCCGCGAAGAGTTTGGTCCATATAAAGGCAATCGTGATGTTACAAAAAAAATTGATGAAGCTGAAAGACATCCTGAAGAAGAATTCGAAAATAAGCAAATAGATTTAAATGATATTGATGGAGATCTTTCTACTCGGACATTTTCATGGAGAAGATGTGTTGGCAGCAATTAAAGCATTTGATTCAGCTATAGAAGAAGTATTTACTGATAGAGAGATTCAGGAAAGATTGCTTATTGTACAAGAGCATAATCCTGATATGGATGCAGGAGAAGTAATTCAAGAAACTGCAAAAGATCTTGCAGAAGATGCAAACCGTATGCATCCTCGGTCCTTCAGGACATTAATTAAATTATAATAATATTTATAAAAAGACACCTTATCGTTAGAATAATACTAACATAAGGTGTTTTTAATAAATTTACTATATATTATTTAAATAAATCTGAATGTGAACCAATAGCTACTAAAAGTAATATTAGTTCTTCTCTATTTTTCATATATTCTAGCAATATATCTGGCTGTATATGGCATTCCCATATGCCGTTTTTCCTTCGGTTCTAATAAATGATTATGATATTTAATGGGTAAAATTTCTCCATCTGCAAGCATTTTTAATACTTTAATAAATTCTTCTTCTTTAAAATTATTTTTTCTAAATACTTTAGCATATTGTTTTAAAAATTTATTAGTTCTTTTAATCTTGTATTTCACTATGCAAATCCTCCATTAATTCTTCTACTGTTTCAAAAGATTCATATTTTTCTGGTTGTTCTTTTACTTCCTCAGCCTCTTTTATTGCTTCTTCCATTTCATCACTAAATTTAGGTGTTTTTATTTCAAAAGGTATTCCAGAATTAAGGATAATTTGTTTCAAATATATATTTATAGCTTCTGTAGCAGTCATTCCTAATGTATCTAAAATTTTTTCTACTTCTTCCTTTACTTTTGGTTCAACTCTAACATGTATAGAACTTGTTTTTTGCATAACTCTATACCTCCATTACTTTATTATATTAATATTGTAGCACATATGTTACACATTGTCAACCATTATATTGTTTTCAAAAATTGTTATTTTATGCATTAATATCAACAAGTCTTTACTTTTTTAACCTTATAGTCTAACTGCAACAATTCCAATCAAAAATCCAAGAATATTTCCGAAGAGCTGTCATTCTTCCTTTATACAAGCTATTTGCTTCTGGAATAAGTTCACCTGATACAATATATAGCATTGCTCCAGCAGCAAAAGCTAAGCACATTGCAATTATGTCTTGTGAAACTGAACCGAGCAAGGCTTCCAAAAAATGCTCCAACGCCTGTCGTAATTCCTGATAAAATCACAAAAATTATAACTTTGAGAGAACTCATTCCTCCACTTTTCATAGGTACTGCCATTGATATTCCCTCTGGTATATCATGTATTGCAATTGTTATTGCAAGAGAATATCCGAAGTTTTAAAGAAGCCTCAAAACCAGAGCCAATACTTAAACCCTCTGGAAAATTATGGAGTGCAAGCCCTATTCCAACTGCAATTCCTGTTTTAAGTAAGCTATTTTTCTTTGTATAAAGTTTATTTTGTACAATAATATCAGAAATTATCATGACAATAATTCCTATACCTATTCCTGATATAACTATGTCGAATCCAGATAATTCCATAGCTTCAGGTATTAAGTTAAAACATATTATAGCCATCATAAGCCCAGATGCAAAAGACAGTATAAAACTTAGAACTTTTTTTGAAGTAGAATTAAATTTTACCCCAATTATCCCTCCGAATTGTAGTTCCAAATGTTCCAAAAAATAATCCGAGTATAGTATTTTTAAGTACTTCTTGCATATCACACCTCTTTTAAATTTTATGTGTATGCTTCTTTCTTTATTACTAAAAAAAGCAAGGGACGTATAAAAAACGTCCCTTGTTTTTTAGGATCTTTCGTGTCTTCTCTTATTTGCCAATCCGCCTCTCAAAGGTGCTACTTTCTTGTTTTCTCTTAAGATATCTTTTACAAGTTTTGCCTTTTCCTTGGATACCTTAGGAAGCTCCTTTGATAGCATTACCCAAACTGTGCTCTTGCCAATCCCGTTCATTTGTGCAACTTGCCGAATAGTACATCTGTTTTTAATGTACTCTTCTGCAAGTTGCAAGATGAGGTCTGCTCTTTCTTGTGTCACGATAAAACCTCCTAAATATTATTACTAAAGCTATACGCTTTTATGTTATTATATCACTATTTAAAACATTTTTCAAGTTTATGTAAATTTTATTGTGTTTACTCAATTTTCTCCTTTATATAAAATAAATATTGGAAAAATCCAATATTTATTTTGATTTTATAAATTAAAATTATCTGGCAATAAGTCTTGCAAAGTTTTTTCTACAAGTTTTCCATCTTTTCCTTCTTCATAATACATGCAAATTGTAAAGTCTTTATCACAAAATTCAGAAATAAATTGTCTACAATAGCCACATGGAGATGTATATACTAGTTTATCTTCTCCACCTAATACAAGTATTCCTTCAAATTCTTTTTCTCCTTCTGATATTGCTTTTGTAAATGCAACTCTTTCTGCACATATAGACATTATTCCGTGATTTTCTATATTACAACCAGAATAGATTTTACCTGATTTTGTAAGCAATGCACATCCTACTTTATAATTTGAATATGGTGTATAACTATTTTTTCTAACATCTTTAGCTGTTTTTATAAGTTCATCTAGTTTTTGTTCAAATAACTTACTTTTCATATACTCTACTCATTTTCTCCTTTTAATTTTTCTGTTCTATCTGCTGTAATTAATGCATCAATCATCTCGTCTAAATCACCATTTAAAAAATTCTCCATTTGATATATGCTTAAGCCTATTCTGTGGTCAGTTATTCTTCCTTGTGGATAATTGTATGTTCTTATTTTTTCACTTCTGTCTCCTGAACCTACTTGACTTTTTCTCTCATTTGCAAGCTTTTCATCTTGTTTTTGTTTTTCCATTTCATATAATCTAGATTTTAAAAGTCTCATTGCATATTCTCTGTTTTGTACTTGTGATCTTTCTGTTTGGCATTCTGCAACTATACCTGTTGGTTCATGTATAAGTCTTACGGCTGATGATGTTTTGTTTACATGTTGTCCTCCTGCACCTGATGCTCTATATACTTCCATCTTAATATCTGCTGGATTTATTTCTATTTCTACATCTTCAACTACTGGAAGTATTGCAACTGTTGCAGCTGATGTATGAATTCTTCCACTACTTTCTGTGTCTGGTACTCTTTGAACTCTATGTGCTCCGCTTTCAAACTTTAATCTACTATAAACACCTTTTCCTGTAATCATGAATGTTATTTCTTTATATCCACCAAGTTCTGTTTCATTTTCATTTAAAACATCCAAACTCCAATGTTTCTTTTCTGCATACATTGAATACATTCTAAATAGAGTTCCCGCAAATAAGGCTGCTTCTTCTCCTCCAGCTCCTGCTCTAATTTCACATATTATGTTTTTATCATCATCTGGATCTTTTGGAATTAAAAGTATTTTTATTTCTTCTTCAACTTTTGGAAGCTTTTCTCTTGCTTCATCAATTTCTATTTGTGCAAGTTCTTTAAGTTCTGGATCTTTTAAAAGTTCCTGATTTTCTTCTATTATTTTTTCTAATTTTTTATACTCTCTATATTTTTCTACAATTGGTGTAATTTCAGCATGCTCCTTCATTAGCTTTTGCCATGAAGAAGTCTGTGCGATTTCTGCTGGATCACTAATCTTTACTGTTAGCTCCTCATATCTTTTTTCAACATCCTCTAATTTTTGAAACATAAATTCTATTTCCTTTCCATTTCTTCAATAAATATAGAGAGGAAGTAATTAAGATTCTACTTTCTCTCTACCTGTGCAGAGATTTATAAACTGCATATATTATATAATTTTTTTCCTATTCTGTCAATTCCTTCTAAAACTTCTATTTCGCGATTTGTGCAAGTTAAAATTATAATTTGTTTATTTTTATATTCTTCACTTAAAAATTTAAGTACATTCTCTAACCTATTTTTATCAAAATATGCAAATGTTTCATCTAGTATTATTGGCATATTTTCAAGGCTTAACTCATCTATACTAGATATTCTAAGTGATAAATATAGCTGATCTATCGTACCAACACTTAAAACATTTGCTGTAATATAGTTTCCGCTTCCAGTTTCTAGAGATAAGCCGTTATCTTCATTTACTTTAACATTTTTATATCTTCCATTTGTTATCATGTTTATTGATTTTGATAGGTTTTCAGTAAATTTAGGAGTTATGCTTTCTTTCATTTCTTTATATGAACTTTCTAGTGCTTCTTTTGCAATTTCTATTGCATCATTATATTCCAAAAGCTCATTTAAGTTTTCTCTGCTTGACTTTAATTTTTCTTCTAATTCAGTTAATTCTTCTAGTTCATTAATGGTATTTTTCTCTGAAAATTCTTTTTTACTTAATTCTAATTTAAGGTTATTTATGTAGTTTTGTTTATTTATTATTTTTGCTTTATCTATTTCTTCATTTAGATTTATTTTATCAAAATCTTGATATTTTACTTTTACTTCTTCTAATTGATTTCTAAGTTTTAAATTTTTACTTTCTTCATCTTCTTGTATCTTACTTTCTTTTGCTTTTATTTCATCATTTATTAATTCTATTTTATTTAATATATCTTTCTTTTCTCTTCTTATCTCTTCTAACTTCTTTTTGTATTGCTTGTCTTTTTTTGATTTGAAGATAAAGATTATAACTAAAGAAATTACAAAAATTATAGCAGAAGCTACTCCAAGCACTATCAATTTTAAAACAAAAAGAGCAATTGCCACAGCGAAAGTAATTAGAGGTACAAAATATAAAAATGGAGATATTTTTTGCTTTTCTACTACATCTCTTACATTTTCTAAGCTCTTTTCTAATTCAGATTTAGTTTTTTCTAGTTCCTCTTTCGCTTTTACATTTATATTTATTTTTTCTTCTTCTAATTTTCCGTCTTGCTGAATTTTTTGGGCTTCTTGCAATATTTTTAAATCTTCTTCTTCAGCTTTTATTTGATTTTCAATGTTTTTTATTTCTTCATGGATTTCATATTTTCTTGGTTCTAGTTTTTCTATTTCTTCTTTTCTTCTTTCTAGTTCTTCTACTTCTTTAGTCAAAATATATAAAGGTTTCGTTGGACTTTTTAATGTTCCTATATCTTCTGTCTGCCTTTTGTTTAGTTTTCCGCATAACTTCTTTGTATGAAACATTATCTTCTCCTGTAAGCATTATGTTAGAAGCCTTTTGTATTAGAATGTTTTGTGATTTTTTATCTAATTTTACTTCTTGCTGAGGAATTACCATAGACATTTTAAATAGTTCTTCATCTACTTTTGTCTGCTCATAGAAAAACATATTTCCTTCTGATTTATCGATTGTAAATTGTTTGCTTACATCATTTGCATCTTTATCAAATATTTGTGGCTGTTTTTTTGAGAAATTTCTAAATACTTCGAAATCTTCGCCATTATCTAGTTCATAACTTATTTTTCCTGAAAAATCTCCTCCATCCCATGGTAAATATTTATCGTAATTTGAAATTTCTTTTCCAGATTTATTTTTATCTATTCCATAAAACATACTAGTTATAAAATCTAAAAGAGTTGATTTTCCGCTTTCATTTTCTCCGTATATAACATTTATTCCTGGTTTTAATTCTATCTCTTTATTTTTTAGTTTTCCAAAATTGTTTACTTGTATCTTTTTTATATGCATTTAATACAAATTCCTCCCTCTATGTGCTATTTTTATTTGTCTTTTAATTAAATGATCCGAAGTCCTATTTCTATTGCTTTTTCTATCTTCTCTTTGTTTTCTGGTTCTTGTTCTTTTTTCTCAAGCAAATTTCTAACAAATATTCCTTTTAAATTGTTTTGCTCTGCAAGTTTTTTTAAATCTACTTCTAATTTTGTTTTATCTTTTAATTTAATTATATTTGGGTTTAATAAATGCTTTAAAATCTGGCTTGTCTCTATTTCAAATCTTTTATTTCCTGTTAAAATAATTTTTAAATAATTATTTACAAGGTATTTTTCATCATTTAATTTTTCTATTAATTCTTCTTTAGATGAAATATCTGATATATCCATTTCTATTTCTTCAAATTCTGCTTCCTCTAGAGGTATAAAGTTGATCTTTATCTCCCTAGTTTCTTTATTTATATCTCCTTCAATCATTCCGATGTTCTCCAAGTTCGTCAAATCCAAGGGATAAAAGTGAACCTGGATATACTATTTTTTCTTCATATGCTGGTTTATGGATATGCCCTAAAGCCACATAATCAAATCCTAAGGCTTTAAGTTTAGTTTTAGATATTGGATTATATCTTATATCATTATTTTTTGCTCCGTCCAAATCTGAATGAGTAAGAAGTATGTTTATTTCTTCTGGATTTTCTACTTTTATTTCTTCTTTAGCTTTCATATAAAAATCTTCAAACCCATATCCATAAATGTTTATATTTTCTACCTTAATTTTTTCTAATTTTGAAGTAAATATTTTTACATTGTTTGCAAAATGGTATGTATTGTAATATGAATTTTTTATATATGGGTCATGATTTCCTGGAACTATATAAATTCTAGTATTAGGAATTTGTTCAAATAATTTATTAATATATTCTATTGTGCTTTGCTTTACATATTCTTGCTCATAAAGATCCCCACAAATAAATAAAAGTTCTATTTGATTTTCTTTTATATATTCTATGACTTTTTTAAAAGC
>CANPWU010000031.1 GCA_947584805.1 uncultured Clostridia bacterium | reverse complement strand
GGCTTGATAGCTCAGTTGGTAGAGCAGAGGACTGAAAATCCTCGTGTCAGTGGTTCGATTCCACTTCAAGCCACCAAGTAAGAAACGATATCAAAAGATATCGTTTTTTTAGAAGAAGTAGAGATGAGTGGAATCGAAAAGGAGGTTGCCAAGTTTCGGGCTAACAGGGTTAGACCGAAACTAAGGCAAAAACAGTCCGGTGGACTGTTTTGAAGGCGGAGGCTTGCCGATTCCACTTCAAGCCACCAAAGAGTAGAGAAATAGAAATATTTCTCTCTTTTATTTTGAACCCTATGTCAATAGTTGGGGTAAAATACCTGAAAAGTATATTCATCTCATCTATGAATTTTTATATAAATGCTGTAAATAACATATTGAAAGCAGATAAAGACAATGATACAATCGGCTTAATACTATGTAAAGGAAAAAATAGATTAACTGTTGAATATTCACTAAACAATGTTGAAAATCCAATAGGTATATCTTCTTTTGAAATATTACACAAATATTAATTTTTTATGACATTCTTTTAACTATTGCAAAAAAATAAATTTTATGAGATAATATAACTAAATAATAAAAGGTCAAAATGAAAGGGGATTTTTGATGGAAAAACAAAAAAAATATAGAAGTGGATATGAAAGATATAAAGAAATTTCTATGATGATAAGAGAGCAATGCTCAAGATTAAAAGGAGAACCTTTAACTGAAGGAAAGACAAGGTATTCATGGAATGGTTTTGATGTATGTATAAGTGATGAAAGTGTTGAAATTAAAGATGAAGATGGTAAAATATGTTTAGCTGTATATGGTGGTAGACACGATCCACAGTGTCAATTCATTGTAGAAGGGGTAAGAGAATCTAAGGCATTTGGTCTTCAGGGACGCTATTCTAGCACGCTTTCTGATTCTTATTTAGAATCGTACTATCAAAATATATATTCTGATTTATCATGTGAAAAGCCTTTTATCAATTTGCTTCCAGATGATTTAACTACTATTATACAAACAGAACTAGATATGGCAGAAGCAGATAACTTTGATAATGAATATGATAGGAATTTACAGGCTATGTATATTTCTAATTTAAAAGAAGGATTGAATTTTTTTAGAAGTATTGTAGAATTGACCAAAAATGAAAAAACACAAGAAGGAACTAATATAGATTCAACATCTTCTCAACAAACTGGAGTACAAAAAATACTAGAGTTTATGGAGAAAAATGGGTTGTCTTATAATGATTTATTACTTGCAACTGTAATAAAGTCAGGTATTAAAACATCTGATGTACAAAATCTTCAACAAGCATTAATTGATGTTGAACAGTCTAAAGACAGTCCAAGTATTGATGAAAGCAGATTTCATGACGAGGAAGGAAAATAGATATGAATTTACAATTGACTACTACATATCCAAAAGCATATGTAGAAATATTAGAAATTATTAATTATATGGGGCAAGAGTATAAGAAAAAAATACCTAGTAAATTATTAAATTTCTTTGAGGGAAATAAAGACTTAAATTATGAATATAAATTAGAAAGTTTAAATTTAAGTAAACCTTTCTTGAATGAAACTATGATTATATTAGCTTTAATTGAGCAAAAATATTGGACAACAGATAAAGAACGAGAAGTTTTAAACCAAGCATTAAAAGAAAATGAGAAGAAATACCAAGAAGATTTAAGAGAAAAATATAATCCAGATAATTTATTTAAAAATAAGGCAACTAAAGTGGAAACAGAAGAAAATTCTGTAGCTATGGTAGAGTATAAAGAATCAATTTTTACGAAAATTAAAAATTGGTTTAAACGGACTTTTTAGTAAATAGAAATATATGAAAAGGCAGGTGTTAATTCCTGCCTTATTTTTCTAAAAACCAGTCTTTTTCTCTATCTTCTTTTGTAACTTGTTCAAATGTTTTTTTCTTTTATGTATATTCATACTCTAAATTTCTAACAGTATTATGAAGTTCTTGATTATCAGTAAGTATAGAAATTCTTTCTTTACGTATGTTGCATTTTATGTAAAGCTGTGATATAATACTTCTCATATGAACGATGTTTCATACATTTTATTCCCTTAATTCACTAATCGAGTAAGGGACATTACTCCTTAGTATTATCATAAAAAATTAAACATCAATAGGAGGAAATATTTATGAGTAGTATTGCTCGGAAGTATCAGTTTAAAGGAACTGATGGCGAGAAGTATGTGATGACGGACAGGCAACTTTATGAGAGGATTCTGGCAGACAGCAAACGTGATTACAACTGGATTGCATACGCTAGCGAAATCGTTAGGGTATGTAGCGACAGACATTTTTCCAAAGCATATGCGGTAGCAATTAAACGACTTATCGTGAACTGCTTTGCAAATTGGGAACTGAAACGCGAGTTTGAATCTACGGAGCTGCCTACAGATGAGGCAGCAGTCACTTTTTGCTATAATTCTTTGTCAGATGATGATAAAGAATCGGCCAAAGTCAAGGACAAATACTTGAAAGCTGTTATAGAAGCAGTTATCAAGTATGAAGATGACGAACCCCGTATGCACTTTCATGTTGGAGCAACATATCAGAAGCTGATCGAGAGCTGGAAAACGGAGATGTTCAATTGCTATCGTCATAAAGAAAATCTGAATTTTGCTAAGCTACGCAAAAAGTTGAATAAAGACTTTGACGCAATGCTTAAGAAAGCAGAAGAAGACGGAGATCTTGATGAAGACGGTAAAACGTTTAGAAAAATCATGAATGAGATTGTATCTGAAATTGCCTGAACTTTGAGCTTTCAGCAAATTAACTCAAAAGGAGGAGTGTTTGGATTTCCAAACACTCCTTTTATATAACTTCAGATTAATCTCCAACTTTACTGAGGAAACTATAAAACTTTTAAAACTACATAGAATTCTCAAGCATAGTATTTGAGAAACATGCAAATAATTTGAAATTTATGCAAAAATGTGGTAAAATTAATATATACTCTGCAAAGGAGGATATTATTATGGATTATGATAAAATAAAATTAGGATTAATAGGAAAATTTAAAGTATGGCAAGAAAGAAGAATAGCTGAAGCTAAAAGAAATCAATATTATAAGGATGAGGGAGAGCTTTTGGAAGTAGACTATTCATCAGCAGATAAATTACAAGAGGATTTATTATCACAAAAAAGAATAAAAAAAGCAACCAAAGATGCTACAAAATTATATAGAAGATATCTTAGAAAAGATAATGATGGAATAGGTGAATCAGATTTTGTAGAAGATTATCTTGTAAAAAATGGATTAAAACAAAAATCATTACCTAAACCAAAAAAACATAGTTTTATGGATAAATACCCTGTAGAAAAAACAGAAGAAGAAAAAGCTTATGAACAATCTAGACAGATGAAAACAATGTATTATGAAATAGATGGAGAAAAATATGAGATTCCATTAATATTTTCAAATAAATATTTTAATCAGATGCAAAAAGAAGACTTTGATTTAAGTTTTAAACTAATTACAAATGATGAAGTTAATTATGTTATGAAAACTGAAGATATGAAACCAGAAGACAAATATAGTATGTTAATGGAAATGTTAGACATATCATTATCTCAGATGGGAGAAGAGACTTATATGATTGCTATGGCAAAACCAGATACAGAATTAAAAGAAACTTTTCCTAGATTAACTAGACAACTTTCACGTGGCGAATATAATGCAAAAAAATTATATGCAGAAGGCAAAGTTGAAGAAGCGAATAGCATATTAGAGAAAATGGCTGCCGATATGTTAAAATTTTATAAAGAAATGTCAAAAGATGAGGAAGAAGAAATAGGTAGATAATGAAATATAAAAACGGAGGAAAAAATGAAAGAAAATAAACAAATAAAAATTAGTCTAAAAATGGCTATCATTTTAATAATAATAGTACTGCTTATAATAGGCATAGTAACTACAATACTTATTAACTTAACTAAAAATAATACTAATGAAATACCTAAACAAGGATATATTTCACAAACGAGTCCTGACAGCAATGAAGATTTTTCAATAAAATTTTTACAGATGGAAAATAATAATTCAAATATGATATATAGTCCTTTATCAATAAAGTATGCATTAAATATGCTAAATGAAGGGGCAAATGGAAATACGAAAACTCAGATTGAAAATATAATAGGAAATTTGAGTTTGACAAAATATGATAATATTAAAAATATCTTATCACTAGCAAATAGTATATATATAAGAGATGACTATGAAAAATATGTAAAAAAAGAATATATAAAACAGTTAACTCAAAAATATAATTCTGAAGTAAAATATGATTCATTCAATAATGCTTATAATATAAATAAATGGATTGAAAATAAAACTTTAGGAATAATAAAAAATATGCTTAAGGATGAAACAGTACAAAATCCAGACAACAAAATGATGCTTGTAAATGCTTTAGCAATAGATATGGAATGGTTAGATTCATTTGATGCAGAGTATACTCATGGTAAAGATTTTAATCTAGCCAATGGAAACAAAATGACTGCTACTACAATGCATAAAGAAACATCAAAAGATACTGTTTCTTATTATAAAGATCAAGATGTTACATCTCTAACAATGGACTTAAAACAATATAATGATACACAATTAGAATTTATTGCAGTAATGCCAAATAACAATTTATCAGATTATATAAATGAATTTAAGATTGATGACCTTAACAATATAATAGAAAAATCGACACCAGCATCTGAAACAAAAAATGGAGTAGATATTTCTATACCTAGATTCTCATTTGATTATGATTTAAAATTAAAGGATGATTTGATAAATTTAGGAATCACAGATGCTTTTAACCAAAATTCAGCAGATTTTAGCAATATGACAAATAGTCCAAATGGTCTTTATGTAGGCGATGCTCTTCACAAAGCAGATATTGATTTTACTGAAAAAGGAATTAAGGCAGCAGCAGTTACAGTGATACTTATGACAGAGAATGCAGCGATTGTAGATGAAAATAAACCAATAGAGCTAAAATTTGATAAACCATTTCTATTTGCAATAAGAGATAAAAATACAGGTGAAATATGGTTTGTTGGAACAGTATATGAGCCAAACCATTGGGAAAATGATAAGTTAGATTATCAATATAGATAATTATAAAAGGAGTGTTTGGAAATCCAAACACTCCTTTTACTATTAATAAATTTATTTATGTAAAAAAGTTTTTTCAACATAAAGTTTACTTGCAAAAGACTGAGCCACACTTTGAAGAAGTGATTGCTCAAAGGATATGTCATCAGGTACAGTATATTCTATTCCTTCAAATGTGTATAAAATAGCTCTTTCTAGGGCATCACAAAATTCATCATATGCTACATTAAATTTAGCAGTTTTTATAGCAAGAGTCATAAGTTCTGAAATATCATTAATACTGTAAATTTGTTTTAGTATACATATAACAAATAAAGTGACTATATGTATTTTATTGTATTTTTTCTTTCTAGGTGGTTTTATAAGTCCCTGTTTTACATAGTTATTAATCATGGTTTTAGTTATGATTGTTTCTTCTTTATTACCTATATAATTTTTAAGATATTTTTCAAGTATTGTTACAGTTTGGTCTAAATACAAATCTAAATTTGGAAGTTCAGACCATCTTGGTATATGAAAATTAGAAATAGTAGTCTTTGACATATTAATTCCTCCATAAAAAATTACAAATGAATTATAACATATATTAACATAAAAATCAAATAAAATAATATTGGTATGAAACGTTACATTTATTAAGAAAAAAATAAAATATAAAGGAGAAACAAAATAGGATATGAGCAAAAGATCTGTCTTTAAATTTACTATTAATGATACTTCGAAGTCAAAGGAAATAATTACAAACCATGAAGTTCTTTTAAAAATCTCTTGCAAAAAACGACACAATATGCTATATTAAATTTAGATAATTATTTTTTGTAATATCTATATAAGCAATTAAAGAAATTCAAATATAATTAAAAATTGAATTAATAATATTGCTAACTAATGAGAAAGGAAGAGTTTACTATGATTAAGAAAATCAAAATTATTTGTGTTTTATTTATATTAATAGGAATTGTATTATGCCCATTAAGTAAAGTAAATGCATACTCTGTTGAATTAGATCCAGAATCTTTAATTTCATTGCCATTTATTATAACAAATGGTAGTGGAACAGTCACAATAAGTAGTTCTGTAACAAATTATTCATTATATTATCAAGCAGTAGAAATTTCAAACTCAGTTTTTTCACAAATAGAAAAAATAGATTCAGATGGAAGAGCAGAATTAGATACGTTAGAGGAAGAATATACTGCATTAAGAACAGAAATGAATAACTTGAAGGAAATTTACGACAAAGCAAAGGAAGATTATCAAGCAGGAAAAGATGGAGACCAATCAGAAACTTTAGAGACAGCTTGTGAACAAGCCAAAACAAACTATACTAATAAAATGAATGAATACGATGCAAAAATCGAAGAATACAATGCAAAAGTTGATGAAATTAATAATAATATAAAAAATTTAACCCCAACTTATATAGAAGATAAATGGATACAATCAACAGATAATAAATTTTCTATTGATTTAACAAAATTTTCTGGAGATCAAGCTTTTGCTGTATGGATAAAATTAGTAACTAATGATAATAAAACATATTATGATGAAACCACTTATACTATGACAGGAACTAAAAAAGCAGAAGTTAGTGTAACATCAGTTAGCTTAAACAAAACAACTTTGTCATTGGAAGAAGGAAGTAATTATACATTAACAGCTACAATAAGTCCTTCTGATGCAACTAATAAGCTAGTTGATTGGACAAGCGATAATGAAAATGTTGCAAAAGTTGAAAATGGGAAGGTAACTGCTATATCAGAAGGAACAGCAACAATTACTGTAAAAACAAGAGATGGTAATTATACAGCTAGTTGCAAAGTAACTGTTACAAAGAAAGCACAATCACAAAATCCAAGTTCAACAGATAATAAAAATGATAAAACTAACGTTGATACACCTAAAGAAGAGAAAAAGGATGGTACGGTTGTACTAGGGAAATTGCCACAAACAGGGTCTGCAATGACTTATATTATAGTTTTTTCAATATGTGTATTAAGTGTTATTGGAATTATTTGCTATAAAAAAATGAAAGTTTATAATTTTAAATAAAATTAAATAAAGAAACATAATTATCCCCTAGTTATACTTGGGGATAATTATAATAAAATAAATGTGAGGTCAAGTATGAAAAAGAAATTAACTACAATATTAAGTATCATTTTAATTCTATTTTTAATGTTCTTTATAATATATAAAATAAATTCAAATAATAGGATGAAGGAAAGAGCGATTAATCATGTACAAGAACTTATAAATAGTATAAGTAATAATGATTATGACCAAATTAAATTTTATATAAAAAATCCAGATGGTACAGAATTAACCGATCAACAAGTATCAAATTTCTTACTTAATACTTCGTTATATAGGATTACTTTACATAATAATCAAGACAAAATATTTACATATTCAACTTGGATGAATTTTTGGGATAGTCATAATGTTAGTATAACATTTAATGTTACAGCTTTGAACGGTGAAGTAATAACTAATACAGTTAAATTTTTAAATAATGGAACAAATGAATATATAATAGCTGAAAAGACTTATGAAACTAACAAAGAAAAAGAAAGATATCCTATTGCATTAGATTTAGCAAATGGAAAAACCATAGAATATAATGGAATTGCTAACGAAGAAAATAAAAAAATAAATATTATTTCATTTATTAAAGAAGATGACAAGATATTTATAGAGGTAAATAAGGAAGCAAAAGAAGATGTTAAAATGGCTATGATTAACTTGATGAGTGATTTAGCAGAATCATTAAAGAGCGTTAATAAACAATATAATATTACATGGGATGATCAATTACAAAATTTTTCTGTATATTATGAAGAAAGTGCAGAACAAACACTTATTGCAGCAACAATGCAAACTGAAATGCTATATTGTTCATCAGTATTTCAAGGACTAAGCGGAAATTCAGATTGGCATCTTAATATAAATTATTATGATTATAGTACAATGGAGCTATTAAAAACAGAAAAAATTAGGTAAAAGGGGGAAAAATTAATGAAAAAAGGAGTAATCATTGCTTTAATTATTTTAGCAGTAATTGCAGTAATTATAGTAGGTGTTTGTGCTTTAATAGGAGCATTAAATAAAGAAAGAGTATCAATGACAGCTGACCAATTTAATAGAATAATGGAGAGTAATGGATATGTAATGACTGATACTACAAACCAATTTGCAGAATATGGAAGTTTAATGACAAAATCTTATGTGGCACAAAAAAGTGGTTATCAAATAGAGTTTTATGAATTATCAAATGAAGAAAATGCAATAAGTATGTATAATACAAATAAAACAAGATTTGAATCACAAAAAACGAATGTTTCTGCTTCTTCAACAGTAGAAATGAAGAATTATGCTATATATTCTTTAACAACTAATGGAAAATATAAATATGTTTCAAGAATAAATAACACACTAGTTTATCTTGATGTTGATACAACCTACAAAGATACAGTAAAAGATATTATTAAAGAAATTGGTTATTAATATAAAAATAAATATCCTCCAGTTATGCTGGAGAATATTTATTTTTTAGCAAATTATTAAAGTTCTAACCCAAGCTCCAAGCGAATACAATTAAACAAAAAAAGTAAACTTTATGGGGGTCAGTGTAATGGGAAAAATAGTTTCACACAATTTGTCTGCATATAAAAATATTTATGCAGGCAAAAAATCCATAGAAGAACGTGCTTGCAATTTAGCACGATATATAATAGATTCAAAAGATACCGTAAGAGGAGCAGCAAAAAAGTTTCGGAATATCTAAATCAACAGTACACACGGAAGTAACACTAAAGAACGGTAAAAGATTTGGACAAGTTGTTCCTGGAAGTATTGAAATAAAGAAGGTTTTTCTGGCTGAGAAGAATCCAGTTGTGAAGTTGGGATTGGTAATAAAATAAAAAATAAAGTGGCTTACATAAATTAATGCAAGTCATTTTTTTATTGTAAAAAAACAATTTTATGGAAATTTTTTATCTACAACATTAAAATACAAAATTATACTACATTTTAAAAATTATGTAAATTTGACTTTTTAATAAATATTATGTATAATATGTATCCATAAAGCTTTTTAGCTTATATATATATATTCCTCTATACAAGCTAGTGTAAATTCTAGCATAAATATAAATTTATAAATTGTATTAAGGAAGGAATGTGATGTAAAGAAACAATAGTACATTGAAAAGTAAATTATCATTAACAATGCTTAGAAAGGAGCAAATACTATGAAAGAGAAGATTAACAGAAAGACTGGAGATGTAGTACCTGTAGAACGGAATGTATACTTTGTAGTTGAAAAAACATTTGTGAGAACTGATACCACAAACGAAGAAGAAGATTACAGCTTTTATAGAGTAGGTGATCCAATTGTAATTGAAACTAGAATGTTAGACAGATATGTTGCATCATTTACAGATTTCTTAAACAATAACTGCAGAAAAGCGACTGTTGATGAAATAAATGCTATTTATAATGATTTATATAGCAATGCACGTGTAGGTGATGTATATGAAGATGGTTCTTATCAGATACGACGCTTTTTTATTGTTGAATCTCATATTGATGAACTTTGGAAAAAATTTGATTTCAAAAATGAAAACTGCTTATGGTATACAAATACGGAGTTACATAACCTTATTATTAATCTATGTGGAAATGAGCCTATTTTTGGAGATGTTTGCATAGGTTACTATAAAGAAAAGTTGTTTTTGTTTACCAACTTCAACAATAAAAATAATGAGAGCCTTCTTAAAATTTGTCGGCGAGCAACTTCAGAAGAAGCTGCAGAGCTCAGTCTTTATGTGAAAAGAATGCAGGATGGATATCATAAGAAGTTTGAAGACAAGCGTCGCAAGGAAGAAGAAGCAAGGACAAAAGTCTATGAAACCAATAAAAGCAATCCTGAATATTTTTCTGGAGTCTGTGGCAACTATAAGCAAGTTCTTTTAGAGTAATTCGGTAATATGTCAATAGAAAAATAAAAATTTCTCAAAAAAATTTTTGAGAAAAAAGGGAACAACAAATAA
>CANPWU010000030.1 GCA_947584805.1 uncultured Clostridia bacterium | reverse complement strand
TGGAGCGGGTAGCGGGAATCGAACCCGCGCTATCAGGTCGGAAGCATGACATTCTACCACTAAATTATACCCGCAACATATATATTTTACCACATATTAAAAAAATAGTCTACAAAAATTTAAAAAAATCTTATTAACTTTCAATAAATAATGCTTTTGCAATATATGGCTGAATCTCGTCTATGTCATACCAACCAGAAGCTTTAGTTGTGTCTGGAAGTCCATTAGGATTTGAAACATACCATTTTCCATTCTCATCAGTTGCAAGCAAAACCAAATAATGAGACTCAGTTGTCCATCTATTCATTTTAGGCTTATTCCAAACACAAATAAGAATAGGCTTGTCCGATTTCAAATGATTTTCAATACTTTTTATCGACAAATGAACATCATCATAAAAAAAGCCAGAACTAGAAATATTATATGTATTATAAAGTTCATCAGAAATATTATCCAAATTTAAGAATGGATAATATTTTTTTCTTAAATCTTCAGGAGTGTCAAGTTTTCCATAACCACTTAAAACAATAGATAAAGCAGTTATTCCGCATCCATCAGTTTCCATTGTACCTTCCCAATATGGATTATTACTCCAAGAAGAATTACCATTTTGTTTATATTCAGTATAAATTTTAGAATTAACAGTTGTAAAAGTAGTATAGTAACCATCTTTTCCGTCTACATTTTCTTGACCAATCCCAGAATAATTTGAATTTTGACTTAAATAAGCAATATCATAATTTACGAATTTTTCTAAAACAGTATTTGCTATTTTATTAGAATATTTACATGCTAAAAGTATTGCTATTGGAAGAATTATGAAGAAAAATATTCTTTTCTTATTTAATTTATATTTTTTCTTATGCTTAACCAAAATTAACCTCCTTAATGTTAATTATAAAGCTTAAAGCCTAAAAATACTTTAAGTATTAATTAAATAAATCTTAAAAAATTCTTATTTTTTTTAAAAATGAAGTTGCAATAAAAAATTAACATAATTTTTAAAAAACTCTTGATATATTGTATAGAACGTGATAAAATAAACCCTGTGTTTACATAACCAAAGAATCTATTTAAAATAAACTACTTAAGAACAAAAAATACGAAAGATTTTTAAATATTTGAATAGTATTAAAAGAGGTTATGTAATGAAAAAGAAAATACTAACTATTATTTTGTTATTTTTTGTTTTAATTTTAGGAATACAATATGCAACTACAGTTCCCCAAAAGGTATATCTATCAGGAAAACTTATAGGATTTTCAATAGAAAATAGAAAATGGGGTCAAGAAGAAAATGAAATACCAACATCTTCTAGACAAATAGGAACAGTAACTTTCATAAAAAAAGATACAAATGAATTTGCAGCACTTGGACATTCTACGAAAACAATAAATCTCGATTCTAAAATAGGGTTATGTTATGATATAAAATTTGGTGGAATTGACAAAGCTGAAAAGTATGAAACAGGAAGCATTATTGCAGTACTTGATGAAGAAAAGTATTTAGGTTACATATATGATGATAAAGATGTTGGAATATTTGGGAAAATGAATAAAGAACAAGAAGACAATATTGAAGTTGAAACATCATGCTGGTACAATGTAAAAAGAGGAAAAGCAAATATATTAATGTGTCTTGATGGAGATGAATTAGAAAGTTATGATGTAGAAATAATAGGGATAGATTACTTAAGTAAGAACAAAAATATTAAAATACAAATTACAGATCCAAATCTAATAAAGAAAACAGGTGGAATCATTCAAGGAATGAGTGGAACACCACTTATGCAAGATCGGAAAACTAATAGGAGCTGTAAACCATGTAAGCGTTGATGATCCCAATATTGGTTATGCTGTTTTTGTAGACAAATTATTGTAAAAATGTAAAAATTTAGAAAAACTAAAAGCACGAATAAATTATTAAAAAATGAATATAATAAAACATGTATAAAAAATTTCAAAAGAGCTATAAGCTCGAATGGAGGATTTTATTATGAAGGTAATAGACACAATTGCTTTAGTTTTAATGATAATTGGTGCTATAGTTTGGGGATTAATAGGACTATTTAATTTTAACTTAGTAGATGCAATATTTGGTACAATGTCAGTACTAAGTAGAATAATATATACATTAGTAGGAATCGCTGGACTATGGGGAATAAAATTATTATTTACGAATAATGATTAAAAAGTAAAAAAGACTATTTCTTAAAACAAAAAAAGAAATAGTCTTTTTTTCTTGCAAAATAAAACAAAACATGATAAACTTATAGCATAAATTTTATATTAGGAGACGAAGTATTATGATAGATATAAAATTAATTAGAGAAAACCCTGAACTTGTAAAAGAAAATATAAGAAAAAAATTTCAAAATCACAAATTAGAACTAGTAGATAAAGTAATAGAATTAGATAAAAAATCAAGAGAAACTTTACTTAAAGGAGACACATTAAGAGCAAGTAGAAATTCTTTAAGTGAGCAAATTGGAAAACTTATGAAAAATAACCAAAAAGAAGAAGCAGAAAAAGTAAAACTTGAGGTTAAAAAGATAAATGATGAACTTGTAGAAATTGAACAAAAGGAAGAAGAATACAAACAAGAAATAAACAATATCATGATGAAAATTCCAAACATTATGCATGAATCTGTTCCAATAGGAAAAGATGATAGTGAAAATGTTGAAGTTGAAAGATTTGGAGAACCTGTCGTACCACCTTATGAAATACCATATCATACTGATATAATGGAAAGCTTTTCAGGAATAGACTTAGATTCTGCAAGAGAAGTTGCAGGAAACGGATTCTATTATTTAACAGGAAATATTGCAAGACTTCATTCAGCACTTTTAAGCTATGCAAGAGATTTTATGATAAATAAAGGTTTTACATATTGTATACCACCTTTTATGATCAGAAGCGATGTAGTAACAGGAGTTATGAGTTTCGAAGAAATGGATGCAATGATGTATAAAATAGAAGGAGAAGATCTTTACTTAATCGGAACAAGTGAACACTCTATGATAGGTAGATTTAAAGGAAAAATTCTAGATGCCGAAAAATTGCCATATACATTAACATCATATTCACCATGCTTTAGAAAAGAAAAAGGTGCTCATGGAATTGAGGAAAGAGGAGTATACAGAATACACCAATTTGAAAAACAAGAAATGATAGTAATATGTGAACCAGAAGATAGCTATATGTGGTATGATAAAATGTGGTCATACACAGTAGAACTATTTAGAAGTTTGAAGATTCCAGTACGTACACTTGAATGTTGCTCAGGAGATTTAGCAGATTTAAAATCAAAGAGTGTAGATGTAGAAGCATGGAGCCCAAGACAGAAAAAATATTTTGAAGTTGGAAGTTGCTCTAACCTAACAGATGCACAAAGTAGACGTCTAGGAATAAAGATAAAGGCAAAAGGAGAAAAACAAACACATCTTGCACATACTTTAAATAATACAGTAATTGCGCCACCTCGTATGCTTATTGCATTTTTGGAAAATAATTATAATGAAGATGGAAGCGTAAATATTCCAGAAGTTTTGAGACCTTATATGGGCGGACTAGAAAAATTGCAAAAATAAACATCGTTCTGCTGTGTCAAGCGTCGGATAAATGAATTTCGATGACCAATAGGTCTATCTCAATTCATTTACCTAGCTTTCCTTGCATAACTCGTTTCTTTTTGCAATTTAGAAAATAAAAGTAAAAAACGATAGGAGTAAAAATGATAATAAAAAATCCAAAGTTTGAAGTATCAGCAGTAAGTAAGAAAAATTATCCAAAAAATAACCTACCTGAAATAGTGCTTGCCGGAAAATCTAATGTTGGAAAGTCATCATTTATAAATGCAATGATAAATAGAAAAGGGTTAGCAAGAACAAGTAGTGAACCACGGAAAAACGAGGCAAATAAATTTCTATAACATGGATAATTCTTTCTATTTTGTGGATTTGCCAGGTTATGGCTATAGTAAAATGTCAAAACAAGAACAAGAAAATGTTCGGAAAGTTTATTGAAGAATATTTATTTTCAAGAGAAAATATTTCATTAATTATACTTTTGCTGGACATTAGGCATAAACCAACAGAAAATGATAAAATGATGTATGACTATATAAAAAATACAAACAAGCCATACATAGTTATTGCTAATAAAGCAGACAAAATTGCAGTAACAAAGGTACAAGAAGAAATAAATAATATAAAAAATGAATTAGGTGAAGAAAAAATATTCCCATTTTCTTCTGAAAGAAAAATATATTCAGAAGAAATCTGGAAAAATATTGAATTGGAGTTGAAAAAACAGTGAAACTTGGTGCAGATAATGAAACTTTAGCAGAAAATAAGGTACTAATTTTATACTTAATGTCAATAATCCAAAAGCCAATTACAAATGATGGATTATATAGGCTAGTTTTATCAATACAAGACATGAATTATTTTTATTTTCAGCAGTTTTTAGTTGATTTACTAGAAAACAAATACATAGTGAGCTTTGATAAAGAAGGCGTAGAAGTATATGAAATTACAGACAATGGAAAAAATACATTAACATTAACACTGGATATGTTACCAGGAATAGTTAAGCTTAAGGTTGATAAGACTGTAAAAGGAGAACTAATAGAAATACAAAATGAATCAGCAGTAAGAGCTGAATTTATACCTCTTTCAGAAAATCAGTTTATAGTTAAATGTAAAATAATAGAAAACAATGTGAAAATATTTGAAATAGAAACACTTGCATCATCAAGAGATCAAGCGATAAGAATAGTAAAAAACTGGGAACAAAATGCACGGAGAAATTTACCCGAAAACGATAGAAATGCTTAATCAAGAAATAAAAGAAAATGAGGAGGAAGAAAATGTCGGAGAAGAATAATCAAGATTTCGCAAAAGAACTTGCAAATATAGATGAAGATTTTTCAAGATGGTATACAGATGTAGTGCTAAAAGCAGATTTAGCAGATTATACAGATACAAAAGGATGCATTGCAATTAAGCCATATGGATTTGCAATTTGGGAAAACATCAGAAATTATGCAGATAAATTATTTAAAGAAACAGGAATTAAAAATGTATATTTTCCAGTTCTAATTCCAGAAAGTTTGCTTCAAAAAGAAAAAGACCATGTAGAGGGATTTGCTCCAGAAATAGCTCTTGTAACTGAGGCAGGAGGAGAAGAACTAGAAGAAAAACTATGTATAAGACCTACTTCAGAAACAATGTTTTCAGTTCTTTATTCAAAATGGCTTAAATCTTGGAGAGACTTACCAATGGAATATAACCAATGGTGCAGTGTTATGAGATGGGAAAAGGAAACAAGACCATTTTTACGTTCACGTGAATTTTTATGGCAAGAGGGACACACAATACATGAGACAAAAGAAGAAGCAGTAGCAAGAACGGTTAAAATGCTTGATATATATGCAAAAATAGTAGAAGAAATGCTTGCAATTCCAGTTTTAAAGGGAGTAAAAACAGACAAAGAAAAATTTGCAGGAGCAGAAGAAACATACACAATAGAGACTTTGACACATGATGGTAGATCACTTCAATCAGGAACATCTCACTATTTTGGTCAGAACTTTACAAAACCATTTGAAGTAAAATTCCAAAACAGAGATGGAAGAGAAGAATATGCATATCAAACATCTTGGGGAATTAGTACAAGGTTAATAGGGGCATTAATTATGGCACATGGAGATGAAAGAGGATTAAAACTTCCACCTAGAGTTGCACCTGTGCAAGTTAGAATAATTCCAATTGCAATGCATAAAGAAGGAGTTTTAGAAAAAGTTGAAGAATTAAAAAACACATTAAACAAAAACTTTAGATGTGAAGTAGACTCAAGAGAACAAGTAACACCTGGATATAAATTCAACGACTGTGAACTTAAAGGAATACCACTTAGAATTGAAATGGGACCAAGAGATATTGAGAATGGAAAATGTATTTTAGTTAGACGTGATACTTTAGAAAAGAGAGAAGTAGAACTTGCAAATATTGAAGAAGAAGTTAAAAATACATTAGAAGATATACAAAAAAGCATGTATGAGGCTTGTGAAAAGAGAATAGAAGAAAGAACGCAAGTAGCTTTAGATTTAAAAGAATTTGAAGAAAAGATAAATAAAAAGCAAGGATACATAAAAGCAATGTGGTGTGGAGATGTAGCTTGTGAAGACAAAATAAAAGATCTAACTGGAGCACATTCAAGATGCATACCACTTAAAGAAGAAAAATTATCAGATAAATGTGTTTGTTGCGGAAAAGAAGCAAAGCATATGGTTGTGTGGGGACGCCAATATTAAGATTCGCAAAATAAGCTGCAAATCTATAACATATTATTAATTTTTTATTGTAAATATAAAATAGGAGTGGTAGAAATGGTAATAATAGATGGAAAAGCTTTGGCTAATAGTGTTAGAGAAAGTTTAAAGTCAGAAGTTGCAGAATTAAAAGAAAAAGGCATAATACCAAAGTTTGCAGTAATACTTGTTGGAAATGATAAAGCTTCTCTTACATATGTAAAAAGTAAAAATAAGGCATGTCGTGAGCTTGGAATAGAGTATGAAGAAAACTTACTTGCTGAAAATACAACTCAAGAAGAACTACTAGAATTAATAGATAAATTAAATGATAGAAAAGATATATCAGGAATATTACTCCAAAGTCCAATACCTAGTCACTTAGATATAAACGAAGCTTTTAAAAGAATATCTCCTGCAAAAGATGTAGACGGTTTTAATCCTGTAAATGTAGGAAAGCTTTGCTTAAATCAAGACACGTTTGTATCTTGCACTCCTTATGGAATAATGAGAATGTTTGAAGCATATCGGAATTCCTATAGATGGAAAAAATGCAGTTGTTATTGGAAGAAGTAATATCGTAGGAAAGCCAATGGCGTTAAGCCTTTTAAATAAAAATGCTACTGTTACAATATGCCATTCAAAAACTAAGAATTTAGCAGAGATAACAAAAAATGCAGACATTTTAATTGCAGCAATAGGAAAGCAAAACTTTGTAAAAGCAGATATGGTAAAAGAAGGAGCAGTTGTAATTGATGTTGGTATAAATAGAACAGAAGCGGGAATAGTAGGAGATGTTGATTTTGAAAATGTAAAAGAAAAAGCATCTTATATAACACCGGTTCCAGGGGGAGTTGGACCAATGACAGTTGCAATGCTTATGTCAAATATTGTAAAAGCAACAAAACAAGCAAACAAAATAAGTTAGATATATAGCTTCGTATTTGGAGGTATTATTTAGAAAAGGAATGGTACTCACAAATGGAAGTTATAAAAATAGGAGATAGAAATTATCCAAAAAAATTATTAAATATATATGATCCACCAAAAGAAATCTATGTTTTAGGAAATTCGAAAATATTAAATAATTTTTGCTTAGGAATTGTAGGAACAAGAAAAGCAAGTGAATACGGAATAAGAGTAACAAATGCTATTTCGTATTCACTTGCTAAATATGGTGCTGTTATAGTTAGTGGAATGGCAAGTGGAATAGATACTTCAGCACATAAAGGAGCAATTCTTGCAAAAGGTAAGACAATAGCAGTTCTTGGAGGTGGATTTAAACATATATATCCAAAAGAGAATGAACAGCTATTTTTTAACATAATAAAGTCAGGTGGAGCAGTTATAACAGAATATGCAGAAGATGTAAAGCCAGAAAAGCAAAACTTTCCCAAAAGAAATAGAATAATAAGTGGGTTAAGTTCAGGAATTATTGTAACAGAAGCGCCAGAGAAAAGCGGAAGTTTAATTACAGCAGATTTAGCTTTAGAACAAGGAAAAGAAGTATTTGCAATTCCAGGAAGCATATTCTCAAAAAACTCAAAAGGCACAAATGAACTTATAAAACAAGGAGCGAAACTTACAGAAAATATATTTGATATTTTAGAAGAATTTGGTTTATGAGATGAAATAAAAAATTGACGTTATTAAATTTATATATTAAAATATAACTAATATATTTATATTAAAGGGAGTGATATTATTGTCAGAAAATAGCTTAAGTGAATTTATGAAATATGTCTATAAATATGGTGAAGTAAAAGATGTTGAAGAAGCATTTGAAGAATATAATCCAAAAAACGAATGGCACGAAGGAAAAATTGAAAATGTTAAAAAGAAGGCACGCAATTTAAACGTGCCTTCTTAATTATTCTGTTATTTGATAATGGTAAATTTACGTGCAAGCTCGTTGTTCTTCTTTTTGCAGTAGGCTTTGAGAGACAAATACTGAGGCTCATTCCTCCCTTGGATGTGGTCATAGACAGCCCGATACACTTCGGGGTGAAGCTCAGCAACATCATCCAAGATAGAAATACAAGAAGAATAATATTTCCCACCTTCCATTTCTGGATATACGGACATTCCTCCGTCAGAGACCCAATCTGAAAAGCGCACCTTCCCATTGTCTTCTGTGGAAACAAATCTACCACTGCTGTAGCTGTAATCTCTTCTGAATTGCATAAAGTTTACCTCCAAAAAATTTTTTTGTTAATCTACTCGCAGAATAACATAAGAAAAAGATTAACATAAACGTATTATATCATGATATGTGTTAAATGTAAAGAATTTTTAAACCCACAGATAAAAATATATGACAAAATAAAAAAATACAGAAATTTTTGAAAACTATTGACTTTTGTTAATAAAATAAGCTATAATGTATATAATAATAGTAGATATTTAATATCTGCTATAATAAAAATGTGAACCGCAACCCTATTTGCGAAATATAAATTTATAGGTGAGAAAATGTGAACCGCAACCCTGCTTGCGAGATATAAATGTGCAGGTGAAAAAATGTTAATTATAGTAAAATGTGGGGTCTAAAAAAATTAGATCCCATATTTTAATAGAGAGGATGGTAAAACAAATGGTAGTAGAAGATGGAAAATTTTATTTTATAAAAGATGAATTTTTTGAAGTATTTAAAGATTATGGATTAATGATAAACAAAGAAAATGGAAGAAAAAGGCCATGCTATTTTTGCTTTAGAGATAGAAAGAATAAAGAAATAATCTGGTTTGTTCCAATATCTACAAAATTTGAAAAATATAAAAGGATATATGAAAACAAAAAGTTAAAAAGTGGAAATAGGCCAGCATATAACTTTGTATTTGGTAAGGTATTAGGAAAAAATGCAGTATTTTTAATACAAAATATATTTCCTACTACAGAAAAATACATAGAGAAAAAATATACAAATTCGAATATAGATGTTGAAATACCAACAACTGAAAGAGATAATGTTATTGTTACATCATTAAGAGTAGTTGAACTTGCACAAAGGGGAATAAACATCCCATTTTATAACATAATTGAAATGAAAAATATATTGCTAGAAAATAAAGATTAATATATTTATATAATGCCATAAAGCAAACATTTACACCTTGCACAAAGTAAATACTCGTGATATAATATATTAGAAAATTTGAGTAGAGGAAGCAAAAAAGTGAGTGAAATAACAGAAAATTTTCTAGATTCAAATGATATACCTGAATTTTTAGAAAAAATAAAAGAAAAAATAAGTCCAATAAAAATATTGGGCTTATCAGACGTGTCTAAAGCCTGTGTAATTCAAATGGCAAAAAGCGTAGATAAAAGACCAATTTTAGTTATAACATACAATGAATTACAAGCACAAAATTTACAAAAAAATTTAAAAGCAATAGGTCAAAATGTAATATATATACCTAAAAAAGACATAATAACATATGAATATGACGCACAAAGCATGGATATCTTACATTCTAGAATAGATGGAATCATAAAACTATATAATGAAGAAACTGAAATTGTTGTAATCAGTGCAGAAACATTAATTCAGCCAATTTTATCAAAAAAGAAATTATCAAATTACATCTTAAAATTTTTAGTCGCAAATGAATACAACATAGAAGAAATAAAAGAAAAACTTGTTCTCTTAGGCTATGAAAGATGCGATTTAACACAAGGAAAAGGCACATTTAGTTTAAGAGGAGATATATTAGATATTGCAATTACTTCAAAGCAAGGAGTAAGAATAGAATTTTTTGGCGATGAAATTGACCAAATAAGATATTATGATATACAAACACAAAGATCTACAGAAAATATAAATCAAATAAAAATATATCCAGTTTCAGAAGAAGTAGAAAAAGAGCCAAATGGCAATATTTTAGAATATTTAGAAAAAGACAATATAATAATTTTTGATGAAATAAGCAAAATAGAGTTAAGAGTAAAAAACATCTTAGAAGACAATATACTCTTGATTAAAAATTTGATAGAAAAAGAAAAACAAGTTCCATACATTTTAGAACATATGTATAATATGGAACAAATCTTGAAAATTACAAACGATTATCAAAATATAAACTTAGAATCACAAGATTTAACTTCAGATAAAGATGCCATAATATTAAAACATGAAGATGTTAAGAAAATAGAAGATAAATTTTATGAAATTACAAAACAAGAAAGAGAACAAAGAACATATAAACCAAAAAGACGCTCTTCGGAATTTAGAGATGCAGAAAAAATCACATTTTCGGATTTAAGAATAGGAGATTAT
>CANPWU010000029.1 GCA_947584805.1 uncultured Clostridia bacterium | reverse complement strand
AAGCTAAAAGCCTTGATATATAAGCAAATTTTCATACACATTTTGCCTAAATCAGCTCAAATTTCGGGAAAAATTTGACAAAACTAGAAAAAGAGTGTATAATAAACTTTGTGTGATGAAAATAGGAGATGATTTATGAAAAAAAGTATAGTAATATCCTTATTGACAGTAGCAACATTATTTTGTACAGCACTATGTAGTTTCGCGTCAACAGGAATTGTTACAACAGATACTTTAAGACTAAGAGAAGGACCATCTACTGAAACTAAAATATTAGCACTTTTATCAATTGATGATAAAGTAGAAATTTTAGGTGAAGAAAACGGATGGTATAAAGTAAAATCTGGAGATTATGTAGGCTATGTAGCAGCACAATATATTAATATTTTGACTGATACAAACATAAACGCAGAACAAGAATTAAATAAGGATAATAACACAAATGAAGAAAATAATGAAAATGCAAACCAAGAAGCAAATAACGAAAATAATGAAAATAACGAAAATACACAATTAACACAAGTTACTGTACTTGCAGCAGAACAAAAAATTTATATAACACCAGTTATTAATTCATTAGTAATTAAAGAGCTTGATGAAGAAAAACAAGTTGAAGTTGTAAATGAAGTAAATGGTTGGTCTTATATAAAACTTGGAACAACTGCAGGTTGGGTTAGAACCGAGAATATAGAAAGAAAAGAAGTAGAGGAAAAAGCTTCAAATTCTAATAATTCATCACCAAAAACTGGATATATTTCGGGATCTTCGGTAAACTTTAGAAAAACACCTAGTACATCAGGAGAAATAATAAGAAAGCTTGCAAGAAATACAAAAGTCACAATATTAAACCAAGGTGATGGTTGGGCAGAAGTAAAAATTAACGGAGATATAGGATATGTATCAACAGACTATATTACAGACAAAAAGATTCAGGTAACTTCAAGAAGTTCATCATCAAGAGCAAGTACAAATAAAAGTACTACTGCAACAAAAACTACTGTACAGGAAGAAGTTTATGTACCAACAGGAACAGTATCAGGAACAGATGTAGTAAATTATGCAAAACAATATCTTGGATATAGATATGTATATGGTGGAAGCACACCAAGCACTGGATTTGACTGCTCAGGATTTACATCATATGTGTATAAACACTTTGGTATATCACTTTCACGTTCATCTAAAGCTCAAGCTTCTAATGGTAGGGCAGTTTCTAAATCTGATTTACAAGTAGGAGATATCGTATGCTTTGCAAGAACAAGTGGAAGTAAAACAGTAGGACACGTAGGAATTTATATTGGTGGAGGTAAATTTATACACTCAGCCAACTCAAATACAGGAGTTATAATATCAAACGTTGATGGTGCTGGTTACTACTATATAACTGCAAGACGTGTTATATAAGGAGAAAAAAATTTATGAGACCACTTATATTTTTAGTGGTTGGATATATAACAGGAATTAGTTGGGGGCTATATTTAAATATAAATATAGTTCCCGCTATTTTTTTAGCATTTTTCAGCTTATTTATTTTCTCAAGAAAGTTCCAAACAGTAAATAAATATAAATTTTATATATTTGTTGCAATTCTCCTTGCCTTTTTATCTAACACTCAAATTAACTATTTAAATAATAAATATGAAAATTTATATATAAAAACAGATGAAATAGAAGCTGAGGGAATAGTTGTATCTGAAAAGGAAGATACAAAATATAGAACATCATATGTAATAAAAATAGAAACTATAAATGGAGATACAAAATATAAAAATACTAAATTAATAATGTATTGCAAATTAGGAACAGAGATAGGATATGGCAAAAAGGTAACATTTAAGGGCAGTTATGAAAAAGCAGAAAGCGCGACTAATTATAAAGCATTTGATTATGAGAAATATTTAAGAACAAAAGATATATATGGTTTAGTATATGTAAATGAAAATTTTAAAATTTCAAAAAACAATTATTTAAATCCAATACTAATATTTTCAAATAAATTAAAATCTAAAATTGAAAATAATTTAACAAGCATTCTAGGTGAGTATTCAACAATTGCAAAACGGAATTTTACTTCGGAGATACCTCAAATATTGAAGAAGAAATTGTAGAAAACTTCAAAACAAGTAGCATATATCACATTTTGGCAGTATCTGGCACACACGTAAATTTTCTTTTAATAGGATTAACTATCTTACTTTCGAATTTAAACGTCTCAAAACGTAAAATAAACGCAATCAGCACTATATTTTTAATTATATTTGTATTTATCACAGGTTTTACTGCATCGGTCATAAGAGCATCTTTTATGGCCATATTAAAAATTTTATCTGGAATAATTCATAGAAAGAACGATATAATAAATAGTCTTTTCTTGATATTGCTTCTTACTTTAATACAAAATCCATATAATTTAACCAATATATCTGTTTTGCTATCATATGGAGGAGTACTTGGAATAGCACTTTTTTTAGAACCAATAAATAAAATACTTGATAAAATTATAGAAAATAAAAATATGGTATGGAACTACATAAAAGGAATAGTATCTGTTAGTTTCTCTGTGCAAATTATTATTGCACCAATCATGATTTATTTCTATAAAACAATATCATTAACATTTTTAATAAGCAATATTTTAACTAGTTTATTAATAAGTGTAATTATAATTTTCGGATTTTTAATTATACTTTTATCACTATTAATATTTCCAATCGCAAAATTAAGTGGAGTGGTTTATAAACCATTAATAAAACTCCTTCTATTTATAACAGAAATTACAGCTAAGATACCATTTTCAAAAATATATGTAAAAGAACCATATTTATTTCAAATTGTAATCTATTATTTCTTAATATTCTTTTTAATCAATAAGAAAACACAAAAATTTTTATTTAGGTACAAAAAACAAATTGTAGCAATAGTTCTAATAATAGTAATTTTCCCAACCATTTTAGAAAATCTTCCAAAAGATTATTTAAAAATATATTTTATAGATGTTGGTCAAGGTGATTCATGCCTTATTATTACACCAAACAATAAAAAAATATTAATAGACGGAGGTGGGAGCGAAAACTATAACATTCGGAGAAAATGTACTCTTACCATATTTGTTAAGTAGAAGAATTAATAGTTTAGACTATATAATTTGCAGTCACTTTGATACAGACCATGTGCGGGGGAATTATATATTTATTGCAAGAAATAAAAGTAGAAAAAGTAATAATTGGTAAGCAATTTGAAATTTCAGATAATTATAAAGAATTTGTGGAAATTGTAAAGAAGAAAGAAATAAAAGTAGAGGTAGTAGAAGAAGGCACAATAATTAATATTGATAAATCATTGTATTTCGATGTGTTATGGCCAAATGGTAGTCAAGAGATTCAAAAAAATTCTATAAATAATAATGCTTTGGTGTGTAAATTAAATTATGGGAAATTTTCAATGCTTTTTACAGGTGATATCGAAGAAGAAGCAGAAAAAATTTTAATTTCTAAATATAAAGATACAAATATTTTGAGATCTACTATTTTAAAAGTTCGGACATCATGGGTCTAAAAGTTCTACAATCCAAGAATTTTTGAATCTAGTAAAACCTAAAATTTCGTTAATAGGAGTTGGAGAAAATAATAAATTTGGGCACCCAAACAGCGAGGTGATAGAAAGACTTAAAAACTCGGGCACTCAAATTTATAGGACAGACATAAATGGAGAAATTGAAATTAAAGCAAATGATAAAGAAAAAATAAATATTGCATATTGACATTATACTAAAAAATTACTTTTCAAAATAATTTCCAATTCCAAGAAAAATGCCGATAAGCAAGTTTATCTTGATACGTATCATCAGTCAAAAGGGAAGCTTCTTCTGGATTTGATAAAAATCCACATTCAACTATGCTTAATGGAATTTCTACATTTTCTACAATATAAATATTATTTATAGATTTAGCAAGTCTTTTGTTATCTCTTTTTGTTGTTTCTTTAAGAGCACTTTGAATACATTCAGAAAGCAATTTCCCGTTTTTCCGATTTAGAATTATAAAATGTTTGCCAACCATAATATTGAGATTCAGGTATTTTATTTAAATGTATAGAGACAAAAATATCAGCTTCTGATTCATTTCCAATTTTAACTCTTTGTCGAATATCAGAAACTTTTTTCGAACGTAGAGTGGTGCTATCTAGCTCATAAATTGCGTTGTCATCTGAACGAGTGAGAATAACCGTTGCACCTGATGCTTCAAGCAAATTTTGTAATTTCAATGCGATTTTTAAATTAATATCAGCTTCTTCAGTTCCACTTGAATTGATAGCACCGCCCATCTTCTCCACCATGCCCTGCATCAACAATAATAACTTTTTCTGTAACAGGAATAGAAGAAACTTGTGTAATATCATATGTCCTATTATTTAATGCATTATTAGAACTTGCAAAATAAGTAGTAAATGAAAAACATAAGAATAATAAAATATAAATAAATCTTTTCTTTCTAAAAACAAACATAAAAAACTCCTCTTACAATAATATGTAAGAGGAATGTAAAAAATTATTATTTTTCATGTTTTATTTCAAGTCTTCTATTAATTGCATAAGCACTACCAGGAGTGACCTTTGCAAGATGTTTTACTTGAGCTCCGACTTCTCCAATTTCTAGTATGTTATGAAATCTACCTTTGGTTACTTCAACTATTCCAACAGAAATTGAAACTAGAGGAAATTCCTCGATGATTCCTTTTCTGTTAGGAACTTCAAGATAGCCTCTTTCTTTATCTTCCTCTGAGAAATAATCCAAAATTTTTGTATCAAATTCAAGAATTATATTTTGGCAAATAGACTCGTAATTTTCATTAATTGAAACTAATGCAACGAAATCATCTCCACCAATATGTCCAACAAAGTTATGGGCATTTTCTTCTGCATTAACATTTTTCACTATAATTTTTGCAGTTTGCTTAATTATTTCATCTCCACCCAAAAATCCGTATGTATCGTTATATGCTTTAAAATTATCAAGATCAAAATATAAAACAGCAAATTCTTGATTTTTAAGTAAACGTTTCTTTAATTCTGCTTGTATAGGAATATTTCCAGGAAGTTTTGTAAGAGGGCTTATACCTCTATTTATAACAAGTAAGTTTGTAATATTTTTAATTGTATAATAGAGATATTCAACGCTTACTTCACTACTTATACAGTATTCAATGCCTAGTTTTAAAATATCTATTTGATGTTCTTTTGAATCATCAGAAGTTATAACAATAATAGGTGTTGAGCTATTATCTTCACTACTTCTAATAAGCTTACAAATATCAATAACATTACTATCTTTTAAATATTTTTCATTTATAATTATCAAGGAAGGAATGTCAAGTAAGTGTTCAGCTAAATTTCCGGGAAGAAATAGCATTTAAATGAATTTCTTTATCACCTTTAAACTTAATTGATAATTCTTTTGTAAGTTTGTTTTTATCTTCTACAATAAATATTTCATGAACCATATATATATCTCCAAATTAAATTTTAATAATTTTTTCCTCTAATTGTTGTAGATAATCCATCAATATCAGTTACAGTAACTTTAACTAAGATTTTTTCACTGCCAACATAATATCTATAAGAGAATTCTTTGTCTCCGTGAGCATCAAATCTTTCTTCTGGATAATCATTAGTTTGTTGAGTTATAAAATATACACCATTTTCATCTGTAACTGTAACATATAAATAATCATCTTCAATATAGAAATCTTTTATTTCAGGTTTTTTAAGTCCTTTATAGTTACCTTTTTTCTGTAATGTTAAATTATCTTTATTTACAGCTGTAACATAAAGTGTATTTTCACCAAGTGGAATTTCAGATTCATATTCAATAGAAGTATCGCCTTCTTCATTTGGATAAACAGTAGTTTCTTCACCATTATTCCACCTAAATTTCATGTAAGAAATACCAGTTAAATCAGATGCAGTTATTTTTACATGAGAATATTCAATATTTTCTACATCAATTGAAATTCCTTCATATTTATAATCATATGAATCAAATGATTTTTTACCATTTTCATCTATTATTTCAATATAAAGTGTACTTTTTCCTGAAGGGATGCTTAAGTTATTAAGCACAATTCCACGGTTTGAGTAAGCTTTTACATTGACAACTTCATCATCATTCCAATGATAATTTACTTCTGAGATACCTTTATTATAATTAATAGCAACAGTAGCTACATTTCCGGTCTTTTGCAAAAGTAACTTCAGGTGAAGAAGAATCAGAAATCTCATTTTCAGAAGAATTATTAAAGAAGAGTGCATAAGATGATTCTCCTATAAAAATTATGCCAAGAACTATTAAACATATGGCAAAAAATCTAACAATTACTTTTATTGGTAATGGACCATTAGATTTATTATTTGAGGTATATAATATTTGATTCATAAATTAATTTTCACTCCTTACATTTCGCATTATAACACAAGGAAAAAATTTTGTAAATAAGAAAATTATTGATATTGCAAAAAGATTGAATCCATAGTATAATAAAAATATATTTAAGTAGAATAAAAGGAGGAAGCAATGAACGAAAATTTTAAAGAACTAATAAATAAAGAAGAGCTTGACAAAAGAATCACAGAACTCGCAGAACAAATAGACAAAGACTACTTAGGAAAAGAATTAACTATAATAAGTGTTATGAGAGGAGCTGTATTTTTTACAGTAGAACTTACACTTAAAATGAAAACAAAATTAAAATTTGAATTTATTACTATCTCAAGTTATGAAGGAACAGAAACAACAGGAGAGATTACTCTAATGACAGATTTAAGAGAATCAATTGAAGGAAAAGATGTCCTTATTGTTGAAGATATTGTAGATACAGGAAAAAGTATGAAATATTTACTCGAACATCTAAGAGCTAAAAATCCAAGAACTTTAAAAGTATGTGCATTAGCAAGTAAGCCAGAAAGAAGAGAAGTTGAAGTTCCTATAGATTATTTAGGATTTGAAATACCAAATCGTTATGTTGTAGGTTTTGGGTTTGATATAGATAACAATTATAGAAATTTACCTTATGTGGCATATCTAGAAGGGTAGTTCGAGAAATAAAAGAAAAGAGAAGAATTAATGTTTAATATAGAAGAAGAATTAAAAAAGCTTCCAGGAAAACCACGGCGTATATTTAATGAAAGACAAAAATGATAACATTATATATGTAGGGAAAGCAATTTCTCTTAAAAATAGAGTCAGATCATATTTTAGAAAGACTAATAAAACAGCCAGAATAGAGAAAATGGTTTCACTTATAGATCATTTTGAATATATTGTTGTAGATAATGAAGCGGAAGCTTTAATTTTAGAGTGTAATTTAATAAAAAAGAATAGACCAAAATTTAACGTACTTTTGAAAGATGATAAAAGCTACCCATATATCAAGGTAGCTTTAAATGAAGAGTATCCAAGTATATACATAACAAGGCGTTTTGTAAAAGATGGAGGAAGATACTTTGGTCCTTATGCAAATCCTCGGAAGTGCAAAAGAAACGGTTGATTTCATAAAATCAAAATTTCAAATAAGACAATGTAGAAATTTCAAAAAAAATAGAAGAGTATGTTTAAATTATCATATAGGTAGATGCTTAGGACCATGCGCAAATGATGTATCAAAAGAAGAATATCAAAAACAAATAGATCAAATTATTATGTTTTTGGAAGGAAAAGTAGATAATGTAAAGCATAAACTCGAAGAAGAAATGCAGAAAGCTGCAAAAGAGGAAAAATATGAAGAAGCAGCATTAATTCGTGATAGAATACAAGCAATTGAAAATATTTCTCAAAAGCAAAAGGTATCAAACGCTGTAAATAATGATATAGATGTTATAGGAATTGCAAAAAATGATTTTGGAGTATGCGTAGAGGTATTTTTTGTACGTGGAAGTAAAATGATAGGAAGAGAACACTATTTCTTAAATGACTTGAAAGATATGGAAACAAATGAGATTCTTTCAGGATTTATAAAAGAGTATTATATAGAATCTCAAAATATTCCAAGTAAAATTATGATAGAAGAAGAAATAGAAGACGAGGAACTTTTATCAGAGATGCTTTCTGAGATTTCAGATAGAAAAGTAGAAATAAAATCTCCTAAAAAAGGTGAAAAGCTAAGATTTGTGGAGATGGCAAAAAATAATGCAAAAGTAACTTTAGAAAACAAGACAGAAGATAAATATGAAATTTTATCAGAATTAAAAGAAAAATTAAATTTAGATAAATTTCCAAGAAAAATAGAAACATTTGATATTTCAAACATTTCTGGAACAAATATTGTAGCTCGGAATGTGTGTTATGGAGAATCGGAAAAATAAATAAATCGTTATCTAGGAGATTTAAAATAAAAACAGTATTTGGACAAGATGATCCAAGATGTATGGAAGAAGTAATTGAAAGAAGAATAAGGCATAGTCTAGATAATGAAAAAAGTGGATTTGGCGAACTTCCAGATTTAATATTTGTAGATGGTGGAATTACACAAATAAGAGCAGCATTGACTGCATGTGAAAATTGCAATGTAGAAATTCCTATCTATGGAATGGTTAAAAACGATAAACATAGAACCAAAGCCTTAATTGATGAAAACAGAAAAGAGATTCCTTTATCTGAAGATGCAATAAATCTTATTACAAGATTTCAAGATACAGTTCATGATACTGCAATAGAATATCATAGAAAGTTAAGAGATAAGGAAATGTCAAAATCAGCTTTAGACGACATAGAAGGAATTGGCGAAAAGAAAAAGGAAGCTTTACTTAAAAAATTTGGAAGTGTAGAAAAAATAAAACAAGCGAAAATTGAAGAAATTACTGAAATAAAAGGAATAAATGAAAACTTAGCAAGAAAAATAAAAGAAAACTTAAAATAAGGTAATAATTTTTGTATTAAAACTTGTACTAAATTAAAATCCCTTAGAATAAATATATTTTAAGGGGGAATTACAAATGAAAAAATTTTTAATAGTTATTTTTAGTTTAGGTATAATTTTTAGTATAATATATGCAGTGTTAATATTTAATTTTATTAGTACATTAGCAAGTATTTAAAAGAAATAAAAAATTGCGTTCATCGACTTTGTTCTTGGTTTTTTCGTAGAAATTGTAAATTTTAAAACGAGCCTCTTTCACGTCAAGCTGCGAACATCCCTCATTTTAAAATTTAACAATTTCTAACTTCAAAAACACTCCAGCGCTCTTCACTTAATTTTTTATTTCTTTTAAATTAATAGTATTTACTAACAAAATAAATATAGAAAGGGAAAATAGTAATGGATATTGCAAAAAACTGGCAAGATTATGAGATATTAGATATGGCAAATGGAGAAAAATTAGAAAGATGGGGCAATATAATTTTAGTACGTCCAGATCCACAAATTATATGGAAGGACAAGCTAAATCCAGAAAAATGGAAAACTGCAAATGCAATATATAGAAGAAGTAAAACTGGTGGAGGCTCATGGGAATATAAGAAAAAAGTTCCTGCATCTTGGGAAATAAAATATAAAAATCTTACATTTAATGTAAAACCAATGGGATTTAAACACACAGGGCTTTTCCCAGAACAAGCAGTAAATTGGGATTGGATGATAGATAAAATAAAATCTGAAAAAAGAGAAATAAAAGTCTTAAATTTATTTGCATATACAGGTGGAGCAACAGTTGCATGTTTAAGTGCAGGTGCTAGTGTATGCCATGTTGATAGTTCAAAAGGAATAGTGGCTTGGGCAAAAGAAAATATAGCAAGTTCTAACCTTACGGATAGACCAGTTAGATATATTGTCGATGATGTAGTTAAATTTGTAAATAGAGAAATTAGAAGGCAAAACACATATGATGCAATAATAATGGATCCACCATCTTATGGTAGAGGAGCAAACGGAGAGGTTTGGCAATTTGAAGAAAATATTTATGAATTAGTTAAATTGTGCACAAAAGTTTTGTCAGATAAACCTTTATTTTTCCTTATAAATTCATATACTACAGGAATTTCAGCAAAAGTTTTAGAAAATATCTTAAATTTATGTATTGATAAAAAGTTTGGCGGGAAGACATATTCTGGAGAATTAGGACTTATGATGACAGGGAAAAATATTGCTTTACCATGTGGTATATATGGAAGATGGGAAAAATAGGAGTAAAAATGAACAATTTAAAAATATTATTTGAAGATAATCATATAATTGTAGTAGAAAAAATGCCAAATATTCCTTCACAAGAAGACAAAACAGAGGATGTTAGCTTACTTACTATGGTAAGAGAATACATAAAAGAAAAGTACCAAAAACCAGGAAATGTTTACCTTGCATTAATTCATAGGCTAGATAGACCAGTTCGGACGGAGTTATGGTTTTTGCAAAGACTTCTAAAGCTGCAGCAAGATTAAGTAATGATGTAAGGGATAGAAAAATTGAAAAAGAATATTTGTGCATAGTAGATCGGAAAAATGGAGAAAAAAGAAGGAATTTTAGAAAACTATCTTCTAAAAGATGAAAGGAAAAATACAAGTAAGGTTGTAAGCGAAGGAACCAAAAATGCAAAATTTGCAAAACTTGATTATGAAGTTGTAAAATATAATGAAGAAATAAATTTATCAGTATTAAAAATACATCTTCATACAGGAAGGCATCATCAAATAAGAGTACAACTCGCAAATTCACGGGCATAGTATATATGGAGATCAAAAATATGGAACAAGAGGAAGAGGAAAGCAAATAGCTCTTTGGGCATATAAATTAAAATTTATTCATCCAGTTACAAAAGAGCAAATGGAATTTGTAGATTATCCAGAAAA
>CANPWU010000028.1 GCA_947584805.1 uncultured Clostridia bacterium | reverse complement strand
AAAGATATAGAAGAATATTTCGGATTAGAAACATTAAAAGTAATAGTTAGACAACCATTAGTTGCAACTGACACATTAAATAAATATGATGTAATTTGCAAAGTAACAGGTGGAGGATTCACAGGTCAAGCAGGAGCAGTTCGTCATGGAATAGCAAGAGCTTTAAATGAAGCAAATTCTGAATATAGACCAGTTCTTAAATCTAAAGGATTCTTAACAAGAGATCCAAGAATGAAGGAAAGAAAGAAATACGGTCTTAAAAAATCAAGAAAAGCTCCACAATTTAGTAAGAGATAGTATTTATATTGAAGACATAGAAGCTTTAGACTTTTATGTCTTTTTTTTATAGAATAATTTTAATTCCTAATGATATTTTACTTAATAGTAAAAATATGGTATAATTAACCTTAGGAAGTGATCTTATGAATAAAAAAGATGTAAAAATCATTTTGATGTCTATGAGAACACAAAATAACGAAGAAAGAATAAATAAATTATTAGGAAAAATAGATATGCTTGACGAAGAAACCCTTCAAAAAGCAATTCAAAAAGTTGGAGGAACAGAAGAAGATGTAAAAGTATTTTTTGAAAGTAAACTCAAAGAACAAAGTACACATCAGGAAGAACATACTCCAATAAATGCTATGTTTTCTTACGGAATATCTGATACTTGCATACATTTACATTTTCCAAATGATTTACATGATATGATATCACAACAAGGTATTTCTCGAACGATAGATTTAGCCAATTTATATTTGCTAGATGCTATAGATAGAATAAAACAGCTAAAGAGTGACGGCTTTTATAGATTTTCGGATAAAGATAGTATATATATGATATCACACGCATTAATTGGTAGTGAATTAGAATTTTTAAGCAAATTAGATTTTAAAACAAGAAGGTATAATAGTAGAGAATTAAAAAGTGAGGATTTTTTAAGAAATAATCCTGAAGCTAACCTTGCTGTCCAGCTTTTTGGAAATGATAAAAGAATAGGAACAGCCAAAATAGATATAGATACAATTTTTTCAGATGAATGGCAAGAAAAAAAGCAAGGAATAGTACAAAGATTAAAAGATAAAGGAATAACTTTAAATAATGAAAAAAGTGAAGAAAAATGTTTATAAAATTGTAAAATTATAATATTTTTTATTGACATAATGAATAAAATGATGTTATAATAAATATACTATAAAAGTAATCTGTTTGATTACTCATAGGAAGTTCTTACCTAAAAGAAGAACGACTTCAAATTAGGTAAAGTTCAAGCCTTATAAATAAACTGATTTCAAATTAGGTAATGCTTAAGCCTTATAAATAAGCAAATTTAAATTGGGGGTACATTTAAAAAAATGTGCCTCCTATTTTATTTAAGAAAAGAGGGAAAATGGAAGAATTATTATTTTATGTTGTAGATAAAAATTATATAAAATATTTAAGTAAATTTGAAAAACATATAAGTTATAATAAAGATGAAATTGGGCATGGCAGGCCATATTTGGGTATTGTATTAAAAATAGAAAATTATAATTATTTTGTTCCGCTATATTCTTATAAAGAACATTATTGCAAATATAAAAATAATCCTAGTTTTTTCTTTGTATATGATAGAAAAAATAAGCCATTAGCAATAATAAAATTTTCTGCAATGATACCTATTCCTAAAAATTTCAATGTAATAAATTTATTGAAATACAATGAGCAAGATAAAAAATATAGAGATTTAATTTCTGCAGAATATAGATATATAAATTCTAATAAACAAGAAATCTATAGAAGAGCAAATAAAATGTATATTGCAGTAACAAAGCATAAAAATAATTTCCTTAAAACAATATCATGTAATTTTAAATTGTTAGAAGAAAAAAGTATAGAATATAAATAAGAAAAGTGAAAACGAAGTTTTCACTTTTCTTACCTTTTCATTTTAGGTTTTGCAACCAAAGAAGCAATGTAACCAAAGAACACAGCAGCAGAAATTCCACCGCGCAGCAGCCTTAATTCCACCAGTAAATGCACCAAGTAATCCAGATTCATTAACTCCTTTAATAGCACCTTTTGCTAAATTTGCACCAAATCCAAGGATAGGAACAGTAGCACCAGCACCTGCAAAATCAATTATATAATCATAAACTCCAAGACCGCCAAGTACAGCACCAAGTGTTACAAACAGTACAAGAATTCTAGCAGGAGTTATTTTGGTTTTATCAATTAAAATTTGAGCAATAATACATATAATTCCACCGAGTAACAAAACACCAAACATAATCCATGATATTTAATGATTTAAAAAACATATCCATTGTTTAAATTTTCCTTTCTCATATTACTAAAACTTTTAATTTTCAATATTCTCAATTGCAGCGGCATGAGCAATTCCTGGAATACTTTCTCCCTGCTGAGAAGAAGTAGAATTCATTAATGCACCAGTTGCAATAAGTAAAATTTTATTTAACTTCTTTTGCTTTAACTGATTAAATAAATATCCAGAAAAAACTGTACCACAACAAGCACAACCACTACCGCCTGAGTGAGTATCTTGAGATTCTTTATCAAAAATTAAAACACCACAATCGTTATAATTTGGTTTTACATTGTAACCATAAGTTTTTAGCATATCGCAAACAATTTCTTTTCCAATATGCCCTAAGTCTCCAGTAACTATTGCATCATAATAACTTGGATTACGTCCAGTATCTTTAAAATGAGCTAAAATTGTATCAACAGCAGCAGGTGCCATTGCAGCTCCCATGTTATTTGCATCTTTAATTCCTTTATCAACTATTCTGCCGAGGAGTAGCATATGTTATTTTTGGACCATTCCCAGAAGCAGAAAGAATAGATGCAGCACCACCTGTTACAGTCCATTGTGAAGTAGGTGGTCTTTGGTTTCCTAGTTCTAGAGGAAATCTAAATTGCTTTTCTGCACTACAAAAGTGACTAGAAGTTGCAAATAGACAATTTGTTGCAGCACCACCAGAAATTAAAATACTAGATAAAATCATTCCCTCAACAAAAGTAGAACAAGCACCAAAAATTCCAAAATAGGGAATTGCAAAACTTCTAAGACCAAAACTTGCAGAAATACATTGATTAAGTAAGTCTCCTGCAAAACAGTAATCTATGCTGTCAGAAGGAATTTTTGCTTTGTTAATTGCAAGACTTATACTTTCTTTAATTATCTTACTTTCAGCCTTTTCCCAAGTCTTTTCTCCCCAAAACTCATCATTTAAACAAGTATCAAAATATTTTGCAAGAGGTCCTTCAGATTCTTTTGGACCGACAATTGATGCAGTTTCAAGAATAGTTGGAGGATTATCAAATTTTATTGTTTGTTTTCCTAATCTTTGCATTAAATTATCTCCTTTCAATTTTGAATTAAACCAACGTTATACTCTGTGTATTAAAAATCAAATAAAGAATACCAACTAAAATAGATGCAGAAATACCATAAACAAGTACAGGACCTGCAACAGTAAACATTTTTGCACCAACACCCATTACATATCCTTCAGACTTGTACTCAATTGCAGGAGAAACAATAGAATTTGCAAAACCTGTAATAGGAACAAGGGAACCAGCGCCTGCAAATTTTCCAATTCTATTAAACAAATTAAGTGATGTCAAAAATGCACTAATTCCAATTAAAATAATTGCTACAATAGCGCCAGAAGTTTCTGTATCACATCCTCTAAATTTGCAAAAATCAGAAATTAATTGCCCTATAGAACAGATAAGACCACCAACCCAAAATGCATTAAAGCAATTCTTAAAAATTGGAGAATTCGGAGATTTTTGATTCACATATTGCTGATATTGTTCGTTTGTTTCAATTTTTTCCATAAATATTTTCATTCCTTTCTTATATATTAGTTTTTAAATTTAATCTTCTCTTTCCCTATCAATAGTAAAAGTTAGATCTAAATCCACATAAAATTCTGCAAGCTTCTTTCCAGAAATACTTGCTCTTTGTTCTAAAATTTTTACATCAGATAAATAATCTATTGTTTTAGAAGCTTCTGCAACTGCTTGTACAATTGCATCTTTCCAAGACACATTTGATGTACCAGTAATAAATAAATGTTTTTGCGTTGCCATACGTAAAAACCTCCTTTCAATTCACATTTATTTATTTCCATATTGTTAAAAATTATGCAAAAAAGCTAAATTTCTCATTTTAAACATTTTCATCTAAAAAACATAAGATGTAACAGAAGAGGTGAAAAAAGTGGAAATAAAAAAAGGTGATATAGTTCGGAAGAATCTCATATAACAAAGATATATTATTTTACGTAGATAGAATCATAAGAGCAAAAGGCGGAAAAGCATATGCAATTTTGCGAGGAGTACATTATCGTATAGAAGCAGATGCACCAATAGAAGACCTTGAAAAAGTAGATAGAGAACAGATAGAAACAGAAAAAAGAGGAATAGATACAAAAATCAAAAAAAGAATTGCAAAATCAACAAAAGACATATTTTCTAAAAGAACAAGGAACCAAATATCAGATGCAGTAATTTTACATTTAGATGGAGATAGAAAATATACACAAAAATCAGAAAGATATTATAATAAAATGGGTTTAAAAGCAATAGTAAAAAACATACCAGAATATAAGCAACCACAAGTTATAGGAAACTTAATAAGAAAATATAACCCAGATATAGTAGTAATTACAGGACATGATGGAATGATAAGAAATAGTGGAAATTACAATGATATATATAATTATAGAAATTCAAGATATTTTATAAAATCTGTAGTAGAAGCAAGAAAAAAAGCAAATCCAAATAAAGATTTAGTAATTTTTGCAGGAGCTTGCCAAAGTTTTTTTGAAGCAATAATGGCATCGCGGAGCTAACTTTGCCTCTTCTCCTGCAAGGGTTTTAATAGATTTTATGGATCCAATTATAGTTGCAGAAAAGGTAGCGTTAACAGATAAAAACAAAATAATAACAACAAGAGATATAACACAAGAACTTCATGATGATGGAAAAAGGGTAGGAGGTAGATTTGCAAAGGGTAAAAGATAAATATTACATTTTGTAATAAAATTGTAATAAAAATGTAATATTGACAAAAATAATCCTTGATAAGCTATAAAAATCAACACTTTTGACCATTCTACAAAATCCTATCTTTTTTGACATTTTATGCCATAGATGATATAATTTGAACATCTTAAAGAAAAATGGGTGGTCAAAATGATATATAGGGATGATATTATAAACTTAAGAGAAGACTTAGAAGAAAAGCAAGGACAAAAGATAATAGTAAAAGGCGCATTAGGAAGAAGTAGATTTTTCGAAAAAGAAGCAACTCTTGAAAAAGCTTACCCTAATTTATTTGTTGTTAAATACAATAAAGAAGAAGGAAATGCAACTTATAGCTATACTGATGTCTTAACTAGGACAATAGATCTCCAAGTATTTGATGGAGAAAATTATTGTTCAATAGTGCCACCAAAAGAAGAAAGTATAAAACAACCAAAAGATGTTAAAGAAACTGAAGAAGATATTATAGAGACATAAGAAAAAATTAATATAAACTCCCGATTCCTACAAATTGATTTTGTAGGAATTTTTTTATATGCTCCAACATATATATAATAAAAAAGAATATAAGGAGGAGTAAGAAATGATAGATGCGGTAAAGGAAAATTTATGCATTAATAGAGTGGTAGGAAATAAATCATTTCAGATAATAATAGAAGGGGATAGCATAATACCAGACACAAAACCAGATATATTAAAAGATATATTGGCAACAGGAAATGTATGTGTATATAAAAAAGAAATATTAGATGGTAAGATAAGGTTAGATGGAAATATAGATATATATTTAATGTACTTAGCAGATACTGCAGAAGAGCAAGTAAGGGCATTTAATAGCAACCTAAATTTTACAGAGATATTAGATTTTCCAGGAATAGAAAATGGCATGACATTAGACGAAACAGTTTGTATAAAAAATATAGAGTGTGATGTTTTAAATGGAAGAAAAGTAAGCTTTAGAGTTACACTTACAGTAGATGCAAAAGTATTTTTAAATGAAAATGAAGAAATGATTAAAGAGATAAAAGGAATTGACGATATTCAAGAACAAATTTCATCTTTTCAAATGAACTCATTAGTAGGTCAAAACGTAACAAGAGCCTCTGCAAAAGAAACAGTTGCAATAAATAGCGAAGATAACCTCCAAGAAATACTTTCATCCGATTTTAATATAATGAATAAAGACACAAAAATTAGTTACAACAAAGTATTATCAAAAGCAGATATTAATGTAAAAATAATATATTTAACTGATTCAGGAGTTATAAGAAAAACAGAAGAAACAATACCAATAATGGGATTTATTGATATTGCAGGAATTTCAGAAGATGATATATGTGATGTAAAATATAAAGTAAAAAATGTTTTAATAAAGCCAAACCAAGGAGAACCTTCTATTAATGTAGAGATAGAAGTTGAAATGTTTTGCAGAGTTTTTGAAAATAAAGAGATTAGTGTAATTCAAGATATGTATAGCCCAAGTAGAAATCTAGAATTTAATCAAAACAAAGTAAGCACAATGATAAATATGCAAAACACAAGAAATGTCATAAATATTAGGGAAAAAGTAAAACTAGATGACATTGAACATAGTAAAATTTGTGATGCAAGTGCTAGAGCAGTAATAAATGATAAAGAAATTTCAAAAGATATGGTAAGATATGAAGGAGATTTAAGTATTAGATTTATATTATTAAATGAAGAAGAAACAAATACGAGAGCACAAAATGTAACAATTCCATTCAGCTTTAATCAAGAAATTAATGGACTAAACCAAGATAGTAGGGTAGATATAGAAATAACTCCTGTACTTCAAGAATTTGTAAAAGATAATATGGAAGTTTCAGCAAAAATTGATTTAGAAGCAAATACAAATTCTTATGATATTGGAAACATAAATATAATAGACGGAATAGAAGAAGTAGAAGGAGAAGAAGATAACCCATATAGCATGGTAATTTACTTTGTGAAACCAGGTGATACATTATGGAATATTGCAAAAAAATATAAAAGTACAGTTCAAGATATAGCAAGAATAAATAATATAGAAAATCCAGAAAAAATATCTGTAGGAGAAAAACTTTTTATACCTAAGACATCTAAATGCAATTGTAGGAACGATTTAGTATTTAATGCATAAAATATATTATGGATAAAATTTATTCAAGGAAAAGAATTAGAATTCCAAAGATTAGAATTGCGAAATTTCCTAAAGGAAAAAGAAGCTTTAAGAATAAGTTTGCACAAGATACAGTATTAGTACTCATGATTGCAATAATAACATTATTTTTAGTTATTAAAGCGATTACACCGATATTAGATAAATCTTGCGAATACGCTGCAAAAGCAAGAGCAACAGAAGTTTCAAATAGTAAGACAACAGAAGTAATGAGAAACTACACTTATGACGATTTAATTAAAATATATAAGGATTCAAACGGGAATATTACCATGCTTCAGTCAAACATAGCTACAATAAACGAAATTACTTCATCAGTTGCAGAAAAAATACAGCAAGGCTTAATAGACGAAGATGAAAGTACAGTAGAAATGAAACTCGGCAGCTTTCTAGGAACAAGAATTTTATCAGGAATAGGACCAAATATAAAGATTAAGTTAAAAAACACAGGAACTGTTGAAACAAAAGTAAGATCAGAATTTGAAAGTACAGGAATAAATCAAACTATACATAGGATTTATTTAGATGTAAAATGCACTGTAAGTGTTCTAACTCCTTATAGCGTAGAGGAAGAAACAATAACAAATGAAGTAGTAATTGCAGAAAATGTAGTTGTTGGATTAGTCCCTTCGACATATTATAACTTAGAAGGAATGGAAAGAAGCAATTTAGTAGATATAGTAGAGTAAAAATTAACAAAGATTTTCAGATTAATTTATGCAGTTATTATTAAAAGTAACTTTGTCGAAATTTGTCGATGGCTTTTTCTTGACAAAGTATAAAAATCATTATATAAAATAAGTAATGTAAAAGTAATTTTGCTAAATTACATTGCTTATTTTTATTTATTTTATATAATTTAATTTTTAAAATACATTTTAAAATGAAGGCAAAATAAATCTAAAGGGGATTCACCCAAATAAAACCCAATTATAAAAAACTAAAGAAAAGGAGGAATTGATAAAAATAAAATACAAAAAAATAAAGAATTCAAAATAGATAAGCAAAAGTAAAAATAGCCCTTGATTAAATCTATTAATTAATATATAATAAGAAAGGAAAGATTAATATATGCAAAATGAGAATAATAATAAATTAAAAGTAACAAATGATTTAATATTTCAAAGAATATTTGGAAAAGTAGGAAACGAAAGAATAACAAAAGGATTTTTAGAGAAAGTATTAAATATAAAAATAGATAAAATAACGTTAAACGTAAATAAAAGATTAATAGGTGAGATGCATAATGATAAATTAGGGAGAATAGACATAAGGGCTGATTTAGAAGATGGGACAAAAGTGATAATAGAGATGCAAGTGGCAGGATATGACTATATGCCGAAGAGATTTTTAGAATATTGGGCAAAAGTATATGTAGAAGGCTTCAAAAGAGGAGATAATTATGATGAGTTGAAGAAAACAATAGGAATACTAATACTAGTAGAGAATTTAAAAGAGACAGAAGAAATAGAAGATTATCATGTAGAATGGGGATTAATGGCAAAGAAACAAGGAGAAAGAGAAGTAACATTTACAAAGGATATAGAGATACATACTATAGAATTAAAAAAATTTAAAGAAGAAGAAGAGAGACCAGAAAAAAATTGGATAAAATTTATAGGGGGTAAATTAGATATGAGAAAATGGAAAGATGATCCAGATGAAGAATTAAAGGAAGCAATAAAAGAGTTAGAGATGTTGGAAGCATCACCAGAGTTAAGGGAAGAATATGAAGAAAGGGAGAGAGATTTAAAGGACAAAATCTCGATAATATCGTCATATAAGAAGAATGGATTAAGAGAAGGAAGAGAAGAAGGAAGAAAAGAAGGTAGAAAAGAGAATCAAAAGTTAGTAGTCATTAATATGTACAAAAAAAATATGAAGATAACAGATATCTGTGAAGTAACAGGATTAAAAAGAGAAGAAGTAGAGAAAATAGTAGAAGAAATTATTAACTAATTATGAATACTATAAAACTAAAGCTAAAACGCAAAGGAAACAAACTTTACAAAAATGCTAATATACTTTATGAGAATAAGAAAATAAAAATATACAAAATGAAATAAGTAATTCGCAAAAAATATATGTATAATTAAATTAATAATAGTATAATAAAAATAAATTCTACTAAGAGAAAATAAAACTAAAAGACGTTTTAGTCAGACATTTTAATAAAAGCTATAATCTAAATAGTAGAAATAGAATAATTTCAAAAGAGGTACACTTCTTTTAAAAGTGTACCTTTTCATCTGCTTTCCAGCCATCAAAGCATTGATCATTTATAATTTCGAGAAAATGAGATTTATATTTTAAACCTATATAGCACTCAACATTTTTTTTAAAAGTTATAATATTATTAATAGCATTAATACTTTTAATCTGATTAATATTTACGATATAAGATTTATGAGATCTAACAAAGTTATTAGGCAATTTAGGCTCAATTTTTTTAAAAGAACTGTAGAGTTCATAATTCCCATAATTAGTATTAAAAATAAGTTTCATGCCTAAACGACTTATATAATATACATCATTAAGCTTTATAAAAGCCTTATTTGAAAGAGATATAAAATTGTTAGGGGAATCTTGAATATCTTCAAAAAGATCGGTTAGAACATGCTCTAATTTTTCATAAGTAATAGGATTAACTAAAAAATCAAATGGCTTTACCTTAAAAGAAGAGAATACATATTCAAGGTGATTCGTGATAAAAATCAAGTATAAACTCTTATCTATTTTTCTAATTTTTTCTGCAAATTCAATCCCAGTATTTTTAAAATCAATATCTAAAAAAAGAACGTCAGCTCTTTTACTTTGAATATAATTTAAGATATCATTTGAATCAGTAGATTTAAAAACAACTTTCGCAGAAAGATCTTTTTTAATAATTAATTGGTTTAAGATTGAATTTAAGTAATTCAAAAATTTTGTATTTTTACTACAAATTAAAATATTCACTTTTAAAAACTCCTTTACAAAAACTTATTGATAATATATTAAAGAAAAAACTAAATTAATGTCAAGAAAAAGTCAAGTAAAGTAGTTAAAAGTAAAAAATAGTGAATATTAAATTTTTTTAGCGCAAATTATTAAATTAATAAGTTCTTCTATATCAATGTTTTTTTCTTTAATAAAATTACAAAGTTTTATTAAATTAATGTCTGTGATTTCGTTTGGAGAATTAAAATTTAAAAGAACGTTTGGAGTAGTGTTAAAAAAGTGTGCCAAATCAACAATCATATCAGCAGTAAAACTAGTATGGCCTAATTCATAATGATTATAGGTAGTTCTAGACATTTTAAGAAAATCTGCGATATCTTTTTGCTTTAAATCACGATCTTCACGTAAATCTCGAATTGTTTCATAAATTTTTTTCATAAACTAAACTCCAATCTAAATATAGAAATAGAATAATTTCAAATTAATATAATCACATTCTGCACTTTTTTTACAAAAAATCCTTATTTTGCATTAAAATATTGACATGTTCAAAAAAAGAACATATAATTTAAATGAGTTAAAATAATTGGATGAATATATAATAGTATTTACCAATTAAGAAAAATAAAACTAAAATCAAAAGAAAGGAAGAAGAAAATGGAAAAAAACGAAAGAACAAGAATAAAGGAAAGAGGAGAAAGACGGAATAACACTAGTGGCACTAATAATAACAATAATAGTACTAATAATACTAGCAGCAGTAACAATAATAGAAGTACAAGATAGTGGATTAGT
>CANPWU010000027.1 GCA_947584805.1 uncultured Clostridia bacterium | reverse complement strand
CCAACATGTACAGCCCAAGGTTATACAGTTTGGGAATGTGCTTGGTGTACCTCGCAAGTGAGAGGTGATTATACAGCTGCATTGGGACATGATTACTATGACGTTTATGGAACTTGTGGTAAAACTAAGCAATACTCCGGAACCCGGTAATGCCGTATGCCCACACTGTGGTGGACGATGGAGAGACGAATACTACCGTTGCCCTACGCACACTGACGTGTATTCTTTAAAATCATATTGCTTAGATTGCACTAATACCTACGATGGATTGACGGGATATGAAACTTGCAAAAGACAAGTACTAAAGGGTAGTCAGTGTAGGAGATGTTCTAGTTACATAACGTACGTCACACCTAACTAACATAATGACTTCATCTTGGTTTAGGTTGGTTGATAGTTCAAAATTATTGGTTATACGTATTATCGCTAACTGTTCTTTCATAGCATCCATAATACTTTTCACTTAAGAGAGCTTGGAAATAATCCAAGCTCTCTATTATATTTTAAAATCCAAAGATTATTAAAATTGCAAAATGAAAATAAATAATTTTATAAAATGCGTCTTTCTTGTATACTTTCTTAAAACAAAGTAAATAATATTAGCGAAACGAGAGGAGGAAGTATATGGAAGGGGAAAGACAAAATTTTGGAAAATTTTCCAACTTTTTCAAAGATAATCGTATACGTTTAGCAAGTATAATTATCGTTATACTACTTGCAGCGGTTATTGCCTTGGCAATCTATACTTACAAAAAACAAGATGAATACCAGATGGTATCAGAAAACTCATATAATATGTCATTTTATGAATTAGTAAACTGTGCAGATGAGATAGAAACATATCTTGCAAAGGCAATGATTACATCAACAGCAGATCATGAAGCAAAAACATTAAGCAATGTTTGGAATAAAGCAAATCTTGCAGTAGTATATCTCACACAAATTCCAATAAAAACAGAAGGACTTTCAAATGCAGAAAAATTTTTAAATCAACTTGGAGACTACAGCTATAGTTTAGCTATGAAAGCGGTTGAAGGACAAGATTTAACAGACCAAGATTTAAAAAATATAGAAGACTTGCATAACTACAGCATAGATTTAAAAAATACACTAAATCAATTAGAAAGTGAAATAAACGATGGAACTTTAGCATGGAAAGAAGTTGTAGCAGAAGGAAACAAAGCTTTTGCACAACAAGTAAGTTCAGATGCATCTGGAAGCTTTGGAAATATTCAAGGAACTTTCAGCGAATATACAGGTTTAATTTATGACGGAGCATTTTCAGAACACATGGTGTCTTTTGATAAAAAAGGATTAACTGGAGATAATATTTCTGAAGACCAAGCAAAAGAAATAGTAAGAAACTTTGCAAATGTAACGGACGAAAAAATTAAATCAAATGGATTATCTGAAAACGGAAATATTGTTTCATACGATTTTGAAGTAACAATGGATGATAATAACAGCAAGAGCATTGCAATTTCACAAAAAGGTGGACATATAGTATATGTAAATTACTATAGAGAAATAAAAGAAAACAAAATAAGTCCAGAACAAGCAATTGAAATTGGAAAAAATTTCTTAAATGAAAAAGGTTATCCAAGCATGAAAGAGACTTATTATATGATGCAAGACCGGAAATATTGTAGTAAATTATGCATATTTTCAAGATGATGTAACGATATATTCTGACCTTATAAAATTAAAAATTGCATTAGATAATGGAGAAATTTTAGGCATGGAATCAGCAGGATATTTGAATTGCCATGAAGTAAGAAACATTTCAAAAAATATAATTTCGCAAGAAGAAGCAAAAGAAAAATTAAATAAAAAAATAGAAATTTCTAGTCAAAAGCTTGCAATTATACCAACAGAATATAATACAGAAATCCTATGCTGGGAATTTACAGGAAAAGCAGGAGACAACGAATTTTTGGTATATATAAATGCAGAAAACGGAAAAGAAGAAGATATATTAATGATAATAAATACTCCTAACGGAACTTTAACAACTTAAAAATTTGAAAAAATTTCAAGAAATAAAAATTTAAAAAAAGTAAATAATAAATTTATCTCTAAATTATTAGGAGGTAAATCAAATGTCAAAAAATAAAAACTTAATGTCAGAAAATTTAAAAGAAGAAATAGCAAAAGAATTAGGAGTATATAATGAAGTAAAACAAGAAGGCGGATGGGGAAATGTATCATCTAAAACATGCGGAAATATAGTATCAAAAGCAATAGAAATAGCAAATAGAAGTGTAGAAAATCATTAGTAGATAAAAAAGAAGCTTAAGAAAAAATTTTTCTTAAGCTTCTTTATATACATACACAAATTTTATTTTTTCACAATTATAACCCTTGCACTTTATGTAAAATTATGATAAAATATTAAAATCGCATAGTAAAATATGCAGATAGAAGTTTTTTAGTCCCTAAAAATAATTTTTTGGAGGTAAAAAAATGGAATACTACGAAGTAGCAGCAAAATGGTGGGCAGATAAATTACGGGATCCGCCCAAAGAGACATCAAAACACTTTTCCTCTTTTACGGATGAGGACTACGAAGCATTTTTCATGAGACGGTATCAGCAAATAGAGCTTGGCGACAGCCCTGAAAGAATTGATAAGTTCCAAAAAATTCTTTCAGATTCAATCAAAAGGGAAGTGGAAGCAAAAGGAGAAACCATTATTGCAGTTAACTACAAGCAATCTTACATCTTTGGTGAGTACAGCATATCAACGCTCATATATCCTCCGAGCTTCTTTTTTCGAGAAGCGTTAGAAAAAGCATGCATTTCTTGGATAAATCTTCCCTTAAGAGGGATGATGTGGGTATCGCCCAAAGAAGTTTCTGTAACGCGCGGACAAGGAAATCCCAGGATAAGGATATTCACCGCATGAAACTACTTAAAATGTATTACCGGACCTCTCACACAGATTTATTTTGTGTGAGAGAAATTTTTTAATATAGACTTCTGGCTTTTTTAGTTCTGATATGATAAAATATTCTATATAAAATTTTAAGATAAAGGAGAGCATAATTATGATGAACGAAGAAAGAGAAATAAAAATACATGGAATATATAGACATTTCAAAGGAGATTATTATATAGTAGAAGGAATTCGGAATACATAGTGAAACAAAAGAAAAATTTGTAATTTATAGAGCACTATATGGCGACACAGAAAAAATATATTTAAGACCATATGAAATGTTCTTAGAAAAAGTTGATAGAGAAAAGTATCCAAATGTAAAACAAGAATACAGATTTGAACTTCAAGAAATAGAAAGTGTAGCAAGTAAATTTAAAGGTGAATAATATGGAAAATGAAAAATGTGAGTTATGCCCACATAAATGCAAAGTAGATAGAAAAATAAATGTAGGGAGATGCAAAGCAGGAGAAAAAGTAGAAATTGGAGGATTTAGCCTACATAAATTTGAAGAACCATGCATAAGTGGAGAATATGGATCTGGTACAGTCTTTTTCTCAAAATGTAATATGAATTGTGTATTTTGCCAAAATTACGAAATAAGCAATTTAGGGAATCGGAAGAAAAATAGAAGTAGAAGAGTTAGTAGAAATTTTTCTAAAACAGCAAGAGAAGAAAGCAGAAAATATAAACCTAGTTTCTCCAACAATATATACAGATAAAATAGCAATTGCTATAAAACTTGCAAGAGAAAAAGGATTAGAAATTCCGATAATATATAACTCAAATGGATATGAAAATGTAGAAACATTAAAAAAATTAGAAGGATTAATAGATGTATATTTACCAGACTTAAAATATAGCGATGATGAGCTTTCAATAAAATATTCAAAGGTTTCAAATTATTTTGAAATTGCAAAAAAAGCAATAAAAGAAATGGCAAGGCAAGTACGGAGCACCAAAGTTTGATGAAAATGGTATGATAAAAAAAGGATTAATTATAAGACATCTAGTTTTACCAAATAATTTAGAAAATACAAGAAAAGTATTAAAATGGATATCAGAAAACCTAAGCAAAGACATATATATAAGCATCATGACACAATATTTCCCAACATATAAAGCAAATGAATATGAAGAAATAAATAGAAAAATAACTAAAGAAGAATACAAAAATGTAGAAGAGCTTATAGAAGAATTCGGAATAGAAAATGGTTACATGCAAGACTATATAGAAGAAGATGAAGAACAATATGTACCTAAATGGGAGTATTAAAATTAAGAGGAACAGGTTATAAAAACCTATTCCTCTTTTCCATATCTGATACTATGGATTTTTTTATCTATCTGAGAAAAAAGTTCTTCGCAGATATTGCCTACTTTGGTTTCTGTGATTGTAAAATTTAAATCATCTAAATACTGGTTTGGGAGTGCAGACTTATAATTTGCAATTGCTTTTAGTTGTTGCTTCAGATAATAAGCTTCTTTAGAGAAAAAATCTTCATCATCTTCAACTTGTACAGATGCTAAGTAGTCTTCATAAAGTTTTTTTATGATTTCAACTTTTCCCCTTAGTGTGCCTAATTCTGTGAGTGCATAATCTCGCTCAATGTTGCTTTGTTCTGCTTTGTAATTATTCTCCCATCTTTTGTATGCATAGTGATTGTAAATTAAAAAAAATGTTAAAAGCAAAGCTGAGATAAGAAGAATTATTACAAACCGTAATAGAGTATTGATGAAATCTTTCATTTCGTTTTCCCTCCAATAAGGCATAAATAAATATAAGAAATATAACTTCTCAATAATATTATACACTGTTTTGGAAATTATTGCAATACTTTATGTAAAACATATTAACACGGTAAGAAAATTTACAAAAAATTATTCTAAAATTATTGACAAGCCTCAGAAATCTATGCTATAATATCTAATTGTATTATAGTCGATAAATATATTAAATTCTAAAAGGAGAGGAATTAAAATGCACCTCTTTTATTTAGGGAAAAACTATTTTGAAGCGATAGAGTTTCCCAAAATAAAATATGTGTTTTAAGAAGGACTTCTTTAAAGAAAAATTTTATCTTATGCTTCACAAATTAAAATATTATTTTTAAGGAGCGAAAAAATCCATGAAAGATGTTAAACACGAAAAATGCGTACGTAAAACGTTCGCAAAAATTGGCGATAGTATTGAAATGCCAAATTTTATTAAAGTGCAAAAAGACTCTTATGAATGGTTTTTAAAAGAAGGACTAGGGGAAGTGCTAAAAGATGTATCACCAATAGTAGACTATTCTGGGAACTTAGTACTTGAATTTTTTGATTACTACATGGAAGATAAGACTAAATATTCATTAGAGGAAACAAAGGAAAGAGACGCTACATATTCTTCAAGATTACATGTAAAGGTAAGATTAATAAACAGAGAAACAGGAGAAATAAAAGAACAAGAGATTTATCTTGGAGATTTCCCAATTATGACAGATAGCGGAACATTTGTAATAAACGGAGCAGAAAGAGTTATAGTAAGCCAACTTGTTCGTTCACCTGGATGCTATTATACAGAAGACTTCGACAAAACAGGAAAGAAAATATACACATCTACGGTTATGCCAATTAGAGGTGCTTGGATAGAATATGAAACAGATTCAAATGATGTATTTTATGCAAGAGTTGATAGAACTAGAAGAATACCAGTTACAACACTTTTAAGAGCAATTGGATTAACTACAGATGAAGAAATGATAGAAATGTTTGGAGAAGAAGAAAAATTAATTGCAACTCTTCAAAAAGATCCAATAAAGACTCAAGATGAGGCATTAATAGAAATATATAAAAAATTAAGACCAGGAGAATTGCCATCTGTAGAAGCTGCAAGAAGCTTATTTAATGGTTTATTCTTTGATGAAAGAAGATATGACCTAGCAAAAGTTGGAAGATATAAATTTAATAAAAAGCTAGGATTAGCTTCAAGAATAAAAAATCAAATTGCATATGACGATGTTGTAGATCTAGAAACAGGAGAAGTACTTGTCTCAAAAGATACAGTTATAACACCTGAAATGGCAAGACAAATCCAAGATAGTGGAATAAACATCGTAAATGTAAAAGTAGACGATAAAAAAGTTAGAATTATAGGAAACGGAACAGTAGATATCCACAACGTAGTAGATATCGATTTAAGCGATTTAAATATAAAAGAAGAAGTAAACTATGAAGTATTAAAACATATTATTGATACAACAGACAAAAAAGACTTAAAGAAAGCAATAACAGAAGCTCTTGGAGAATTAATTCCAAAGCATATTACAACAGAGGATATAATAGGTTCTGTAAGTTATCTTTTAAACTTAACTCACAAATTAGGTTCTGTTGATGATATTGACCACTTAGGAAACAGACGTATTAGAAGCGTTGGAGAGTTATTACAAAACCAATTCAGAATTGGTCTTACAAGACTTGAAAGAGTTGTAAGAGAAAGAATGACAATTCAAGACTTAGATATAGTTACTCCTCAGACTTTAATTAATACAAAGCCTATAACATCATCAATTCGTGAATTCTTTGGAAGTTCACAACTTTCACAATTCATGGACCAAACAAACCCATTATCAGAACTTACACATAAAAGAAGAATTTCAGCATTAGGACCTGGTGGTTTGTCACGTGAAAGAGCAGGATTCGAAGTAAGAGACGTTCATTATACACATTATGGAAGACTTTGCCCAATAGAATCTCCAGAAGGACCAAACATTGGATTAATCTCAGCACTTTCTTCATTTGCTATAATAAATGAATATGGATTCATAGAAACACCATATAGAAAGATAGATCCAAAAACACATAAAGTTACAGATGAAATAGTATATATGGCAGCTTATGATGAAGATGGACACGTTATAGCACAAGCAAATGAACCAATTGGACCTGATGGAAAATTCGTAAATAAAAAAATAAAAGTTAGATATTTAGATGAAGTAACAGAAGTTTCAGCAGATCAAGTAGACTATATGGATGTTTCACCAAAGCAACTTGTATCAGTTGGAGCAGCAATGATACCATTCTTGGAGCATGATGACGCAAACCGTGCACTTATGGGTGCAAACATGCAACGTCAAGCAGTTCCTTTAATGATAACAGACTCACCAATAGTAGGAACAGGAATAGAATACAAAGCCGCAAAAGATTCTGGAATTATGATACTTGCAAAATCTGATGGTGTTATAAAAAAAGTTACAGGCGATGAAATTACACTTGAAACTAAAAAAGGAGAAATTGAAACCTATAAATTACGTAAGTTCAAGAGAACAAATGGTGGAACTTGTATAAATCAAAAACCAATAGTTGTAAAAGGTGAAAAAGTGAAAGCAGGAGAAGTAATTGCTGATGGACCTTCTACACAAAATGGAGAAATGGCACTTGGTAAAAACGTAATAATAGCATTCACAACTTGGGAAGGATATAACTACGAGGATGCTGTTTTACTTAGTGAAAGATTAGTAAAAGAAGATGTTTATACATCAATCCATATAGAAGAATACGAATGCGAATGTCGTGATACAAAGCTTGGACCAGAGGAAATCACAAGAGATATTCCAAACGTTGGTGAAGATGGATTAAAAGATCTAGATGAAAACGGAATAATAAGAATTGGTGCAGAAGTAAGACCAGGCGATATATTAGTTGGAAAAGTTACTCCAAAAGGAGAAACAGAACTTACAGCAGAAGAGAGATTACTTCGTGCAATCTTTGGAGAAAAAGCTAGAGAAGTTAGAGACACATCACTTCGTGTACCACATGGAGAAGCAGGAACAATAGTTGATGTAAAAGTATTTACAAGAGACAATTCAGACGAACTTGGACCTGGAGTAAACCAAATAATTAGATGCTATATAGCACAAAAAAGAAAAATATCGGTTGGAGATAAAATGGCAGGACGTCACGGAAACAAAGGTGTAGTATCAAGAATATTACCAGTTGAAGATATGCCATTCATGCCAGACGGAACTCCAGTAGATGTTGTATTAAACCCATTAGGTGTTCCATCACGTATGAATTTAGGTCAGGTTCTTGAAGTACATTTAGGAGCTGCAGCAAGAATGCTAAATTGGAAAGTAGCAACTCCAGTATTCGACGGTGCTTCTGAGGAAGAAATAGAAGAATTACTTAAAAAAGCAGGATTATCAGAAGACGGAAAAACAATTCTTTATGACGGAAGAACAGGAGAGCCATTTGATAAGCCAATTACAGTTGGTGTTATGTACATGCTTAAGTTACACCACTTAGTAGATGATAAGATACATGCTCGTTCAACAGGACCATATTCATTAGTTACTCAACAACCTCTTGGTGGTAAAGCACAATTTGGTGGACAGAGATTTGGAGAGATGGAAGTTTGGGCACTAGAAGCTTATGGAGCATCTCATACACTTCAAGAAATGCTTACAGTAAAATCAGACGATGTAGTAGGAAGGATAAAGACTTATGAAGCTATTGTAAAAGGAGAAAATATTCCTGAACCTGGAGTTCCAGCAGGATTCAAAGTACTTATAAAAGAACTACAAAGTTTAGGATTAGATGTAAGATTATATTCACAAGATGGAGAAGAATTAGAGCTTAAAGAAAACATCGATGAAGGAATAGACTTTAACCTAGAAAAAGAAGATGACAAAGAAAAACTAAAAGCAATAGAGCAAGAAATAGAACAAGAATTAACAGAAGGTTATGAAGAAGACTTAGATGAAGAAGAAACAGATGAAGACGGAGAATTATATAATGATAATTTAATTGAAGATGATATGCTAGATGAAGAAATCTTTGATAGTGATTTAGCAGAAGATAATATTGATAATGACGAAGATAACCTTTAGGGCGTTCGAAAAATAATCGGCATATTGCGTCGTTGTTCAGCGGATAAATTATTTTCGATAGGCAATTAGCCTTATCTCAAATAATTTACCTTGAACGCCTAGCACTATACCAATTCTTTTTCAAACTTTAATAATTGAATAGTCTTAAAAGTTTTGCTTGTTTTCAGGAAAAAATGTTCAGCGGTGTATAAGCAAAGACAAAATTTTTAAGGCACAAAGAAAATTTTTTAGGGGGTCTAAAAAACAAAGTGGACGAATTAGAATTATTTGATAAATTAAAAATAGGACTTGCATCTGATGAGAAAATCAGAGAATGGTCAAAAGGTGAAGTAAAAAAACCTGAAACAATAAACTATAGAACTTTAAAACCTGAAAAAGATGGTCTATTCTGTGAGAGAATATTTGGACCAGTAAAAGACTGGGAATGCCACTGTGGTAAATATAAAAGGGTTAGATATAAAGGAATAGTTTGTGATAGATGTGGAGTAGAAGTTACAAAGTCAAAAGTTAGACGTGAAAGAATGGGACATATTGAGCTTGCAGCTCCAGTTGCACATATCTGGTATTTTAAAGGAATTCCAAGTAGAATTGCCCTTTTACTTGATATATCTCCAAGAAGTATAGAAAAGGTAATTTATTTTGCTTCATATATTGTTACAGACAAAGGAACATCAGGACTTATAAAGGGTCAAGTATTAACAGAAAAAGAATATGAAGAAGCAGTTCAAAAATATGGAAGAGGTACATTTAAAGCAGAAATGGGAGCTGCTGCAATTAGAAAATTACTAGAAGAAATTGACCTAGATAAATTATCACAAAAATTAATAAAAGAAATAAATAAATCAAGTGAACAAAAAAAGTTAAAACTTGTTAAAAGATTAGATACAATCGAGAGCTTTAGACTATCAGGAAATAGACCTGAATGGACAATTATGAATGTTATTCCTGTAATCCCACCAGATTTAAGACCAATGGTACAACTAGATGGTGGTAGATTTGCAACATCAGACTTAAATGATCTTTACAGAAGAGTAATAAACAGAAATAACAGATTGAGAAGATTATTAGAGCTTGGTGCACCTGAAATAATTGTAAGAAACGAAAAGAGAATGTTACAAGAATCGGTAGATGCATTAATAGATAATGGCAGACGTGGAAGACCTGTAACAGGAGCAGGAAATAGACCTTTAAAATCTCTTTCAGATATGTTAAAAGGAAAACAAGGAAGATTTAGACAAAACTTACTTGGAAAGAGAGTTGACTACTCTGGACGTTCTGTTATCGTAGTTGGACCAGAACTTAAGATGTATCAATGTGGACTTCCAAAAGAGATGGCAGTAGAACTATTTAAACCATTCGTTATGAAAGAATTAGTAAAGAGAAATCTTGCACATAATATTAAAAATGCAAAAAGGATGGTAGAAAGATTAAGACCAGAAGTATGGGATATTCTAGAAGAAGTTATAAAAGATCATCCAGTATTATTAAACCGTGCACCTACACTTCATAGATTAGGTATTCAAGCATTTGAACCAGTACTAGTAGAAGGACGTGCAATAAAACTACACCCACTTGTATGTACGGCATTCAATGCTGACTTCGACGGAGACCAGATGGCAGTTCACGTTCCACTATCTCCAGAAGCACAAGCAGAAGCAAGATATTTGATGCTTTCAGTAAATAACTTACTTAAACCACAAGACGGAAAACCAGTAACAGTTCCAACACAGGATATGATTCTAGGAAGTTATTATTTAACAGTACAAATAGATGGTGAAAAAGGTGAAGGAATGTACTTCAAAGATGATGATGAAGCAATCCTTGCATATCAAAATGGAGATTTAGGATTACATGCAAAAATCTTTATTAGAAGAACTGGAACTTTTGATGACGAAGTAGTAACACAAAAAGTTGAAACAACAGTAGGAAGATTAATTTATAATCAAGGAATCCCACAAGATTTAGGATTTGTAGATAGAAGCGATCCAAACAACTTATTAAAATTAGAAATTGACTTCCCAGTTATAAAGAAGAATTTAGGAACAATAGTTGCAAAATGCATAAATAAACATGGATTCGAGAAAACAGCAGAAGTATTAGACTATATAAAAGCTACTGGATACAAATATTCAACAAAAGGCGCTATCACAGTTTCAGTTGCAGATGTAAGCGTTCCAGAAGCTAAAAAAGATATTTTAGCAAAAGCAGATGAAGAAGTAGATAATGTAATGAAACAATACAAACGTGGTTTAATCACAAACGAAGAGAGATATCAATCTACAATAAAAATATGGGAAAAAGTTACAGACGACGTTACAGAAGCAATGAAAGATAACTTTGATGAACTTAACCCAATATACATGATGGCTCAGTCTGGAGCAAGACGGAAATATGAACCAGTTAAGACAAATTGCAGGTATGCGTGGTCTTATGGCAAATACTTCAGGAAAAACAGTTGAAATTCCAATTAAATCATGCTTTAGAGAGGGACTAGATGCTCTAGAATACTTCATATCATCACACGGTGCAAGAAAAGGTTTAGCAGATACAGCATTAAGAACAGCAGACTCTGGATATTTAACAAGAAGATTAGTAGATGTAAGCCAAGATATAATTGTTCGTGAAGATGACTGTGGAACACATGATGGAATAGTTATAGAAGATATTAAAGATGGAAATCAAGTAATTGAAAAATTACAAGAAAGACTTGAAGGAAGATATGTTCTAGAAGACTTAAAGGATCCAAATACTGGTGAAGTATTAGTTGATACAGATACAATGATTAATAGTGATATTGCTAAAAAGATAGTAGATAGTGGAATTACTTCTGTAAAAGTTCGTTCTTCACTTACATGTAGAACAAAGCATGGAGTATGTGCTAAATGCTATGGCATGGGCTTAGCTACACGTACAAAAGTAAATATAGGAGAAGCAGTTGGAATAATTGCTGCACAAAGTATCGGTGAACCTGGTACACAGCTTACAATGCGTACATTCCACCAAGGTGGTGTCGCAGGTGGAGATATTACTCAAGGTCTTCCAAGAGTTGAAGAATTATTTGAAGCAAGAAAACCAAAGGGACTTGCAATAATTTCTGAAATTGCCGGAAAAGTTAAACTAAAAGAAGAAGATGGTAAGAGAGAAATTATTATAAAAGGAAAAGATGATAGTAAAACTTACTTAGTACCATTTGGAGCAAAATTAAGAGTAAAAGAAGGAGATGTAATAGAACCAGGAACTCAATTAATTGAAGGTTCAGTAAATCCAAACGAAATTTTAGCAATTAATGGTGCAGAAGGTGTTTATAAATATCTAATCCAAGAAGTTCAAAAAGTTTATAGAAACCAAGGTGTTGATATTAACGATAAGCACATTGAAGTAATTGGTAGACAAATGCTTAAGAGAGTAAAAGTACAAGATCCAGGAGATACAGGATTATATGGAAATTCATTAATTGATATGTATGAATTTGAAGAAATAAACAAAGAAACTGTAGCAAATGGAGGAAGACCAGCAACTGGATATAGAGCATTACTTGGAATTACAAAAGCATCACTTGCAACAGAGAGCTTCTTATCAGCTGCATCTTTCCAAGAGACAACAAAAGTATTAACAGAAGCAGCAATAAAAGGAAAGATGGATCCATTAATAGGATTAAAAGAAAACGTAATCATCGGTAAGCTTATTCCAGCAGGAACAGGACTTCAAAGATATAAAAACGTAAAGATTAATACAGAAGTTCCAGAATTATATACTGCTGAAAAATATAAAAATGGAGTAGCATAAAATTACGAATTTAACAAACCCCAGAAAAATCTGGGGCTTGTATTTTTATTCAGATTTTAAATTTACTTTGATATTGTAATAAAAATGTAACAAAAATATAATATAAAAGTAATTGATATTTAAATTAAATACATATATAATGAAATTAT
>CANPWU010000026.1 GCA_947584805.1 uncultured Clostridia bacterium | reverse complement strand
GCTAATATTATTAATACTATTATTGTTATTATTAGTGCAACTAGTGTTATTCCGTTTTTCTCCTCTTTCCTTTATTCCTATTCTTTGGTTTTTTACCATTTTCTCCTCCTTAGAATTTTATTTTTTATATAAAAAGACGCATAAAACTTGCATATCAAAAATATATACAAGTTCTATGCGTACTTATATTTATTATTTCTATTTTATTCCATTTAAACTTCCTAGAGCTACCTGTGTGTGTGTGTGTGTGTGTGTGTGTACAGCCCCAAGGGTTATAAGGCCTAATTTTCTCATATCTTTTGTCCTTTTTCCTCTTTCGTTAATCTTATTCTTGATCTTTTACAGATTCTTTTAATAACTCAAGTTGAGAAATTAAAAGAGATTCCATTTTTGCTTTGTAGATATCTATTTGCTTTTGCAAATCTTCTAATGCTTTTTCTTTTAATTTAATATCAGAATCTAACTTTAGGAGTTCTTCTTTAGCAGCAGATTGTGCCTCATTTATTATGATTTCAGCTTGTTGCTTAGCTACATTTTTAACATCTTCTGCTGTTGATTGTGCCATAAGTAAAGTATTTTGAAGTGTTGATTCCATTTGCTTATATTTTTCTAAATCAGCATTTAATTTTTCTATCATTTGTTTTGATTCAGATGCTTCTTTATATAATCTTTCATAATCAACTGTTAATTCATCTAAGAAATCATCTACCTCTTCTGTACTATAGCCATTAATAGCTCTCTTTGAAAACTTTTTGTTTTCAATATCTAATGGTGTAATCATAAATTTTCCCCCCTGAGTTAGTTTTAAATACAAGAAAGACGAAATTTAAATTAATTTCGCCTTTACTTTTTTCTTTTTAATTATTTAAGCCAAGATACTGAAAGTTTAGATTTTACTTCTTCTCTTCCCATTTCATTAGCTATATCATAATTTGCTGGCGCAATTAAAAATATTGAATTAGATATCTTTTGTATATGTCCATTTAAAGCATAAACGCCACCACTTATGAAGTCTACAATTCTTCTTGCTACTTCTTTGTTTACATATTCAAGGTTAACAATACAAGATTTTCTTTCTTTTAGGTATTGGCATATCTCTTCTGACTGCTCAAACGTTGTTGGTTGAGATATAACCATCTTTACTTGGTTACCTTGAGGCATGTTTACAACTTTACTTTTTCTTCCGAATAATCTTCTTTCTTCTGGTTCTTCCTCTTCCTCTTCTTCCTCTTGCTCATAATCTTCGTTTTCTAATTCTTCTTCTTCATCCTCTTGTTCTACTCCAAAGAAGTTCCAAAATTTATTTACTAAATTACTAGCAGCCATTATACACCCTCCTAATTTTTCCTTTGTGATTTTTTCTATATATAGTATCTTACTTTTAAATAATTTTGTCAATAGTTTTTTTAATTGTAACTGAATTTTAATTTTTCTGTAATATTTTTGTAACACTAACTGCTTGGATCTACTACGATCTCATCGTATTGACTTATGCTTTTTACTGATAATAAGTCCTCCTCTTTATAGCCAAGTTCTCTTAATTCATTTAATGTATATTTTTGTACAATTGAATAGTTTTTGTTTTTATGTGTAATTTTTACTGGAATTTTGTCGTTATAACCAACTCTATTTCTTATTACATAATTTATTCCATTTTCCTCTATTATTGCAGTGTTTGGAATTTTTAATCCTTCATAACTCCACCAAATAACATCAACTGTAATCTTTCTATATGAAATCAATTCTTCAACAGCTTTGTTTGTTTTAAATACTATCATGATTTCTCCGTCATCTTCTTTTAAATAAGATATTTCTACTGGTATATCTTTAATATCTGAAAGTCTTAAAGTTACAGTATCTCCTACTTTTGCATTTTTGGCTTCTTCTGAATCTAAAAATACTACTAAATAATTTTCAAAATTGTTTACTATTTTTCCAGCTTCTTTGCTTGTAGAAATTTTTTGTCCCGTTTTTAAATTGTAACTTTCAAAGAATTTCTTATTCATATTCTCAAAATTGTCTGGCTTAAATGCATCTTCTAATCCATCTACTTTATATGATATAACTCCACTTGTTGTTGCTTTTATATATTCTTGTCCATTATTTAGTTCCTCTTCATAACTTCTTCTTTTTTCGATTAAACTACTTATATGTGACCCAGATGGACTTAATTCTCCTGCAATTTTAGCCTTTTTTATTAGCAAGTCTGATATACTTGCTTTATATTCTGAAATATCGATAACATTATTTGTTTCAAGTATTTTATCTAGATAACCATCAATTTGTCTATCTAAAAGTTGTATATCTGCAGAATAAGCCTCAGTTTGTCCATCAAGTGCTTCTTGAATTTCTTCATCTAAATCGGATATCTTCTTTTTTAAAGAATTCTCATTATTACTATAATATCTAAAAACATTTTCATCTTTTGATACTTTTGTTCCTTCGGTCTTTATTTCTACGAGCCCATTTTTATAATTTTCTCCGTGGAGTACTGTTTCTTCTCTAACAATATATGCATATGTTGTTTCTTCTTCATAGATTTTTCCGATTTTCTACAATGCATACACTTGTTGGTTCAATAATTAAACCTATTAGACTATGTAAGAAGGAAATAAGTATTACTGCAATAAATATAAGTGATAATAACTTTAAAATTCTTATTTTTGATTTATATTGTTTAGTTTTCTTATCACTCATTTGTTTCTTCTCCTTCCTAATCATATGTTTTCAAAATTTCATTAATATTATCTGCATTTCCGTTTTTCCATATCTAGCCAAATTGCATCTTTTATTTTTCTAAACCACGTTAATTGCCTTTTTGCATATCTTCTTGTTTCTTGTTTTATTTTTTCTATTAATTCTTCTTTTGTTAAGTTTCCATCTAAATATTCTTTTGTTTCTTTATATCCTAGGGCCTGCATAGCAGTTGGAAATTCTTCATATTTATTTAAGATAAACTTAACCTCGTCAATTAATCCTTGAGCAATCATCATATCAACTCTTTTATTTATCTTGTCATATAATTTTTCTCTATCTAAATTTGTAATATATACTCTGTAATCAAATTCTACTCCATTTTTTCTTGATTCTAAATCTAATTCTGTTTTTGTTTTACCTGTAGATTTATACATCTCTAAAACACGTATTATTCTTTTTTTGTCATTTTTAGAAATTGTCTTCATTGCCTCTGGATCTAGCCTTAAAGCTTCTGAGTATAAAGCATCTAGTCCTTCATTTTCTGCTATTTCTTCTAATTTTTTTCTATATTCTTCATCAATTTCTGTAGCTGTATACTCAATTCCATAAATTAAAGAATTTATATAAAGCCCGGTTCCTCCTACAACAATTGGAACTTTACCTTTTTCTAAAACTTCTTTTATGCATTCTGTTGATTGTTTCTTAAAAGCTGCAACACTATATCTTTCATTTGGCTCTACAAAGTCTATCATATAATGCTTTATTCCTTGCATTTCATCTAGGGTTGGTTTAGCACTTCCTATATTCATATATTTATATATTTGCATTGAATCTGCTGATATAATTTCACCATTTATCTTCTTAGCAAGATCAACTCCTAAAGAAGTTTTGCCGTGAAGCCGTTGGTCCAGCAATTACTATAACTTTTGGTTTTGCCATATCTAATTCGTAAATCCTTTCTTGTTATTAGCCTAACAAAATCTGTATAAAATCACCAATATAATTAGCCTCAAATATAAGAACTAATAAAAATATAACTAATATTATCATAATTCGTTTTCCTGCTTTATCTGTACTTATTACGCCGTCTTTTACTTTACCAAAAACATTTCCCAATGTGCTCAAAATTATTATAGAATTTATTGGAGTAAATATTGCTTTTATTACTGATATTACATCGTTTATCGCCTGCTCATTTTGTACTACAATTCCTTTTGCTTTTATATTACAAATTATAGAAGTTAAAAAGTAAATTGCAAGTGTCCCAATAACTATATATATAATCCTATTTTTAGGTTCATAAGAATTAGTATTGTGATATACTGTTATGCAAGATATTATAAATATTATAAATGAAATAGCTTTTATTGCTGTAATTACAGTCATTCTATTTCCTCCTTGCAAACTTTTTCTCTATATCCGTTTTACTAAGTTTTATTGCAGTTGGTCTTCCATGAGGACATGTAAATGGGTTTGGAAGTTTTAAAAGTTCATCAAGTAAACTTTCTACTTCTTCAGTGTCAAGTGCCATATTAGCTTTTACTGCTGCCTTACATGCAATTGTTGCTATAAATCTTTCCTCTATTTCTTGTTTTGCTGTTCTTGCAACTGTATTAATTTCATCAAGTGTCTCTAGAAATAACTCTTTTGTATCAAGGTCTAAACAAATATTAGGAACACCTGTGAGTTTTATTGTATTATCTCCAAATTCTTCTAATACAAATCCAGCTCTTTCAAACTTATCCATGTTTTCTCTTGCAATATCCATCTCTTTATGAGTTAAAGTAATAATATCTGGAAGTAGCATAAGCTGAGAATCTTTTTCTTCATTTGAATAATAATTTTTCTTTACTTTTTCATACATTATTCTTTCATGTGCAGCATGTTGGTCTAAAATATATAACTCATCTTCTATTTCAAGGATAATATATGTTCTAAAAGCAATCCCGATAAATTTATATGGAAGCTTATTTTTATATTCTTCTGATTCTTCAAATATGTTCATATTGCTGTTTACAATATCATTTGCAACCATTTTTTCTTCTTCTTGCTTTTCTTTTTCTTTTACACCTGATGTAGAATTTCCAAAAATTTGTGCATACATATCATCAAATTTTCCATCTACCTCTGGATTTTCTGGATTTTTATTATCATGTAATGTTACGTTTTTTGATTTTAATATATTTAAAAGAATATCTCCTGGTTTCTGTTCATTTAAAGATCCTTCTTTTGGTTTTTCTTCTTCATTATTTATATCTTGTTCTATGTTTTTTGTAAGTTCTTCGATTTTTTCAGTATCTATGACTTGTGTTGATCCATTATCATATTTTTCTTCAGTTTCAGATACTACATTTTCAGGAGCTATATTTTTTTCTTCTGCTTCGTTTTCTTGATAAGCCTCGTTACCTTCAATTTCTGCTGATCTACTTTCTTCTTTAATTACTTTTTCTTGTTTATTTGCATTTGCAAGATTTGATATTTTTTCTCTAATTTGTTCAGCAGTTAAACCTTTACCCATTTGCATTAATTCATTTAATGTATTTTTTATAGCTTCATCATTCTTTTCTTTTTCTTCTTCTGTAATTTCTGGCTCTTTTTCTTGAGTAAAAATAGGTGGATTTTCTGGTTTTAATCCGTATTTTGCTCTTATCAAATCAAGCTTACTCATTTCATCTTCAAGATTTAAAGTGCTTGAATTTGTATTAAATTTATTTAAGTCAAATTCTTCAGATTTTTCTGAGTCACTTTCAATAGCTTCTTCTGATTTAGATTCTTTTAAATCAAATTCATTCTTGTTCTTATATATTTTTTCAATTATTGTTTCTTCTTCATCTTCTGGCTTATCATTTGTGTTTGAATTTTTAACAATTTTTCTAAATAATCCAGATATAGCAGATTTTGGAGCTGGTTCTTCCTCTTCTACTAATTGTTCTTCCTGCTCTTTATCTAGTTTTTTGTCTAGTTTTCCTGTTAAAGGTGTTTCAGAATTTGCAACTAATTCTGATTTTAAAAGTGTATCTTGAATTGCATAATATACAGCTTTAAATACAGTTTGCTCATCTTGAAATCTTACTTCAAGTTTTGCTGGATGTACATTAACATCAACACTATTAGCTGCAAGTTCTATATTTAATATAACAAATCCAAATTTTCCTATTGGAATCATTCCTTTGAATGCTTTTTCTGTAGCGTTTGATAATATTCTATCTTTTATATATCTTTTATTTACAAAGAAAATTTGGTTTCCTCTATTTGATCTAGCAATTTCAGGTTTTCCTACAACTCCTGTAATGTGAATTCCTTCATAATCATAATCTATATTCAAGCAAGCTTGTGCTACAGTTTTTCCATAAATGCTAAATATTACATTTTTTAAGTTTCCATCTCCAGAAGTTTGTATTATTGTTTTTCCTGAATTAATAAGTTTAAAAGATATTTCTGGATGTACTAAAGCAAGTCTTGTAATTACATCTTCTATATAGCCTGTCTCTGTATAATCCTTTTTTAAGAATTTGTATCTTACAGGTGTATTGTAGAAAAGTTCTTGTACTGTTATTGTTGTTCCAGTTTGGCAACCTGTCTCTTCTATAGTTTTTACATCTCCACCTTCAACATAGACTTTGCTTCCAGTTTCGTCATTTGCTGTTTTTGTTATCATTTCTACTTTTGAAATTGCAGCAATACTGGCTAATGCCTCACCTCTAAATCCCATTGATTTAACAGTATTTAAATCTTCTGCTTTTCTAATCTTACTTGTTGCGTGTCTTTCAAAAGAAAGCTCTAGGTCTTCTTTTTCTATTCCCTTACCATCATCTGTAACTCTTATATATGAAATTCCACCATTTTTTACTTCTACTGTTATATTTTTTGCACCAGCATCTATTGAATTTTCTGCCATCTCTTTAATAACAGAGGCAGGTCTTTCTATAACTTCTCCGGCTGCAATTTTATTTATAGTTAACTCGTCTAAAACAACAATATTTCCCATATTTTTAATTTCCTTTCCAGAAATTTTTATTCTAATTCTTCACATGATAAATTATATCATTTTATATCAATTTTGCAAGTGTTTTTTTTATTTGATTTTTATGTAAATATATGATATAATGTGAAAGTCGAAAGGAATGATTTTATGGCAAATCCCAGCATATCAAATATACATATTCCAAGGTGGAATGAATTACCTAATTTAGATTTATATTTGGACCAATTAGTTACAATATTAGAAAAAAATTTAAAAGAATTTATTGGTAATAAAGAAGAAACAATTATTACAAAAACTATGATAAATAACTATGTAAAACAAGGATTAATAAAACCACCTAGAAAGAAAAAATATAATAGGCTTCATATTGCAACTTTGTTTGTAATTTGCATATTGAAACAAATTTATAGTATAAACGATATAAATGAGCTTATAATGCTTGCAATTAAAACCGCTAAATTTAATTCTGCTTATGATCAATTTTGTGAAGCATTAGAGAAAGCTATTTTGTATACATTTAATCGGAATTGAATATACAATTTCAGAAGATATAACATATGAACAATTACTTCTAAAAAGTGTTGCTCAATCTTTTGCAAGTAAGCTTTATGTAGAAAAAACATTTTTGCATAAGTAGCAAAAAATAAAGACACAAGCGCCATTAAAATATAGCACTTGTGTCTTTTATTTTATTCTATTTCTTCTTTTTTATTTTCTTCTCTATATTTTATATAATCCTGTAATAAAAGCTTAATTATTGCAACAATTGGAACAGCTAAAAACATTCCAATTATTCCAAAATATGCTCCAATTACTGTTACAGAAAAGATTATAAGTATTGGACTTATCTTTAATGAACTTCCAATTATTCTTGGATTTATAATATTTGCATCAATTTGTTGAATTATTATAACTATAATTGCCATCCAAATTGCTTGAGTAATTCCTCCTGTAAAAATTGTAATAATTATTGCAATAACTACTGCAACAATTGCTCCAAGGTATGGTATTAAATTAAACAATCCTATGAAAAATCCAAGTAATATTCCATATTTAACTTTAAGTATTGTCATTGCGATTCCAGTTAATATTCCAACTACAAATCCATCTAAAATTTGACTTGATATGAACTTGAAGAATATTTCATTTGATTCTCTAAAATATTTTCCAATATTCATATATGTATTATGATTAAATACTGCTCCACATAGTTTTCTTGCAAATTCAACAATTTCTTTTCTTTCTGCAAGCAAGTACATAGAAACTATAATTGTAACAAAAACATCAAATAATGTAGTAGCAAAGCCTAAAATTCCTTTTACATATTCTGTTAATCTTTCCATGCTTAAATATTGTGTAAAATCTATTTCTCCTAGATTATTTATTATACCTTCTAAATCTATTTTATTCAAAACTGAATTCTCTGGAAGGTTTTGTAAATTTTCTATCATAGTATCATAGTAGCCCGGAAGTGCATTTGCGAGTTCAACTAAGCTTTCATAAACTGTTGGAACAACAAATTTTATTATAAGAAGAATTACTAAAAGTGCAATTAAATAAACTGTAAAAATAGAAAGCCACCTTGCTCTCTTTTTTATAAATTTAGATTTTGCCTTCATATAAAAGCTTTCAAATTTTCTACAAGGTAAATAAAATAAATATGCGAAAATAAGTGCAATTATAAATGGCATTAAGATATTAATTAAATTTTTTAGCCATATTGTTATATCTCCGAAATTATCTAAAAGTTTGTAGACGCAGATTACTAAAGTTGCAAAAATAAACCAATATACTCCTCTTTTCCATTGTTTTGAATCTTTTTGCATTTTTAACATCCTCCTTTTATTATAAATATACTGTATAAAATTAATCTAAATTACAGTCAAGACCTACTGGGCAATGATCGCTCCCCATAATTTTATCATATATATAGGCTTCTTTTATAGATTTTTCTAATGATTTTGATACTATAAAATAATCTATTCTCCATCCGAATATTCTTCTCTCTTGAAGAAGCAAAATATGACCACCACGTATAACTATTTTCTTTATCAGGATATAAATATCTAAAAGTATCAATAAATCCAGCATCTAATAATTCTGTCATTTTATTTCTTTCTTCATCAGTGAATCCTGCATTACCTCTATTTTGCTTTGGATTTTTTAAGTCTATTTCTTTATGTGCAACATTTAAGTCCCCACAAAGTACTACTCCTTTTGTTTTTGCTAAATTGCACAAGTATTTTCTAAAATCATCTTCCCAAACTTGTCTATAATCTAGTCTTTCTAATTCTCTTTTTGAATTTGGAGTATAGCAATTTACTAAATAAAATTTATCAAATTCTAGAGTTATAACTCTTCCTTCTTTGTCATGTTCTTCCATTCCAATTCCATAACTAATGCTAATTGGTTTTATTTTTGTAAATATTGCTGTTCCAGAATATCCTCTTTTCTCTGCACTATTAAAATAACTATAATATTCATCTGCAAAATTTATTTCTGCTTGTCCTTCTTGCATTTTTGTTTCCTGGATGCAAAATATATCTGCATTTGCTTCTTTAAAAAAGTCTGCAAATCCTTTATTTAAAGCTGCTCTTAGTCCATTTACATTCCATGAAATTAGTTTCATACTTATATTTTTCCTTTCTTAGTCGTAAAATAATGAATTGTATTTAAAAAGAGCAAGAAATTTAAAATCCCTTGCTCTACTTTTTTATTAATCTACCATGTAGATATAGCATTCTAGATTTCTTCTACCAAATTTAATGCATTCATTATGTGTTGTCATATATATATCTATTTTATTATTTGTTATAGCCCCACCTCTGTCTTGTACAACAAACCAACCACCGTTTGGTTCATTTGCAAAATATGGTATATATATAATAGTTCCCATTGGATAAGCACGACCTGCAGCAACTGTATACCAAGCTGTTGCCCTTGAACCACTTGATGTAATTCCATATGAAGGTGAATTAATACTTTTTCCACAATCTGCAGCAGAATATGCAGATGCATTTAATGTTTTTACAATAGGTGTAACTCCTTCAACTTTTTTAGCTAAAGTACTACTATCAGGCGTAGGTAAATTTTCAAGCTTTTTAGCATTTGTTAAACTTCTACTACTTATATTATCTACTTTTTTAACTATCTTGTCTACTGCTTCCTTAACTATTTCTTCTTTAATTAATGTTCTACCTATTTCTATATCATTTTGATATTTTACTCTATATGTACACTTCTTTAAACCATCTTTTCCACTACGGACCACTTTGTTTGCAGATGAGGTATCAGTTGAACCATCTTCCATAACTACATTATATGGTATTACTTCTTCTACAGTAATAATTTTTTCTGTTACAGTATTATACGCACTTAATAATTGATCTATTGGTACATTTTCCTCTTCTTCTGCAACTGCAATTACTGCATAAGCATCTTGTGTTGTTCCGGTAATTACTATTGTTGAAGAAGTGTCTTCTATTTCTGAATCTAAATTTGGAACTACATTTTCTTCTGGTAAAACTACTATATGATTTTCTTCAAGTATATCTGAAACTTTAGATTTCGTTGTTAATACTTCAATCTCACAGTTATCTGATAGAACAATTTTTACATTCTTCACATTCGTACTTGCAGCTAAAACAGTTGCACTTAAACAGCATATTGTAAGTATAGTTATAACTGCAATTCTCATTACGGAAAGTGAAGCTTGTTCACTTTTTATCATAAGAATTTGTCCTCCTTGTTTCAATATCCAAATTATACTATTAAATTTAAATATTGTCAAATTTTTTTGTTTTTGGATATATTACTTGTATCCTAGGGAAATAGCCGTTTTTAAAAAATCATATATTCTTTGGATAAGCTAAAACCTACTATTATTCTATTCTGTACAAGCTTTTTTAGAACAAAAATAAAAAGTTAAATAATATTTATTTAACTTTTCATACTATATTAATTTATTTTTTACTTTGTATAACTTTATCAAATCTATAACCCTTTTCTAGTTTTTCTTCTAGATAAACTTTAGACACAAGTTTAAGTTCTTCTACAGAAGAATTTGGAATTGAAAAAGAAAAAAGCTTTTTTGCATCAGACATAACTATGTATCTAATAGCATAAAGTGTTGAATTATTTATTCTTATAACACTTTTATCAAATTTGCTACAATTTTCACATTTTATGCCATTATCTTTTATACTAAAATATTCTAATTTTTCTTTACTTCCACAGGATACGCATTTTACGACCTCTGGCATAAAACCGAAGTAGAACTGCTAACCTTAGTTTAAAAATAGCAATAACTAGATCCTTATTCATTTCTGTTTCAGATATTGTATATATTGTATTAAGTAGTAATTGTAAAATATTATATGATGAATCATTTTCATCTGTAACATCCTCTACAATTTTTGCAACATATGCTGCATATTGAAGTTTATCTAAATCTGTTCTTAAATTATAAAAGACTTCGATAGGCTCACATGAATTTATGCTATATGATGTTCTTCCGGTTGTAAATTACATATTCTCCAAAGCTCAAAAACTGTGTTCCAGCAAGCATACTACTACTTGGTTTTCTCGCTCCTTTTGCTGCACAAGATATTTTCCCGAAAGTCTGGAGTAAGCATTGTAAGCATTTTATCGAAGTCTCCCATATTACTTTCTCTTAAAATAATACCCTTTGTTTTTATTATCCCCATTTTTTGCCTCAATTAAATTTTCTTCTATATTTTTTGCTTGAGTGTATTCTAAAAAAGTATTAATATCTCCTGTTTTTTTAAAAGCATTCCATGCCATTTTACTTAACATAAGCGTCATCTCCATATTCATGCAATTTTGTCTACTGTATCCTTATTTTATTTTGCATTTTTTGAGTGCTTTTATACTTCATTTTAATTGTCAATTTTATACTTTTTTATAATTTGATCATCATCTTGCCAGTCTTTTCTAACTTTTACCCATGTTTTTAAATTTACTTTTTCACCTAAAATTTTTTCTAGATCTTCTCTTGAATAAGTTCCTATTTGTTTTAATTTGCTTCCGCCTTTTCCTATTATTATTCCTTTGTGTGATTCTCTTTGACAAACAATAACAGCTTCTATATTAAATATAGGTTTTTGCTCCATTGTTTTTCCTTTTTTTATTTTTTGAACCTCAACATAAATTCCATGTGGTACTTCATCATCTAGTAATCTTAATGCTTTTTCACGTATTGTTTCTTCTACAATATCTTTGATTGTTTGATCTGTATAAACATCTTCATCATAATATTTTGGTCCTTCTGGTAAACATTTTTCAATTTCTTCAAGCAATTCTTCATTATTATCTCCAGATGTTGCAGATATAGGAATCACAGCTTCAAAATCATATTCTTTTGAATACATTTCTATAAGTTTTAATAATTCTTCTTTTTTTATTAAGTCAATTTTATTTATAACAAGAATTGTAGGTTTTTTAGCTTCTCTTATTTTATCTAGAATTATATTATCACCTTTTCCAATTTTCTTGCTATCTGCCTCTATTACAAATAAAATAAGGTCAACATCTTTGCTAGATTCAAAGGCTGTTTGTATCATAATATTACTTAATTTTGTTTTTGGTTTATGAATTCCGAGGTGTATCTAAGAAAATTATTTGCGAATTTTCTCTATTTACAATTCCTTTTATTTGAGTTCTTGTAGTTTGTGGTTTATTTGCAATTGCTGCAATTTTTTCATGAATTAATGAATTTAGTAATGTTGATTTTCCGGACATTTGTCCTTCCTAAAATTGCAACAAACCCTGATTTAAAATATTTCATATAAAAAATCCTTATCTATATAATTTTATTTGATTATATCACAGAGATTAAGAAATGTCTATGGCAGTAGAAAGTTTTTTGCAATTAATATATAAAAAATAGAGAGCTTGAAGTTCATCCAAGCTCTCTTAAGTGAAAAGAATTATATATATTTTTTATAAATATATATCAAATTTTAATAATATGCTACATAAATTTGCCACACCTTGAACATTTCAGTTCATACCCAGTAGCAGCCGTGCAGTTCGGGTGACCCGACACGCTATCAGTCGTTCTGGAACAGCTTGTGCAGTGTCCTATTATTCCATAACCCGAGTGACCACGCGGGCACCTATAATATTCATCTACGTATGTTCCACCACAATTTGGACATTTACCATTGCCGAGTTCCAGCATAAACCAACGCCGCTCCACAATGAGTGTCCACTTTAACACTGTAATCATGTCCTTTCGCAGCTGTATAATCACCTTTCACTTGCGCTGTACACCAAGCACATTCCCAAACTGTATAGCCCTGGGCTGTACATGTTGGCTCAACAACACTTCTTTTGTA
>CANPWU010000025.1 GCA_947584805.1 uncultured Clostridia bacterium | reverse complement strand
ACCTCATCATTTGTAATATTTGATACAGCTGATCAAAAAAGTATAGTAAAAGAATGCATGAAAGAACTTAAAATAGATGATAAAATGTTTACAGACAGAAGCTTAATTTCAGCAATTTCCAACGCAAAAAATGACATGTTAGAGCCAGAAGATTACGCAGGAATGACAAATAATGAATTTAGAAAAGAGACTATTTCAAATGTATATACTTTATATCAAAAAAAACTTAGAGAAAACAATGCTTTAGACTTTGATGATATAATAAACTATACAATAAAAATACTTATGAGTGAGCCAGATGCACTAGAATATTATTCAGAAAAATTTAAATATGTATTAGTTGACGAATATCAAGATACAAACAAAGCACAATTTACTTTAATTACAATACTATCAGCAAGAAATCGGAAATATCACAGTAGTTGGAGATAATGATCAAGGAATTTATTCATTTAGAGGAGCAGATATATCAAATATTTTAAATTTTGAAAAAGATTTTCCAGGAACAAAGATAATAAAACTTGAACAAAATTATCGTTGCACAAAAAATATTCTAAAAGTTGCAAATGAAGTTATAAAAAATAATGAAGTAAAATACGAGAAAAAGCTTTGGACAGAAAATGAAGAAGGAAAAAAAGTTACTGCATATCTTACAAATAATGAATATGAAGAAGCAACATATATTGTTGAGCAAATAGAACATTTAAAAACAGAAGAATACTATAAATTTTCAGATTTTGCAGTTTTATATAGAATGAATACACAATCACGTAGTATAGAAGACATTTTAAGAAGAGAAGACATCCCATATAGAATTATAGGTGGACTAAAATTCTATGAAAGAAAAGAAATAAAAGATGCAATTGCGTATTTAAGACTTATATTTAATACCAAAGACAATTTAAGCTTAAAAAGAATAATAAATGAACCAAAAAGAGGAGTACGGAAAAACAAGTTTAGATAAAATAGAAGAACTTGCAAATCAGAACCGGAACATCAATGTATGAGATTATAAAAAATGCAGAAAATTATGGATTAAATAGAGTGTTTGCAACAACAAGGGAGTTTGTAAATTGTATTGATACGCTTGTTAAAGAATCAAGTGAATTAACTGTATCAGAGCTTACACAAAGGGTACTTAAAGATACAGGTTATATAAAAGCATTAGAGCTAGAAGATACTAAAGAAGCAGAAAACAGAATAGAAAACTTAGAAGAATTTTTAACAGTTACAATGGAGTTTGACGAAGAAGCAGAAAATGATTTAGGAAGCTTTTTAGAAAACATAACACTTTCTAGTGATATTGATGAACTAGAAGAGCCAGAAGAACAAGTAACTTTAATGACATTACATAGTGCAAAAGGACTAGAATTTCCTGTTGTATTTATGGCAGGTATGGAAGAAGGAGTTTTCCCAGGAAATAAGTCAATAGACGAGCCAGATGGAATTGAAGAAGAAAGAAGACTCTGCTATGTAGGAATAACAAGAGCAAAAGAGCATTTATTTATGACTTGTGCAAAATCCAGAACAATATTTGGATCTACTTCATATAATAGCATTTCAAGATTTTTAAAAGAAATTCCTGAAGAATATTTAAGTGAAGAAAGTTCACTTGGATCAGGAGACCAAATAGACAGTTTCGGAAATGATGATAAAGTCGAATGGAGCTATGGTGGAAGCAAGGTAAAAACATACAATGTAGAGCCAAAATTATCTTTTGGAAAAACTCCAATAGACGGATTTTCATTTAAAACTCCAGAAAGTTTCTTAAATGGGTTAGGAAAGAAAAAAGGAGAAGACATAGATATATCAAAATATAAACCAGGAGTAAGAGTATACCATAAGAAATTTGGAGAAGGAACAATAAATTATATTGAGGAAGAAGGAGAAGACTATAAAGTAGATATTAACTTTGATAAAGTAGGACATAAGAGACTTATGGCAAAGTTTGCAGGACTTGAAATAATAGAATAAAAAGGCACTTTCCTTGACAAAAGCGCATATTTAGTATACAATATATTGCGTATAAAAAGGAGGTTTTATGACAGAAAGTAATAAAAAAACTTTTGAATCAATATTTTCAAAAACGAGGGTATATCTAGTAGTTATAGCAATCGTTTTAATTATTTTGTGTATTCAAAACATAGCATTTATTATACCTTCAGTTTTATTATATGGTATTTTACTTGCATATACATTTTGGACAAATAATAAAAACAAAAACGAGTTAAATAAGCACATACAAGAAATAACTTTCAATATGGATACAATAGCTAAAAAGGCATTGGTAAACACTCCATTTCCACTTATAATTCTAGAAGATGATGGAAAAATTAATTGGAAAAGTGCAAGCTATGTAAGCGAATTTGGAAATATGGATATGAAAAGTATACTAGAAGATACAACAAATGAAGTAAGACAAGAGTTAAAAAATATCGAAAATAAAAATGAAAAATCTATTATATATAAACAAATAAAAATAGGAAAAAAAGACTATGAATTAATAATAGAGATATTTGCTTCAAAATATAGAAACAAAAAAAGAAGAAGTATTGCTACTTTTGCAATATACTTTATTGATAAGACAGAATTTCTTGAAATATCTAAAAAATTTGAAGACAGCAAGACTTGTACAGGAATAATCATGATAGATAGTTATGAAGAATTAGTACAAAGTATGAAACCAGAAGAAATAACACAAGTTATTGGAGAAATTGAAACTAAAATATATGATTGGGCAGCTAAAAGTGATGCAATTATATTAAAAACAGAAAGAGATAGATTTGTATTTGTTTTTGAACAAAAATATTTGAATGAAATAATTGATAATAAATTTGAAGTGTTAAAAGAGACTAAAAATACAGAAACAGAAGGAGTAATACCAACAACTTTAAGTATTGCAATATGTTCAGATGGAAATTCAAACAGCGAGAAATTTAAATTAACAATGGAAGCAATGGATTTAGTTCTTGGTAGAGGTGGAGATCAAGCTGTAGTTAGAAGAAATGGCAAATTTGAATTTTACGGCGGAAAGAAACAAGAAGTAGAAAAAAGAACTAAGGTTAAAGCAAGAACTGTAGAGGCAGCATTAGAAGAGCTAATAGAAGAAGCACCAAATATATTAATAATGGGACATTCAAATGGGGATATAGACTCTATGGGTTCAAGCCTTGGTATTTATAGAATAGTCAGATCACTTGGCAAAACTGCTAATATTGTAAATAATACTTATGGAATGACTTTAAAGGATTTTATTGAAGCAGTAGAACAAGAGGAAGAATATAAAGATGTTATCATTGATAAAGCACAAGCTTTGAATTTAGTTACTCCAGAAACTCTTCTTGTAATTGTAGATACTCACAAAAAATCTTATGTTGAGGTTCCAGAACTTCTTACAAAAACAAATAAAATTGTTGTAATAGATCACCATAGACGTGGACCAGACTATATAGATAACGCAATACTTATGTTCCATGAAGTTTATGCATCATCTGCAGCAGAACTTGTTTCAGAACTTTTACAATATTCTAAAAACAATGCAGAACTTACAACATTTGAAGCAGAAGCTTTATATGCAGGAATAATGGTTGATACTAAAAACTTTACATTCAAAACTGGTGTTAGAACATTCGAAGCTGCTGCATATTTAAGAAAAAATGATATAGATATAATAAAAATAAAGAAATGGTTCCAAAGCGATTTAGAAAGCTACAATGTAATTGCGGATGTTGTAAAAAACACAGAAGTTATAAAAGATACTATAGGAATTTCAATTTATGAAGAAAATGAGGACAATGCAGGATTAATTTGTGCTAAAGCTGCCGATGAACTTCTTACAATCAGTGATATTACTGCATCATTTGTAATTGGACAAGTTAAAGATACAGTATATATCAGTGGAAGGTCAATTGGAGATATAAATGTACAATTAATATTAGAAAAATTACGGTGGAGGAGGACATCATACAGTTGCAGGTGCCCAACTTACGGGAGTTACAATTGAAGAAGCAAAAGCAAGACTTATAGAAAAGATTAATGAATATTTTGACGAAAATCTTTCGTAATTTATAATAAGGTTTAATAAATAAAACATTATTTATTAACGAAATGGAGGCTTGTATGAAGGTAATTTTAATGACAGATGTAAAAGGAATGGGAAAAAAAGGAGATATAGTTAATGCAAGTGATGGACATGCAAGAAATTATCTATTTCCTAGAAATCTTGCAATACCAGCAGATAAACAAAATTTAAACGAGTGGACAGCAAAAAAATCATCAGAGGCACATAAAAAAGAATTAGAAAAGCAAGAAGCAATAAAAATTAAAGATAAATTAGAAAAAGTAACTTTGACAATAAAAACAAAAGCAGGTGAAAACGGGAAAACTTTTGGAAGCATTACTTCAAAAGAAATTTCTGAAAGCATAGAAAAAGAATTTAAAGAAAAGATAGATAAAAAGAAAATAGTTATAAAAGATCCAATAAAAACACTTGGAGTTTCCACAGTAGAATTAAGACTATTTGAAGGAGTAATACGGAAAGCTAAAAGTTAATGTAATTGCAGAATAAATTTTTGAAAGGAAATGTTGCAAAATGGAAGTAGGTAAAATTCCACCAAATGATGTAGAAGCAGAGCAAGCAGTTCTTGGCTCAATGCTACTTGATAAAGATGCAGTAATTGATGCTATAGAAATTTTAAAACCAGAAGATTTTTATAGAGAAGAAAATAAATTAATATTTTCTGCAATGCTTGGGTTGTACGCAAAAGCAGAACCAGTAGATTTAATTACTGTAAAAGATGAACTTGTATCTCTTGGTAAGCTTGACATTTGTGGAGGACTTGAATATTTAGCAGATTTATCTGATAAAGTACCTACTACTGCAAATGTAGGAAACTATATTAAAATTGTAGAAGAAAAATCCATTTTGAGAAATTTGATAAAAACATCAAATGAACTTATTGACTTAGGATACGATCAGAATTTAGAAACAGATGAAATAATAGAAAAAGCAGAAAAAGAAATATTTGACTTAGTTAAAAATAGAAATCAGAAGGGCTATGCACCAATTAAAGATGTATTAGTTGAAACTTTTGCACAAATAGAAAGACTATATAATCAAAAAGAAACAATAACTGGTATTCCTACCGGATTTATTGATTTAGACAACAAAACAGCAGGACTTCATGGTTCAGAATTAATCTTAGTTGCAGCACGTCCTGCAATGGGAAAAACAGCTTTTGCATTAAATATAGCAACAAATGCGGCTGTTAGAGCAAATGCACCAGTTGCAATATTTAGTTTAGAAATGTCAAAAGAGCAATTAGTAAACAGAATTCTTGCTAGTGAAACTTTGATAGATAGCAATAAATTAAGAACAGGAAAAATGGAAGAGGAAGACTTAATAAAACTTTCGGAAGGACTTCGGACCTTTATCAGAATCTGAAATATATATAGATGATACTCCACGGAATATCAATAACAGAAATTAGAGCAAGATGTAGAAAATTGAAACTAGAAAAAGATATAAAACTTATTGTAATAGATTATTTACAGCTTATATCAGGCTCAGGAAACAAAAAAAATGGAAATAGAGAGCAAGAAATAGCTGAAATAAGTAGATCATTAAAAATTCTTGCAAAAGAATTAGATGTACCTGTTATTGCACTATCACAACTATCTCGTAGCCCAGATCAAAGAAAAGATGACCATAGACCAATGCTATCAGACCTTCGTGAATCTGGTTCAATAGAGCAAGATGCAGATATTGTTATTTTCCTTTATAGAGATGATTATTATAATCCAGATAGTGAAGATAGAAATATTGCAGAAGTAATTATAGCAAAGCAAAGAAGTGGTTCAACGGGTACGATAAAACTTGCATGGCTTGGAAGTTTTACAAAATTCGCAAATATTGATATGTATAGGCAAGAATAAAATTTGAAAGGCAATTTTTATGCTAATTGATAATGTATTAAATACTATAAATAAATATAATTTAATAAAAAATGGAGACAAAATAGTTTGCCGGAGTTTCTGGAGGGCCAGATTCTATTTGCCTTTTGAACATTTTAAATGAAATAAAAAATTCTGGAAAAATTAAATTTGATATAATAGTAGCTCATGTGAACCACATGATAAGAGAAGAAGCTGGAGAAGATGAAGAATTTGTAAAAAAATATTGTGAGAAAAGAGAAATTAAATTTTTTTCCAAAAGAGTAGACATACAAAAAATTGCAAATGAAAATAAAATGGGGACAGAAGAAACCGGACGAGAAGAGAGATATAAATTCTTCTTAGAGGTATTAAAAGAAAATAATGCAAATAAAATTGCAACAGCACATACAAAATCAGATAATGCAGAAACAGTTTTAATGAATATTTTAAGGGGAACTGGAACATCAGGACTTAAGGGAATTCAACCTAAGAGAGATGAAATATATATAAGACCTTTAATTGAGGCTACAAGAGAAGAGATAGAAAAATATTGTGAAGAAAATAAACTTAATCCAAGGCATGATAAGACAAATGATGAAATAGTATATACAAGAAATAAAATAAGGAATATTTTATTTCCATTTTTAAAAATTGCATTTAATCCTAATATAGTAGATACTTTAAATAGATTATCTCGGTTTAGCAACTCTTGAAAATGATTATTTAGAAAAAGTAACGGAAAGTACTTACAAAAAACTTTTGATAAAAGAAGAAAAAGAGGAAATAATATTAAATTTGAAAGAGTTTAATTTAGAACATGAGTTAATAAAATCAAGAATAATAATATATTCGATTAAAAAATTATTTAAATCAACAAACGGAATTGAAAAAGTTCATATAGACGATATTATTAAATTGTGTGAGAAAAATATAGGGAATAAATACTTAACACCCAATAAAAACTTAAAAGTTGCTATTAATAAGGGAAAAATGTATTTTTCTGTAATAAAAAAAACATAATCGAACAAACTTTGAAATCCCTAAGGAAAGTGCGATGTATCTAAGCTTTTAGCAAAAAAACTTTAAAAAAACTATTGAAAAGAAAAATTAAATATGATAATATCTCATGTGTGAAAAAGAGAAAGTTTAAATATATAGGAGGAATACTTTGAAGAACAGTATAAAAACATTAGCTATGTGGCTAATAATAGGAATAATATTTGTGGTGTTACTTACTTCAATTTTGGATAATGCAGATACTAAGATGACTTATGCAGAGTTAATTAGCAAAATTGAAACATCTGAAGTAACAGAAATTGAAATGGCTTATGATGGAAAATCTGCGAATGTAAAATTAAAAAATGATCCAGTAGAAAAGGAAGTAAATATACCAAGTACAGATAGCTTTATGGATTATGTAACAGATTATTTAAAAACAGGTGCAATACAGCTTGAAGAAAAATCACAATCTATATTAATTACTATACTTGAAGTTTTATCACCATTTGGATTATTAATAATTGCATTAATTTTCTGGTTTATAACAATGAATTCTACTTCTCAAGGAAATAATAAAACTTTAAGTTTCGGAAAAAGCAAAGCAAGAATGATGACAGCTGAAAATAAAAACAAAGTTACTTTTGCAGATGTTGCAGGTGTAGATGAGGAAAAAGAAGAATTACAAGAAATTGTAGAATTTTTAAAAAATCCTAAAAAGTTTACAGATATGGGAGCAAGAATTCCAAAAGGTGTATTACTTGTAGGAAGTCCAGGAACTGGTAAAACATTACTTGCAAAAGCAGTTGCAGGAGAAGCAGGAGTTCCATTCTTTATAATCAGTGGTTCTGATTTCGTTGAAATGTTTGTCGGTGTCGGAGCATCAAGAGTTAGAGATTTATTTGAGCAAGCAAAAAGAAATGCACCTTGTATTGTATTCATAGATGAGATAGATGCAGTAGGACGTCAACGTGGTGCAGGACTTGGTGGAGGACATGATGAAAGAGAGCAAACATTAAACCAATTATTAGTTGAAATGGACGGATTTGCAGCAAATGAAGGAGTTATAGTACTTGCGGCAACAAATAGACCAGACATATTAGATAAAGCATTATTAAGACCTCGGAAGATTTGATAGACAAATTGTAGTATCAGCTCCAGATGTAGGAGCAAGAGAGAAAATACTTGAAGTACATTCAAGAAAGAAAAAGATAGCAGATGATGTAGATTTAAAAACAATTGCTAAAAACACATCAGGATTTTCTGGTGCTGATTTGGAAAATGTACTTAATGAAGCAGCACTTCTTGCAGCTAGAAGAAATTTAAGCGAAATAGGAATGGCAGAAATAGAAGATGCTATGGTTAAAGTTACAATGGGACCAGAGAAAAAGACAAGAGTTAGATCAGATAAAGAAAAGAAACTTGTTGCATATCATGAAGCAGGTCATGCGGTTGTAAGCAAATTCTTACCAACACAAGATACAGTTCACCAAATTTCAATTGTACCTCGTGGTATGGCAGGTGGATATACAATGTACAGACCAAGTGAAGATAAATCATTCATGTCTAAATCTGAAATGGAAGAGACAATTGTATCATTACTTGGAGGTAGAGTTGCTGAAAGCCTTGTATTAAATGATATTTCAACAGGTGCATCAAATGATATTGAAAGAGCATCAAAGATTGCAAGAGATATGGTTTCAAAATATGGAATGAGCGATGTAGTAGGAAGCATAATGTTTGGCGCAGGTCAAGAAGAAGTATTCTTAGGAAGAGATTTAACTCAAACTAAGAACTATTCTGAACAAACAGCAGCTATAATAGATGCTGAAACTAAAAACATTATTGATAAAGCTTATGAAAGAGCTGAAAACATTTTGAAAGAACATATTGATAAACTTCATGTAGTTGCAGGAATATTACTTGAAAAAGAAAAAATTGATGGCGATGAATTTGCAAAGGTTTTTGAAAGTTAAAATTTTTCAAAATGAATATCTTAAAAAATTTGACATATACTAAAAAATGTAGTATACTATATATAACTTAATTAAGTAAACAAAGTCATTGAGTATTCGAAAGAACTAAATGTGTGGTAGCATTTAGTTCTTTCTTTTTAAAAAAAGAGTATAGCAATGTGGTAGTGCTACACTCTTTTAAGGCTAACTAGGCCTTATTTTGCTTTGTGTCATTAGGAGTTTGGCTTTGAGCAAGAGTTGCTTGCTTTAAGTCTTTTTCTTTTTTTAGTAATAATTCTACCAAACGCCATACTAAGTCTACATTTGTCATTTGAGTATTCCTCCTTTCTTCGGTATTTCCTTGCGAAAGGATAGGTCTATTATACTATCTATTTAACGAATTTTCAACACATATTTTAATTTTATTATGCTTTGATAACTTAGCAAAAATTCTACAAAATAAGCTTGACTAATTACCTAAAAAACGTTACAATAGTATAGTGTGATAAAAAAAGAAAAAATAGGGGGAACAAATAATGGAAGATCTTAAAGTCTTTTCATGTAGCAATGAAGCAGATGGATTTACAAAAGAAGTATGTGATAATTTAGGAATTGAGATGGGACAAATCACAAGAATGAAGTTTAAAAATGATAATAACTTTGTTCAATTATTAGAGAGTGTAAGAGATAAGGATGTATATTTTATACAAACTACTACACCACCAGTAAATGAAAGAGTAATGGAATTATTAATTTGTATAGAGGCAGCTAAACGTGCTTCAGCAAGAAGAATAACAGTTGTGCTTCCATACTATATGTATTCAAGGTCAGATAAAAAGGATCAACCAAGAGTACCAATTACAGCAAAATTAATTGCTGAACTTTTAGAAGCAGCAGGAGCAAACAGAGTAATAAGTTGTGATTTACACAATGCAGCAATCCAAGGATATTTTAATATAAATTGTGATAGATTATCAGCCCAAAGTTTGTTACAAACATATTTTAAAGAAAAGAATTTTAAAGATATGGTAATAGTTGCAACAGATGCAGGAAGTACAAAAAAAGCATATAAATATTCAAAATTCTTTGGTTGTCCAATAGCAATGATAGATAAAAGAAGAGAAGGTAACGATGACAGAGCAATTGCTTCAACTGTAATTGGAGATGTTAAAGGAAAAACTGCAGTAGTATTTGATGATGAAGTAGATACAGCAGGTTCAATGATAGAAACAGCAAATGTACTAAAAGAATATGGAGCAAAAGAAATTTATGCAGGATGTACACATGGAGTATTATCAGGACCAGCAGTTGAAAGAATAAAAAATTCACCATTTAAAGAATTGGTAATTACAAATACAATTCCACTTCCAAAAGAAAAGCAAATAGATAAAATAAAAGTATTATCAGTTGCTCCATTATTTGCAGAAGCAATTAGAAGACTTTATGAACATAAACCAATGGGAGACCTATTTGAAAAATAAAACTTGACAAGTTTGAATATAAGATATATAATAGATAAGAAATTCAGATTTACACGATAGAGAAGGGGGGAGTAATAATGTCAGAGGTAAAAGTTAATAATGGTAACATTGAAGATGCATTAAAAAGGTTTAAAAGACAATGTGCAAGAAATGGAGTAATGCAAGAAGTTAGAAAAAGAGAACATTATGAAAAACCTAGTGTAAGAAGAAAGAAAAAGTCAGAAGCTGCTAGAAAAAGAAAATATTAAAATATAAAAAGAGCGTATGCGCTCTTTTTTTTTACCAAAAAGCTTGTATAATTTGAGGCTTTTATAGTATACTAAATATGGAAAAGGAGGAAAAAATCACATGAAAGAAATTAAGCAAGAAATAAAAAAAGGAATAACTGTGCATCAAATAAAAACAAACAGTTTTAAAACAGATTTAGTAGCAGTATTTTTAATGACAAAATTAGATAGAGAAACAGTTACCAAAAATGCTATAATACCGATGGTCCTCAGAAAAGGTACAAAATCTTTAGAAGATAGTCAAGAAATAAATAAAAAGTTAGAAGAAATGTATGGAGCAGGTTTTGAATGTGGTATTGATAAAACAGGTGATAATCAAGTATTAAGATTTTATATAGAAACTTTAGATAACGCATATTTGCCAGAAAAAGAGGACTTACTATCAAATGTTATACAATTATTACTTGAGATTATTTTTGATCCTAAAACCGAAAATAATGCGTTTAAAGAGGAATATTTAGACTCAGAGAAAGAAAAATTAAAAAATATCTTGGAAGGTAAAAAAGATGATAAAGCAGTCTATGCAAATTTAAGGTGCCAAGAAGAAATGTATAACGGCACTCCATTTGGACTTTATAAATATGGATATATAGAAGATATTGAAGGAATAAATGCAAAAGATTTGTATGAATATTATAAAAATCTTATTGCAAGTTGTAAAATAGATATCTTTGTATCAGGAAATATTGACGAAAAAAAGGTTTTAGAAACAATTTCAAATAATGAAAATATTAAAAAATTAGAAGAAAGAGAACCAAATGTACAAAAAGGAAATGCAAAACTTATAAGGCACGAAGAAAAAGAAATAATAGAACATCTTGAAGTAACTCAAGGAAATTTGGTAATAGGACTTGAAATCAACGAAAATTCAAAAAGAGAAAAATATGTGGCGACAGTATACAATGCAATACTTGGAGGATCTGCAACTTCTAAAATGTTTCAAGTTGTAAGAGAACAGCACAGCTTAGCATATACAGCAGCATCTAATTTTTTAAGACATAAAAATAGTATTTTTATAAGAGCAGGGATAGAAATAGAAAATTATGAAAAGACTGTTAAACTTATTAAAGAACAGCTTGAAGATATGAAATCCGGAAACTTTACAGATGAAGATATAGAAAATGCAAAAACAGGAATAATATCTATGATTAAGTCAATACCAGATGAACAAGAAACAGCAGTAACATATTATTACGGACAAGAAGTTGGAGAGCATAAATTAGACTTTGACGAATACGAAAGTGAGATTAATAGTGTTACAAAAGAAGAGATTATGGATTTTGCTAATAAAATATCTGTTAATACAGTTTATTTTTTGAGAGATTAACGGAAGAAGGGAGAAAGCAAAATGAAAGTTATAGAAAATAAAACCATAAAAGAAAATTTATACATTGAAAAGCTTGATAATGGTCTAACAGTTATGATAATTCCAAGAAAAAATGTAAGAAAAAAATATATAATGTTTGGAACAAAATTTGGTTCAATAGATAATAAGTTTGTACTTAATCGGAGAAACTGAAGTAAAATCAGTACCAGATGGAATAGCGCACTTTTTGGAGCACAAAATGTTTGAACAAAAAAGTGGAGTAAATAGTTTAGATACTTTAACAGCACTAGGAGTTAGTGCAAATGCATATACAACCAATAATTATACGACATATCTTTATGAAGCAACAGATAATTTTTATGAAGCATTAGATGAATTTATGGATTATGTGCAAAATCCATATTATACAGATGAAAATGTAGAAAAAGAAAAAGGCATAATTGCTCAAGAAATAAAGATGTATGAGGACTATCCAGAATGGCAAGTTTATTTAAACACATTAAAATGTTTATATAAAGATTTCCCAATAAGATTAGATATAGCAGGAAGTGTAGAATCAATTCAAGGCATAACAAAGGAACTATTATATTTATGCTATGATAATTTTTACACTCCATCAAATATGGCAATAGCTATTTGTGGAGATTTTGAACCCGAAGAAATATTAGGAGAAATTAAAAAGAGAATAACAAACACAGAGAAGAAAGAAGTGCCAAAAAGAATTTATCCAGACGAACAAGATGCTGTATTTGAAAAGGAAAAATGCGTTAAGATGGATATAAGTAATCCACTATTTTCACTTGGGTTTAAAGACAAACCAGCAGAAGATCCTGTGAAAAGGCATATTGCAATTAATATAATTTTAAATACAATTATGGGAAAAAGTTCAAAGCTAAATAAAGAATTAACAGATGAAGGACTAATACTAGGACCAATAGATTTCGAATACGAGTTTGCAGAAAACTATGCCTTTGGAATAATTTCAGGAGTTTCAAGAAAACCAAGAGAAGTTATAAAAAGAATAAAAGAAGAGTTAGAAAATCAAAAGAAAAATGGTTTAAATGAAGCAGATTTTATAAGAAATAAGAAAAAATTATATGGAAGCTATATAATAGAATATAACTCAGTAGAAGATACGGCAAGACTATTCTTATCAGAATATTTTAGAGGAGTAGTTGGATTTGATTATCTTGAAAAGTATAAAGAAGTAACAAAGGAATACGCAGAAGAAATATTAAAAGATTTATTTAAAGAAGAAAATTTTGCAGTTTCAATTGTCGAATAGAAAAAAATTGTAGAAAATGTTAATATATTGTTACAAAAACGTTACATTTATATTACAAACAAGAAATTTGCCGTCGAATATACACAAAAAACAATATGCATCATAAAAAAACTAATAAAAAAGATGAATTATGACTTACGAAAATCTTTAAAAAAGTAACAATTTAATTGACTTAAAGTGATTTTTGTGATATTTTATCATTAAAGAATAAAGAATGTTAAATATGGAGGAAAAATATATGATAGATGATGAAATACGTAAAAAAAGGGAAGAATTAAATAAAAGTATAGAAGAAAATAGAGACTATGATTATATTTATAAAATAAGTACTGAATTAGATGAATTGATTGCGAAATATTATAAAGAAGAAGATAAAAAAGAAGAGCAAGATACAGCAAAAGTTTGTTAAGTAATAAATAAAAAACGAGAAGGCAATATAATTAATTTATTCGTGCCTTGCTGGAGCAACCTCCATTAGAAAGAAAATGGTAGGTTGCTCCATTCGCACTTCGCTTGCACTACGTTTGGGCGCCTACGCGCCTCTTCGCTGCGCGGCACTTAATAAATTAATTATATTGCCTTCTCGTTTTATGCTAGTCTCTATTTCTTATTTAACTTTTACAGCTTTACTTTTCTTAGCAAAATATTTAACTCCAACTTCAAGAGCATTTTCTTTTATAATAGGCTTTCCGATATTCAGTAATTTGTCTTTCAAAAAGCTCTGGACTATCTACAAAATGTGCAAATTCTGTAATAATTGGACATAAGAATTCTAATAAATTTGTATCTAAGTTTATACCAGTAAGATTTAAATAATAATTAGAATTATATTCATATAAGCTTGCAAATTTAGCAAAGTCTGATAACTCCGATTTATAATTTGTTTTATTCATAAAAGTACAAAAATCACAAAAGGCATCAAATGATTCAAAAGAATAAAGCATTTTTTGAGCATATGGTTTTTGAACTTTTCTTCTAATATGTACGTTTTTCTTTTTAGGAAACTGATATGTGTTGTTAGAATTATTTGCTACTTTTTTCTTCTCAATTAAAAGATTTTTTTCTTTTTCACTAAATTCTGATTTTGTAATTGTAAGAATAAATCTACCGATCTTTTAAAGCAACAGCTTCTATCATTATTCTGCAATCATCAGTATTAAATCCGAATTCTTTTTCAGCAGTATTTAACATATCTAAAAATATACTCTGTGTTTCAATAGAGTTAGACATAAATGTTTGATAATCAATATCATGAGCATTTAAATCATCCATATTTAAGATAATACGTATTTTATTTTCATCAAGTTTTTCAATCTTCATATAAAACTACTCTTTTCTTTTTTTAAATTCTATTTATATTATACTATATAATTTCAAAAAAGGGAATAAGAAATTAATGGAAATTAAAAAACTATTAAGAAATTGA
>CANPWU010000024.1 GCA_947584805.1 uncultured Clostridia bacterium | reverse complement strand
AATCATAACCACCAGTAAAACTGGTGGTTTGTTCTTAGCCTAGAAGGCTTTTGTACTGGCACTTCTGGGCTTAAGCCCTCTTGAATGGTTTGCCAACCGCATTTCTTTCTCAGGCTACCACTTAAGTGGTCCTAATCCTTTTTTCATTTTTCTCTCTTTTTCTTTTTCTTCTTTTTCAAATGGATCCACATATTCTTTGATACTTATTTGATCTTCTGCTATATCTTCTTGTAATTGTTTTCTTATATATTCTTCTATTACTTTTTTATTTTTGCCTACTGTATCCACATAATAGCCTCTACACCAAAAATGCCTATTTCCATATTTGTACTTGTAATTTGCATGTCTATCAAATATCATCAAACTACTTTTTCCTTTTAAATAACCCATTATACTTGCTACACTATATTTCGGTGGTATACTAACTAACATATGTATATGGTCTGGGCATAACTCTGCTTCTATTATTTCTACTCCCTTTTGCTCACATAATCTTCTTATTATTACTCCTATATCTTTTCTTATCTTTCCATATATTTCCATTCTTCTATATTTTGGCGCAAATACCAAGTGATATTTGCAATTCCAAGTGCTATGTGCTAAACTATTATTGTCTTTCATGACAAAATCCTCCTTTTTGATTTTTATTTACGGTTGGCGAACCATAATTATTATATCAAAAAGAAGGATTTTTTCTACTCATAGCTAAAAGCCTTTAGAACCCCCTGTAAAACAGGGGGTTTTCGTTACACAATAGTAAAAAAGATTTAGCTTTAACAAAGCTAAATCTTTTTATATAATTTATTACATATCTATTGGTCCAAAAAGTTCATCAAACTTTTCTTCCAATTCTTTTTGTAAATCTGGTGCAGGCACTTCTTGTGTATTTTCTTCTTTTTTAATATCTTGGACTTGTGGTTCTTCTTGAATATTATTATCTTGTGGAAGGACTGGTGCTTCTTGTTCTTCTTTTTTTGTTTCCTCTTCAAACAAATCATCTAGACTTTCAACTTGAAGGTCTTGAGATGCTCCGCCACCTTTTTTTTCAACATATGGGTTATATGGATTATATTTTCTCCATTCTCCTCTATCTACATCTCTTGCATCATTATGACTTAGAGTATATTCTGCAAGTTTTTTAGCTTCCGGTTTCATAAAATAGTAATATTTTTTTGCTTTTATTGGTCTTATTCCTTTTTCAAATATTATACAGTAATCATTATCAAAACGTCTAAGCTCATCTGGTGTAAGTAACGCTCTTGCATTTATTTGATCTGATACGCTCTTACCTTGCATCCAGTTTTGCCTATCTTTATTTACAGAAATAGAAGTTCTTTCAACTGTTTTTTCTCCTAATGCTTTAGAAAAATATTCTACTGTTTTTTGTGAGTTACTTCCTAAAAATACATGTGTATCGCAGTTACCAATTATTGTTTCATATGATTTTTCATAAACTGCCTCTAATTGATCTAAGTTCTGTAAAATTACGCTGAATTGTATTCCTCTACTTCTACTTGTTGATATTTTTTTATCAAAATCTGGAACTTGTCCAATATTTGCAAACTCATCTAGTATAAAGAATGTTGGTACTGGTAATCTTCCTCCTTGTAGATCTGCAAAGTCATATAATTGTTGTATCATTTGGGCAAAGAAAATTGTAAGTAGGAAATCATAAGCTGTGTGTGTATCAGATGATATAACATATACTGCTGTTTTTCTTTTTCCTATTTCTTCAAAATCTATTGTATCTGTTGATGTAAGTTCTGCTATCTCTCTTGAATCAAATTTTCCAAGTTTAGATTGAAGTGAACTTAAAATAGAACCATATGTTTTTTCTGGTGCTATTTCAATTGACTTATAATACATTCTTGCTGGATGATCATATGGAAGTTGTTCCATAAGTTCTGAAAGCAAGTTATTGCCGCCTTTAGTATTTGCTGCTCTAACAAGTTCTGCACAACTTGCTAAGTTTTGCTCTTCTTGTGGTCTTGTTGCTATTAAATAATATATTAGTGATTTTAATAGTATCTCTGCCATATCATCCCAATAAGGATCTGCTGTACTACCTTCTATTTTTTGTCCTTTTACTATTGTATGTGCAATAACGTCAACGTCAAGTTCTGATGATATATGCATAAGTGGATTATATCCATCGCTATTATGTGGTCTAACTAAGTTTAATACTTTTATATCATAACCATTGTTTTGTAAAAATCCAGCTGTTTTATCATATAGTTCTCCTTTAGGATCTGTAAATACATAAGAACCTAACATTTGATATGCATTAGGTATAGAAAATGATGCAGATTTACCAGAACCTGAACCGTCCAACTACTAATACGTTTACGTTTCCTCTTTTATCTACTGGCAAATAATTATTTTCTGCAAGTATTATACCTTTATTTCTACTTAATACTTTATATTGTTCTCCTCTACCTGCCCAATCACTTGATCCTTGCTCTATATCTGAATATTCATTTTTAGGTGCTGTTTTGACAAATCCTACAAACATGAATACTGCATAAACTAAAGTAAATTTCCAAAGTAAGCTAAAATATTCCCAAAAATATGAAAAAACTCCACTGACTACTTCTCCAAGCTTTGAATACGCACCAGTGAAATTTTCTATAAATACTCCGAAATCAAATACTCCATTTACGTTAGCATTATGCTGACCATAACTTATAGGCATAACAATAACTATGGCCATAAATAACCATAGTATTGCAAATATTATAAACCTATTTTTATTCCTTCTTATTGTTCCTTCTATTTTATAATGCAATTTTTTCACCTACTCTTTTGTTTAATTTAAAATTATCTTTCTTCTCTTTCAGTACTTGTAAGGATTTGTCCGTCTCCAGTTCTTCTTTCTACTACATTTCCTTTTGCATCTTTTTTTACTGTATTAGATTCAACTTTTATTGTCATTCCATCAGGTCCTTGAATAAATCCTTGGCTTAATAGGATATTTTCTATTTCTTGTGAATTTCCTTCTCTTTCTAAGCCTTGCGTTCTCTCCTCTTTAGTTGAAATCTCACTTCCATCAATTTTCCAGTTTGTGTCTATTTTTGCAGATGCTGGATTGCTTGTTCTTTTTGTCATTTTTATTTCCTCCTAGTCTTCTCTTATTTCGAATGCGAAATAAGATTTATATGGTTTTAATTTACACTTTCCTTTTACTTCATTTGTTTTTTCATCAAAATATAATACCGGCTTTACTTCCTCAGCTGTTTCTGGATCTATAATTGATATAGGTCTTTTTAAGTTTGGTGTATAATTAAACTCTTTATACTCATCAGATTTTTCTGAATATAATGTGTCAAATTTAAATGGTGCTGGTTTTTTAGAAATTTTTAATTCGTCTCCCTGCAATACACCCATATTTATTACTACTTTTTCTTTTCCAAAAGAAAGAATAACAAGTTGGTTTCCATCTGGAATTGGTTCATCAACAAAATATGTTTTTCTTGTTGTATCTCCTCTAAGTTCAGATGTAAAGTCTAATCTTTCCAAAGTATATTTAGGGTATTCTTCTAAATATTCTTTTTCTGTTTTATTTACTTGATAAATTACTGTGTTTATTCCTTTTGGATCAGTGATACTAAAATGTTTACCCTGTGTTATATCCATTTTTGCACCTCTTTCTAATTACGTTAGTGCTTAATTATCTTTCGTAAAATTTTACCACTAAACATAATTATACATTATTTTTATTGTTTTGTCAACTTTTCAAGCTTGTCTTGGGTTAAATTTTGATATTTCTCTTAATTTTTCAAAAATTTTTGTTTCCTCTTCACTTAAGTTTTTAGGAACCATTATCTTTATTTCTACAATTAAGTCTCCCCTTCCGCCTTTACTATCTTTATATCCTTTTCCTTGAATTTTTATTTTTTCTCCACTTTGAATGCCTTTCTGTATGTATACTTTTTCTTCGCCATCTATTCCTTGTACATTTACTCTTGCGCCAAGTGCTGCTTCCCAAGGTGTAAGTTCTACATATGTATAAAGATTACATCCTTCTATCTTAAATTTTTTATTATTTTCGAAATTTATCTTAATAAACAAGTCTCCATTTTTCCCACCATTTTTTCCGTGCTTTTCCTTGTCCAATTATTCTTATTTTTTCTCCATCTCTAATGCCTGCAGGAATTTTTACAGTAAAGTTTTTCATTTTTCCATCAACTGCACGAAGTGATATCTTTTTATTTGCTCCAAAATATGCTTCTTCTATGCTGACATTAATTCCAGTTTCTATGTTATCTCCTTTTGCTTGTACCTTTTTGTTTTTTACTGCTCCTGCTTCTTTTTTATTTTCTTTTTTAGCACCAAAAAGCATATTAAATACTTCTCCAAAAGCATTACTACTTGTATTCATATTTTTAGCATTATTTTCTTTATTTTTCACCTTGCCTATATTACTATTCCAAGATTTGTCATACTTTCTTTTACTTTGTGCATTTGATAATATTCTATATGCTTCATTTATATCTTTAAAACGCTCTTCTGCTCCATTCGAACCATCATTTAAATCTGGGTGATATTTTTTTGCTTGTTCTCTGTATGCATTCCTTATTTCTTCTATTGAGACCTTATTTGTTTCAAATCCTAGTATTTTATAATAATCTTTAAATATCATTTAACATCCTCCATATTTCATGGTGTTATAATTATATCATTCTTTTAATGCAAGTTCAATTAATTTATCTAATAATTTTGTATAACTTATTCCGTACACTTTCAAAAAGCTTTGGATACATGCTTATTGTAGTAAATCCAGGCATTGTATTTATTTCATTTAAATATACTTCATCTGTATTTTCTTCTACGAAAAAGTCTACTCTTGATAAGCCCTTTCCATCTATCGCTTTAAAAGCTTTTACTGCCAATTTTCTTATTTCTTCTTGTTTTTCTTTTGATATATCTGCTGGAATTAGTGTTTTTGACTGTGCATTTTTATATTTTGCATCAAAACTATAAAATTCATCTGCTGCCTTAATTTCTCCAACATTTGAAGCTATAACTTCTTCATTTCCAAGAACTGCACATTCTACTTCGTGCCCTATAATTCCTTGTTCAACTAATATTTTTTTATCAAATTTGCTTGCATACTCTACTGCATTTTTTAATTCTTCAAAATTTTTTGCTTTATTTATTCCTACACTTGAACCTGAGTTTGATGGTTTTATAAACATTGGGTATTTAAGTTTTTCTTGGACTTGTTTGCATACTTCATCTAATGTACAAACTCTTTCATTAAATTCTTTATCAATGTAAATATATTTATCTTCAAACTTTCTTATATATTCTGATTTTGCTTGTTTAATTTTTGCTTTATCTATTATAACTTTTGTATATACTTTATCCATTGCAACACTTGATGCTAATACTTTGCAACCAACATAAGGAATTTTTAAAAGTTCAAATAACCCTTGAATAGTTCCGGTCTTCTCCATTTAATCCATGCAATACTGGAAAAATTACGTCTTGTTCTTTTAAAGTTTCCATTACATTATCTAATTTTTTAAGTTCTGTTAATTTTTCTCCGATTTCTGCAATTTCTATTCTTTCTACATCTTTTGTATATTCATACCATTCTCCATTTTCGTCTATGTAAATTGGAGTTATTTGATATTTTTCCTTGTTTAAATTTTTTATAACTGATGTTCCTGATACAATGGAAACATCATGTTCTGTTGAAGTTCCTCCAAAAATTACAGCTATTTTCATAAAAATCTCTCCTTTTTATTACATGAATATTTTTATTTCAATGCATCGACAATTTCTTTAAAGTTCATAGAATGTGATGCTTTAATTAAAATGCTATCATTTTCCCTAACTATTTCTTTAATCTTTTGAATTGCTTCTGCATTTTTATCATAAGAAAAAACATTTCCACCGCTCATGCCTAATGAAATTACTTGCTTACAAATGTTTTTTGAATTTTCTCCTACTGTAATTAATATATCTATTTTGTTTTTATATACTTCTTCCCCAACTTTTTCATGTAGGTCTTTTGAAAATTCTCCAAGTTCAAACATATCACCAAGTATGGCAATTTTTCTATTTTCCTTCATATTGCCTAAATATGTAATTGCAGCTTTCATTGAATCATAATTTGCATTATAGCAGTCATTTATTATCTTAATTCCGTTTTGTTTTTCAATAATTTCCATTCTATTTTTTGTAAGTTCGAATTCTTCTATTCCCTGTATTATTTTTTCCATTTCAATATTGTTTTTAAGTCCTACACATATTGCAGATAACGCATTTATTACAAAATGGCTTCCTCCGTACATTTATTTTAACATCATATTTTTTGTTATCAACTTCTACTTCAAAAGTACTACTATTATCTCGTAACTTAACATTTTTTGCCATAATATCACTTTCGTTTTCTATACCAAAAGTCATGATATTTCTTTTACCCTTGTTTTTTAGATACCAATCATGTAGCATATCGTTGTCATTATTTATTGCAATTATTCCATTTTCATCCATTCCTTCAAGTATTTCAAGTTTTGCTTTTAAAATATTCTCCCTCGAACCAAGAATTCCAATATGTGCTGTTCCAACATTTGTAATTACACACATTGTGGGTTTTGCAATTTGGGTTAATACACTTATTTCTCCTAAATGGTTCATTCCCATTTCAACTACTGCTGCTGTATGATCCTCTAATCCTAGTATTGTTAATGGTACTCCAATATGATTATTATAGTTTCCGAATTGTTTTTAGTGTTTTATATTTCTTTGACATTACACTTGCTATGATATCCTTTGTGCTTGTTTTTCCTACACTTCCTGTTATTCCTATAACTGGTATATTATAAAAACTTCTTTTATATTTTGCAATCTCTTGCATAGCAGTAATTGTGTTTTCTGTAATTAAAATTACTTTATCCTTGTATTTTTTTAAAATCTCATCAGAAATTCCTACATTATCTAATATGCATGCTTTTGCACCATTTTTGAATGCTTCTTCAAAAAACTCACTGCCATTTAAATTTTCGCCTTTAATTCCGACATAAGTATCTCCTTCTAATATTTCTCTTGTATCCTTTTTGAAACTAGAAAGTACTTCTTCTTCGTTTCCACATAGCATTTTAGCATTTGTTATTTTTATAATATCTTTAACTTTAATTTCTTTCATATTTTCATTCCTTTTCTTCATATATGAATTTTATTTTTTCTTTTTGTATTTTATCACATAATTTGCATAAAAAAAAGTAGTAAGATTATTTTTATTTCAGCTTACTTTTATGTTTTTTTTATACTATTTTTTATCTTCAAAAATAATTTTACAAATTTTTTCTGTTGAATTTACATTATGGATTTTTTTCATATTATCTTTTATTTTGTTTAGATTTTCTGATTTTAATGCCTCTTTTATTTTATCTTCAAACTTTTCGCCTTCTTTAAGCCAAAAAGCAAGCTCATTTTTTTCTAAATAATCTGCATTTTCTTTTTCTTGCCCAGGTATTGGGTTTATAATAAAGATCGGCGTGCAAGATGCAATACATTCAGATGCTGTTGCTCCTCCAGGTTTTGTTATAACTAGATCTGTTACACTTTCAAGCTCTGGAATTTTATTTGTATATTCAAGGATTTTTACATTTTCGTGGAGTCTTGCAATTTCTATAAATTTGTTATATATTTTTTCATTTTTACCTGATATCGCAACTGTTTGAACTTTATCCGAAATTAGCGTTAAATCTTCTAATATTTCAAATATATTTTTTCTTGCAAGCCCCATTTTCCCGCCTGCAAAAAGTAAAATTGTTTTCATATTATCTTTTAGATCAAATTCTTTTAATACTTCTTCTCTATTAAATTTTTCAGAAAATTTTGGTGAAATTGGAAATCCAGTGACATATATTTTATTTTCTGCTACGCCATAGTTTATTAAATCTTTTTTCATATTTTCATTTGAAACGAAGAAATTGTCTATATACTCATGTTTTACAAGCCACTGCTCATGGTATCTAAAGTCTGTTAATACAGTTGATATTGGTATATTTATTTTTCCTCTTTTTTTCAAAACACCACACATTTGCGTTGAAAATGGATGTGTTGAAATTATTAAATCAGGATTTATTCTATTAATAAGCTTTCCTAATTTTCCCGCAAAAAGCCTATTTGATGAATTGCTTATTTTTGCAACTGGTCCATGTCTTGAAGCTTTGTATATTACTCCCCAAGCTTTTGGGACTTTTTTTGCCATTTGCTCATAGGATTTTACTGTTAAATAGTTTACTACTTTGCTTAAATATTCCATGCAATCTATCATTTCTATTTCATTTTCAGGATAATTTTTTTCTATTTCTTGTTTTATTGCATTTGCTGCACTTAAGTGTCCTCCACCATATGCGGCATAAAATATCAAAATTTTCATTATTTAACCTTCTTTTTTATATTTTTTAATATTTTACCATAAGTATATTAAAAAAGCAAAGGAAGTTTTCCTTTGCTTTTTTTATAATTTTATAAATAATATTCTGGGTTATATGCTATATCATTTACTCTTATTTCAAAATGTAAATGTGATCCTTGTGAATCTCCAGTATTACCTACTTTTGCAATAACATCTCCTGCTTCAACATAATCTCCTACTTTGCAAAGTAGACTACTGCAATGTCCATAATATGTTTGAACTCCATTTCCATGAGAAATTATAACTAGATAGCCATATCCTCCACTATTCCATCCTGAAAATGTAACTGTTCCTTCAGCTGCAGCTTTAATTGATGTTCCCAATGGTGCTCCAAAATCTAAACCTTTATGTGTTGTTCCCCAACGACTACCAAATCTTGATGTTATCGTTGCTTGTATTGGTTTTATGAATGCAATAGATATTGGTTTGTATGTTGTTCCACCATTTCCTGCTCTTGTTACTCTTCCCATATTAGATTGTATTTCTTGCGTAATTTTCTTTTCATAAAGTTCGTTTACCGCAACTTCTACAGTCTTATATTCTTGTTTATTTGTTTCATATTTTTCTACTATTGACAAATCCTTAGCATTTTTACTATCTTTTTCTTTTAACTGATTTACTATTGAATCTGCTTCTTCAAATGTTGAAACATATGCCTTTTCTTCTCCACCAACCGCTACAGCATAGTAATTATAGTATGTTGTTCCTGTTCCTGTTACTATAGAAAATATTTCATCATCGTTTGTTTCAATTCCTCTTTTTAAGAAACAAAGCTTGTACTCTGGCATTTCATCCATTTGAACAAATGCTACATCGTCTTCATTACCATTTTCTTGATATCTTAAAATTTTTGCTTGGAGAGCAGCTCTATTCTCACTATACCCAATCATCTCTCCTTTAAATGTAACACTATATATTGGTTTGTATATACTCATTATTATAGCAATTATTATCATACTGCAAACTGCAAATAATGCAATCAATTTGATACTTGCTCTAATACCAATTAGTAATTTTTTCATAAGAACTCCTTTGTACATCTATTTTTTCTTACGGATAATACATTTCTTTCTTCTACTTAATAGATTTTACCTTAAATGGGTTTTTTATTCAATTATTTACTATTGCTATTTTAATATAGTTTTCTCTTGTTTGCTTGCATTTTCTCTTTTTTTCTCTCGTTTTCTTTGTTTTTTGTTTTTATAAAATTTCACGTCTTCCTTCTAAAGCTTTTGCTAAAGTTACTTCATCCGTATATTCTAGATCTCCTCCAATTGGTACTCCATTAGCAATTCTCGTTGTTTTAATTCCGACTGGTTTTAGCAATTTTGCAAGATACATTGCTGTTGCTTCTCCTTCAACTCTTGGATTAGTCGCGATTATTATTTCGCTAATTTTCGGATTTTTTTGCACTCTTTGCAATAATTCTTTAATTTTTATATCATCTGGTCCTATACCATTCATTGGTGAAATTGATCCTTGCAATACGTGATAAACCCCTTTAAATTCATGTGTTCTTTCCATTGCAATAACGTCTTTTACATCTTCTACAACACATATAATATTATGATTTCTCTTAGGGCTAGCACATATTGGGCATGGATCTGTATCAGATATGTTGAAACATTCTGAACAGTATTTTAAATTAGATTTTGCTGCGTTAATTGCATTTATAAATTCTTCTACTTCTTCGTTTGAAGCATTTAGTATATGAAATGCAAGTCTTACTGCTGTTTTATGACCTATGCTTGGCAATTTTTCAAATCCTTCTATTAACTTTTCTATTGATGGCGAATAATATGACATAAATTTTCCTCGCTTTTATTACTACATTAATCCAGGAATGTTGTATTTTCCTAAGCTTTCACTTTGTGCTACATCTACTTTTCTTAAAGCTTCATTCACACAAGTTAGAATTAAATCTTCTAACATTTCAACATCATCTGGATCTACAACATCTTTTTGAATTTTTATCTCTTTTAGGGCTTTTCCTCCTGTTACTTTAACACTTACAGCTCCTCCGCTTACTGTTGCTTCAAATTCTTTTTCTTGCAATTCTTCTTGTGATTTTTCCATATCTGCTTGCATCTTTTTAGCTTCTTTCATAAGTTTGTTAATATTCATTCCTCCAAAACTTGCTCCTCCTGGAAATCCTCCTCTTTTTGACATTTTAAATTCCTCCTATTCTTCTTCTACAAAATTTATTGGTATATCTAAATCGCTTAAATCGTCTTGTTCTTCTTGTTTATTTAAAGTCTCTACCTTCTTTTCTTCCTTAGTAATTGTATTACTTGTTGAATTTACATTACTTGAACTTGCATCTTCGAATTTTATTTGCATTGGTTTTCCGCAAATCATTGCTACTTCTTTATTTAAAGCATTTAGATTTTCTGATTTTTGCAATAGTTCTTTCCTAAATGCATTTAATCCGCTATTAAATCTTATTGAAACTGTCATATCATTTATCATTACAGCTTCTGTATTTATTAAATTTGCATATAGCATTACTTTGCCTTGTTTTTTTAAGTTATTTATAGCCTTTGGCCAATCGCTTAGATTTTCGCCTTTGGCCAAAACTTTTGGCTTAGCTTGCGCTGTTTCTTGTTTTGTTTCTTGAACTTTTGTATTTAATTCTTTGTTTGTATCTATATTTAAGTTATCTATTGCTTTGTTTTTTTCTGTTTCCACTACAGTTTTTGGCGTTTCCTTTTTCTTAACTTCTTCTGCAGTTTTTTCAATGACTTTTTCAGTTTCTTTTTTGGTCTTTGCAGGTGTTGTAAAGCTAGATTCATCACAGCTTTCATCTGCACATAATTTTATAATTTCTGTTTCGAAAATTATTGTTTTTTGTGAAGATATTTTCATCTTATTTTCTAATTCTGATAAACTATATATTATATTTATAAGTTCTTGTTTCGAAACTTTTTCTGAAATTTTCTTAATTTCATTTTCTTCTTCTTCACTATATATCTCAAGTTTTTTACTTACTTTATATATTAAAATATCTTTTGTATATTTTATCATTTCCCATACAAAATTCTCTAAGTCTTTTCCCTCATCTAGGACATCATTCATTGCTTTTATTGATTTTTCTATATCTTTTTCAACTATTCCGCAAATTATATTATTTATATATATAAATTTCGGAATTCCCACTAATTCTTTTATTTTATCTTCATCTATATTGCTATTTCCGATCTTGAATACATCTTTCAAGAATACTTAAGGCATCTCTTGCTGCACCCTCTGATAATGTAGCAATTAAATTTAAAGCTGAATCTGTTATTTGTATATCACTTTCTTTGCAAACTATTTTAAGTCTTTTTATTATATCTTCATTTGAGATTTTTTTAAAATCGAATCTTTGACATCTAGAAAGTATCGTTGGTAATAGTTTTTGAGGTTCTGTTGTTGCAAGTATAAATTTAACATGTTCTGGTGGTTCTTCTAGAGTCTTAAGAAGTGCATTAAATGCTCCTGTAGATAACATATGCACCTCATCAATAATGTATACTCTATATTTTGCAAGCGTTGGCAAAAAATTCACTTTTTCTTTTATGCTTCTTATATCTTCTACACTGTTGTTTGAAGCTGCATCCATCTCTACAACATCTGTAAGACTTCCGGTCTTGCATTGCTTTACATATTTCACATTCGCCACATGGTTCTCCGATCCTTAGGATTTAGGCAGTTTATTGCTTTTGCAAATATTTTAGCAGTTGATGTTTTTCCTGTTCCTCTTCCTCCTGTAAAAAGATAGGCATGCCCTATTCTTCCAGATTTTATCTGATTCTTTAATGTTTGTATTATATGGTCTTGTCCAACTACTTCACTAAAATTTTGTGGTCTAAACTTACGATATAGTGCTGTATATGCCATAATTTTACTCCTTTAAGACTTAAAATTTGAAATCTAACTTCTCTGTGGAAAGTAATTTTTCACATAAAAGGTTCTACTTATCGCTGCTTCCTTCCGGACCTGACGAGATTCGTAAATTTTTATTGAAAATTACTCTCCACGCAAAAGTTAGATTTCCTTTATTATATAATGTTTTTTAATTTTTTACAACTATTTTTTAATTTCTTTTGAAAATAACATCTTTAAAGTCTGTTTTTTCATAACTTGCTTTTTCATTTTTTGTAATATCTCCAACTGGTAATTCTAAAGAAATATTGCCTGTAAATTTTGTGCTTGAAACAATTTCTATGGTAACATCAAAAGAAACTGTACATTTTATATCTTCGTATCCTACATTTATTTTTGAAAGAAGTGTTCCGTCGTGAGTTACAGATTCTTCATTTGTAGAATATTTTCCGAATATCATCATTGCATATTCTAAATATTATAACTCCACCTTGATTTGCTATTTCTAAATTTTTTGTATTGCTTTCTTCACTTCCTACATATGTGATTTTATCATTTATTTGGTATTCTTCTAAATATTCAAAGTTTTTTTCTGCATTACTGCTTGGTCTGTATATTACAAGTTTTCCGATTTTAGGATTATTGTCTATTTCGAAATTGTCTAATGTTATACTTTTTATTATTTCTGTTTTTTCATGGTTTTTATTTTTTGAAATATATAAATATATGTCATTGTTTTGCATTAAATTAAAGTTCCAAATATTTTCGCCTTCTGTATCAATTCCTTCAGCTGTACTTACTACAATAAGTTGTGAAATTTCAAATGGCATATTTTCTTCGCCTTCTACTGAATATTTAAGCATAAGAAGACAAATAATAATAATTATTAATGAAATAATAAATACTACTGTAAAAAAGCGTATAACATTTTTTGCTTTGAATTCTAAATCTTCCACGTTTTGCTATCATTCCTCTCTAAAATCTGTTTTATTTTTTAGTCTTTCTCAAAACTTTGAAAAAATCTTTAAGTATTTTTTCACTTTCTTCTTGCAATACTCCAAATTTGTAATCTACTTTATGATTAAATTTATAATCTTCAAATAAATTTAAAACAGAACCGCATGCACCAGTTTTAGGATCGCTTGTCCCAATGATTACTTCTTTAATTCTTGAATTTATAATTGCTCCAGCACACATAGTACATGGTTCTAATGTAACATATAATTTGCATCCTTCTAATCTCCATGCTTCGAGTTTTTTGCTTGCTTTTTGTATTGCAATTATTTCTGCGTGCTTTGTTGTATCATGCTTTAATTCTTTTAGATTATGTCCTCGTGCAATTATTTCTCCATTTTTAACTATTACTGCTCCTACTGGTATTTCTTCTTTTTTATATGCTTTTTTTGCTTCTTTTAGAGCTTCTTTCATATAATATTCATCTGATTTTTCTTCTAAATTTTCTACTTCTTATTCACTCCTTATTTTTTCCTATGGTGTGCCCATGCGGACTCGAACCACAATCTGTCGCTTAGGAGGCGACTGCTCTATCCTGCTGAGCTATGAGCACATGTAAAGAGTTTATCATTTTTAGATAAACTCTTTTGCATTTATATTTTATAAATCTAGGCTTTTTAAAAATTTTATGAATGGTTCTCTAAGATCTGGTCTATTTAAAGTTTCATCAACTGCTGCCATTACGAATCCAAGTTTATCTCCTGAATCAAATCTCTTGCTCTTGTAATCATAAGCATAAACACCTTCTTTAGTATTTACCATTGCATTATATGCATCTGTTACTTGAATTTCTCCACCTTTGCCTGGTTTTACTTTTTCAAGGAAATCAAATATTTCTGGCATTAAAACATGTCTATCAGAAATTGCAAGATTTGATTTTGTTTCTTCTATTTGTGGTTTTTCTTGTAATTTTTCTACTTTATAAAATCCATCTGCAATTTGTACTCCAGATACATTTCCATACTTAGGTACGTCTTTCCAATCTACTTTTTCTACTCCTATAACAGATCCACCACATTCTTCATGCTTCTCAATAATTTCTTTTAAGCAAGGTTTTTCTCCATGGAAAACTACGTCTCCGTATAGAATTGCGAAAGGTTCATTTCCTATTATATCTTTTGCTTGATATATAGCATGACCTAATCCTTTTGCTCCACCTTCCTGCTCTATGAAATGCAATTTTGCACCGTGTGCTAAATTTGTAACTTGTGGTATAAATTTTTCTTTTCCTCTTTCTATTAGGAAATTAGTAAGTTCTTCATCTTGTGTAAAATAGTCTTGTACAACATCTTTTTTTCTGCCAATAACTAAAACAATTTCTTCAATACCGGATTCCACTGCTTCATCAACAATATATTGAATAATAGGTTTATCTAGTATAGTAAGCATACATTTTGGAACAGATTTGCATGCTGGTAAAAATCTTGTAGCAAATCCTGCTATCGGTATAACTGCTTTTCTTACACCCATTGGTTTTCCTCCTATCATTTTTAGGCAATGCTTACGCATGTATCATTATTTTATAATATTTGTATGTATTCGTCAATAGTTTGTTTTACATAATTAGATTATTAATGTTTATTTAAGAAATTGTTTGTTGGGCAAATTCTATTTTGGTGTGTTGTATATAACGAAAAAAGCGTTTTAAACGCTTTTTAATAATTTTATAATTTTTTACTTAGTCTATACAGTTAAAAGTGCATATATTTCTACTTTTGGTTTTTCTATATTTTCTTCTAGTTTTATACCTATGTCTTCATATTTTTTAAGTAGTTTCTCTCTAACAACTTTGCATTCTTTGAATGCTTTAAATTCAAAATCAGAATTGTTGTCACTAAACATTTTGTCTGTATTTGCTTTATATATTCCATTAAACATATCTTGTTTAGCATTTGGATAATCTTTTTCTTCATAGTTTTCTTCTATCACTTTGTTCAATAGCAGTTCTGGCATTGTCACAGCTTTATGAAAATATCTTGCGATAAATTCGCTACATATTTCTGCTGCTTTTATGCAATAAATGCAATATCCTTTCTCTGTATTTTGATAATATTTTAGCAAGTCTAATTCTTCATCTGTTGCATCTTTTATTGATGCATAGAAACGTATTTTGAGTCCCATGATTTTATTTTCCTTTCTTTGGTTTTTAAAGTAATATATTACCACAAAACATTTTGTTTTGCAATAGTTTTTT
>CANPWU010000023.1 GCA_947584805.1 uncultured Clostridia bacterium | reverse complement strand
TTTTTTATTGTCAAAAGAGTAGTAGCACAAGGAAAATGCAAAACAGTAAACAGCATAACATTAATAGCAGTCAAAATAGTCCAACCATTTGAGATTAAAATTTGACCAATAGAAAAAGTATCTTCTAAATTTACTAGTGAATTACCACCAAGATAACACATAAGAATAATAGGCAAGACAATTTCATTTGCTGGAATACCTAAAATAAATGCAGTTAAAATATATCCATCTAACCCCATGAGCTCAGCAAAAGGTTGTAAGAAATTTGCAACTATAGTTAATAAATTCACACCATTTATTCCAATATTTGCAAATAACCAAATAACTAGACCAGCAGGGGCAGCAGCAACAACAGCTCTTCCTAATACAAATAATGTTCTATCAAAAATTGAACGTATTAAAATTTTTCCAAATTGAGGTTTTCTGTATGGAGGAAGCTCTAGTATAAAAGATGATGGCATTCCTTTTAGAATTGTCTTAGATAATAATTTTGAAATTATTAAGCTAAAAAATATACCTAATAAAATAACTAAAATAACAGTCAGTGTAGATATAAAAGAACTTGCAAAACCTTTTATACATCCAGCTATAAAGATTGTACTTATTACTATTAAAAATGGAAATCTTCCATTACATGGTACAAAATTATTTGTAAGTATTGCAATTAGCCTTTCTCTGGGCGAATCTATAATTCTACAACCTACACATCCAGCAGCATTACAACCAAATCCCATGCACATGGGAATAACAAGATGGTAGTTTTTTAACAAAGAAAAACATTATTTACGAAATTTAGAAATTATATAAAAATGGAATAAAACAATAAATACCTCAATAAACATTAAAAAGAGAGGTAATCAAATGGATGAAACATATATTAAGTTAAAAATAGAAAAGGTTATAAATAAAATATTATACGAGAAAAATGTAATAGAAAAGGCACTATATGAAGAAACATCAAAAAAAATAGATCAAAAAATTTCTATAGAAATCAAAAATATGAATAAAATTATAAAAAAAACTAATACAAAGGAAAAACAAAGTATTGACACTCTATGAAATGAAACAAGCATTTTTACTCGGAAAAACAATATTTGATTTACCTTTAAAAGTCACATACTATGCAAGAGTCTCAACCGAAAAAGAAGAACAAATAAATTCACTAGAAAATCAAGTAGAATTTTTCGAAGAATACATAAAAAAAAATAAAAATTGGAGTTACCAAAAAGGCTATGTTGATGAAGGCATAAGTGGTACAACCTCACTAAAAAGAGAAAATTTCATGAAAATGATAGAAGACCGGAAAAAACAAAAAATTTGATTTAATTATAGCAAAAGAAGTATCAAGATTTTCACGTGACACAATAGACAGTTTACTATATACCAGAAAATTATTAGAATATGATGTATGTGTTTATTTTCTATCAGACAATATAATAACTGCTTCAAATGATGGAGAATTAAGATTAACAATAATGTCTAGCATGGCACAAGATGAAGTACGAAAAATATCAGAAAGAACAAAATTTGGATTTAAAAGAGCCATTCAAAAAGGAACAGTATTAGGAACAAACAATATATGGGGATACAAAAAAGACAAAGGAAAACTAGTAATTGATGAACAAGAAGCAAATCTAATTAGAAAAATTTTTAACATATATGCAAATGAAGATCAAATAGGACTAAAAAAACTGTCCACTATCTTAGAAGGACAAGGACTATATAATAGAAACCGGAAATCCAATACATCAAAATACACTAAAAAATATAATACGAAATCCAAAATATAAAGGATATTATACAGGAGGACTATCAACAGTAATAGATTATAGAAGTAAAAAAAGAAATTTTAACAAGCCAAAAGACTGGAAAATTTATAAAGATTATGAAAAAGTACCACCAATTGTATCAGAAGAATTGTGGGAAAAAGCAAATCAAAAATTATTAAGTAGAAGCAAATTATCTACAAAATATCAAAAACATCAAAGTAAATATCCATTGTCAGGCAAATTATATTGCAAAAAACACAACTGTAGTTATGTAAGAAAAATAAAACACTATAAAAACAAAAATGATGAAATATACTGGTATTGTGGAAATTTTCATAAAATTGGAAGAAAAGATTGTGCAATTCCTTACGTAAAAGAACAATTTATATATGAAATTTTAATATCTACATTAAAAAAATATGAAATTTATAAAAACGAAATATGTGAAGAACTAATAAAACTATACAATAGCCATTCAAAAATCGAGAAAAGCGATAAAACCAAAACAGAACTACAAAATGAGTTAATAAAATTAAAAAGTAAAAAAAATAGATTATTAGATTTAGCTATAGATGGTATTTTAAATAAAAAAGAATTAATAACTAAAAAAACAATAATAGAAAATAAAATCAATCAAATAAATGCAGAACTAAAAAAAATGGAAAGAAACAACTTAAAAATACAAAACCAAAATAATTACAATAAAAACTTAAAAAAACATATTTTAAAAGAACTAACAATTACAAAAGCCAATATAGAAAGTTATATAGAAGAACTATTAGATAAAATAATTATTGAGGAAAAAACAGAAACAACTAATCCAAATGAAAATTTTAAAATAAAATTAACATTATAATATCAAAAAGGGGAAAACATGAACGAAGAACCATTAAAATGGAAAAAACATTTAATATTACCAATGTTTCGGAATAAGAACAATGGAAGAGCTACAAAATGAAATTCACAGATATAAAATAAGTGATATATCAAACTTAGTAAAAGACATAAAAAACGATATATTACAAAATCAAGGCAAATCTAACTTATACACAATAACATTAGTAAGAAAAAATCAAATAAATGCACTTCCAAATGTAAATATAAGAACCATTGAAGAACTAGAAGAATTTTATAACAAATATAATCAAAACACACAATTTTCAGAAGTGTGGTTTTTTAAGAAAAACAATAGTCAAAATCAACAATTTTCAATAGGTAGAATATCATTTGATAATAGCCAAACATTAAAAAGTATGGAAACACAAACAGTAGAACAAATATGGAATTCCAATCATAGAGATATAAACAACTATAATGGAAAATATGAAAAAGCATATTTAAGGGCAAGCAGAAAAGATTGGGCAATGAGGTATAAAATAGACAAAATAAATGTACCAAAAGATAAAAGCCTAAATAAAAATCAAATATTTACAGACTTTGTAGAAGCAGTAAAAGAAATTGAAAGAAAAAGAGAAAACATAGAACAACTATCAAAAAGTTTAGAAAAAATGGACATACATGAATTTACATTAGAATATCTATTACAACAAGGAAAAGTTCTATTTATTGATTGGGATTCTCATAATGATTTAAAAGTAATAAATAATTTATTTAGAGACAAACGGTGAAGAACAAAGATAAAATCTTAAATTATAAACTCAAGAAAGGAATGAATTTCTTATGAAATCAAATGATAATATTTTTTATACACCAGAAAAATATATAAACGAAATAATACAAAATGTGCGAATACCAAATAAAAAAAGGAAAAAATTTGAAGGAAAAAGCCTAGCCAGCATATTTCTTACAAAATTTTGCGATGCTGGATGTGCACATTGTTTTTTCAAATCAGGAAAAGATTTAAAAAAGGACCCACAAGAACAATTTGAATTTTCAGATTATGGAACAGACAAGTTTATTGAATTCATAAATAAATCAAATAATGGATATTTACTAGTAATAGGAGGTGGAGAACCTTTTAAAAAATATGACCAAATTTTAAAAATTATCAAGAAAGTAAAAACAGATAGACTAATATTAGTAACAAACGGAATGTGGGGAGAAAACTATAATGAAGCAAAAAAAATAATATTTGAAATTTACTCTAATTTTATGCAAAGAAAAAGTAAAACAAAATTAATAATAAGATTAAGTATTGACAAATGGCACATAAAACAAATAGGCTATAATCAAATCAACAACATAATAGATATATACAAAAAATATTTTCCAGATGAAGAAGACTTTGAATTACAATTACACACTTTAATTGGAGACGATTCAATAGAAAACCTAGCTAAAATAAGGAAAGATTTTGAAATAATAAGAACAAAAGAAAGCGGCATTTCCGATAACGAAGAAGTAATAAAAATTAGTCCATATAGATGTAAAATGAACTTTAAAGACGGATATGTAATTTATGTTGGAATAGCTAAAACATTTTATTCTACATTAAAACCAAATTTAAATAACCCAAATAAAGAACAATTAGAAAAAGCCATTAAAATATTTGATGATGATATGGAACAAAGTGCATTTGATAATCCATCAGTAATTTTAAATAAAAATGGAACTTTAGGACTTAATTTTTGGGTAAATTATAATGGAAATGTAGCATTATGGGGAAATCAACAATTAACAGATTTAAAAAATATATATTGTGACAATTATGAAGAAATAATCAAAGCAAATTTCGACAACATAATATCTTATTCTTTTTTAGACAAAGGCTACCAAAACAGATTAAATATAATAGATGAAGTAAATCATAAAGCAACAATCAGATCAAAATTAATTAACATTAGAGATTACGCAGGAGCAAGCATTTTAGAGGAGAAAAAAACAACTTTATATTATGCAATTAGGGTAATACAAGATTATTTGAAAGAAAAAATACTAGAAAAAGAACAATTAGCAAACATTTCAACAAAATTATTAGAAACTATAAACTTATCAAAAGAAGAACTAATAAATTTATATAAAAATACAGATTATAGCATTATAAATGAATACATAGAAAAAGAACAATTTATAGAAGATGAATGGAAGGACTTATTTGAACTTATCAATTTAGGACATTATGATGTAACTGAAGAACAAATAAAAAAAGGAATAGAATTTTACAATAACCACGCAAAACAAAAAATTGAAACAATATCTAATATACATAATTCATCAAAAGAAAATTACGAGAGATTAAATGAAAAAATTACATTTATGAAAAAAGAAGCAATGGATTTTTGCATAAATAGAAAACATAAAGACAGATTTAAAACACCTATTGCAGTAATATTAATGCTAATCAGAAATAACAATGGAAAAGAACAAATTTTATTGCAAAAAAGAAAAAACACTGGATATATGGATAACTACTACGATTTTAGTGCATCTGGGCACGTAGAGGAAAAAGAAACAATGAAAATGGCTCTAATTAGAGAAGCAAAAGAAGAAATAGGAATAGACATAGACATAAAAGACGTTGAATTAGTAACAATAGTGCATGATATAAAAAATAATGAATATATAAATGGATATTTTAAAGTTACAAAATGGCAAGGAGAAGTAAAAATTAATGAGAAAGACAAAATAGAAGAAATAAGATGGTGTGATATAGATAATTTGCCACAAAATATAATAGAAAATAGAAAGGTATCAATAAAAAATTATAAAGAAAAAATCTTTTATGATGAAAACAAAAATTAAATTGTTACTACATTGTCACTCCCATGCACATGGTAATCATCTGTTTACCGTGTGCAACAACATTTTTTAAAGAAACCATCCATATTAAAAGCAATTCTTGGCAAATAACCTAAATCCTCCAAAATAGTAAAAAGAGGAAAGAAAATAGCCATAGGAGGAAGCATAACAGAAACAATCCAAGTCAAAGTTTGGTAAACACCAGAAATTAGCATAGATGATAACCAAGCAGGCAAGTGTATAAAATCAGCAAACAACAGCAACTTATTCTGAAACCAACCAAACATAGAAAATAGAATTTCAGAAGGATAATTACTACCAACAATAGTTAACCAAAAAATACCTGCTAAAAACAAAATCATAATAGGAATACCAAATTTTTTAGAAGTCAAAATCTTATCAATTTTCCTATCTCGTTTTGAATAATTCTCATCTTCATATGTGCAAACTTTTTTGCATATTATTTCAGCCTGATACATAATACTAGAAACAATCATATCTCTAAAATCATTTTTATGTATATTATTAGAATTTAAAGTATCCCAAATAGAATTAACACAAGCTTGAATAGTTGGATTTTGCAATAATTCAATATTAAGATTTTTTTCAATAGAATTCAAAATTGTTTTATCACCATCAATTAACTTCAAAGCAATCCAACGCGATAAATTTGAAGAAAGTTCAAATTGACTATTTAAAACATTTTCAAGTTCAGATAAGCAGTTTTCAATAACCGTACTATAATAGACTTTTTTGGGATTTATAATATTTGTAGAAGAACATACATTTTTTATTACATCCATTAATTTTGACAAAGTTTTCTTTTTTCTAGCAATAACACCAACAACAGGAACACCAAGTTCAATAGATAATTTATCCAAATCTATATGTATTTTTTTCTTTTTAGCTTCATCTAATAAATTAACACAAATAACAATATTACTAGTAATTTCCATAGTTTGAAATACAAAATTCAAATTTCGCTCTAAACATGTAGCATCAACAACAATAACAGTACAGTCAGGATGACCAAAACAAATATAATCTCTAGCAATTTCTTCTTCTTCCGAATTAGACATAATAGAATAAGTACCAGGAATATCAACAAAGAGAAAATCGGCATTTTGATAAAAGCAGTGACCTGTACTATTTCCAACTGTTTTTCCAGGCCAGTTACCAGTATGCTGATGCATTCCAGTCAAATTATTAAAAATAGTGGATTTCCCAACATTAGGATTTCCAGCTAAAGCAATAACATAGTTACAATTATTATCTAATAACTCTAAATCACTTGTCAATAGTGAACTTCCAGTAGAGGATTTTGAAAGCCCCATATATAGAACCTCCTAAATTTATATTTTTATATTACATAGTATGAAAATATTATAGAAAAGTTACATTTTAGAAGTTATTAGTATAAGGCTAGCATCTTCGCTTCGAATTGCAATTAAAGTACCTCTAATAAAAAATGCACGAGGGTCATTTAAAGCACTGGTTAAAACAGGCATTATTTGAGCACCTTCTACAAAACCTAAATCTAACAATCTTCTTCTTATATTTCCACTACAATTTAATTTTTTTATATAACCTTTTTGATTTAAAGGCAATTCACTAAGTAAAATAGTTTGCTCAACCATAAAAGCGCCTCCTATTAATAATTATCAGTTATGAGAAAAAATATATTCAACCTTTAATACATGATTTTTTAATACATACTAGTAACTATTATTATTATATTTTGTCGAAAAATAATTGTTACATATTGACAATCAAAATGTTTTATGAAAAAATAAGGAAGAAATATTATAAAAATTATGAAATAAAAGAAAGGAATGATACTTAAAATGGAAAAGGTAAGAGGCTTTGAAGTAGCAAAAGGATTTGAAAATGAACAAATCAATTTACCAATAAGAAAAACAAAATATTCAGCAGGATATGACATAGAAGCAGCAGAAGATACGGTAATACCAAGTTTCAAAAAAGGAACAAATCCAACTTTGGTAAAAACAGGATTAAAAGCTTATATGCAAGATGATGAAATGCTATTACTATATAATAGAAGTTCTAACCCAAAGAAAAAAGGACTAATATTGGCAAATAGTGTAGGAGTTGTAGACAAAGACTATTATGGAAATCAAGACAATGATGGTCACATAATGTTTGCTTTTTATAATATAAAGGAAGAAGATGTTACAATAAAAAAAGGTGAAGCAATACGGACAAGCAATATTCCAAAAATATTTTGTAACAGATAATGATATAGCCCAAGGAGAAAGAGTAGGAGGATTTGGCTCAACAAGAAAAGAATAATGAAAGAAAAATAGACAAAAATACAAACTAAAAAAATTTTTTCAAAAAATTTTTTTGCTTACAGTCTCAAGCAAAATGGAAAAAATATACATAAAAAAATAATGGTAAAGGCTTTGACTTTTACCATTTTTTGTAGTATAATAATAATGGTTAAAAAATCCAATAAAGTTATAAAATATTATAATACTATAATATTTTAATATTTTGTGTAACTTTATTACTAATATATCAAAATTACTGAAAGGAGTTGTCTTGCATGTTTAATATTGGCGATAAAATTGTATACCCAATGCATGGAGCAGGAGTAATAGATTCAATAGAGGAAAAAGATATTTTAGGAGAGAAACAATCTTATTACATATTGAAAATGCCTGGAGAGGTAAAGGTAATGATTCCAACAGCAAAGGCAGAAACAGTAGGAGTAAGAAATATTATAGATAAAGCATCTGCAGATCAAGTAATTAAAATATTAGAAAAAGATGAGACAAAAATGGATAAAAATTGGAATAAAAGATATAGAGACAATATGGACAAAATGAAAAGTGGAGATATTTACGAAGTTGCAGATGTTGTAAGAAACTTAAGCTTTAAACAAAAAGAAAAAGGTTTATCAACAGGCGAAAAGAAAATGCTAAATAATGCTAAACAAATTTTGGTTAGTGAATTAGTATTAGCAGAACACACATCACAAGAAGAAATGGAACAACTAGTGGAAAATAAAATTAATACTTCATTTATGATGTTTAGGTCAGAAGAAGTAAAACCTGAAAGTATTGTAAATAAATTCATACCATTTGATGGAACAGGTACAAATGATTAGGTTTAATATATTCTATTATATAGCTACTGATAAGTATTGAGAAAAAATCTATTAAATTTTTTATTAGCGATATTTTCTGGCTTATTGGTGATGATAATTTTTTTGTTATAGTTCAAACTTTTTTAGTTTGAATTGTAACAGTTTTTTATTAAAAAGTTTGAAAAAATTAAAAAATGTATTGACAAACTAAAAACAAAATATTATAATATCAACTGTACTTGTAATAAAGACCAGTTCACGTATATAATAATTAAATGCAGATGTGGCGGAACTGGTAGACGCACAGGACTTAAAATCCTGCGGTTGAATAAACCGTGCCGGTTCGATTCCGGCCATCTGCACCATAAATAAAAATCCTAGAATACTTGAAATATAAGTAATCTGGGATTTTATTTTACTATTTTTAATGCAATAGTAATGCAATAGCATTTTAGATAGTATTTTGAATGTAATCAACATATCTATCAATTTGTTCTTGTTTATATTTATCAAATATACTTGTATAAGTATTTATAGTAATAGATATATCTTTATGACCTAATAATTTTTGCAATACTTCTGTTGGAACACCAGCCTCTATCATTCTAGTTGCGTAAGTGTGTCTTAGCTTATGTTCATTATAAGCACTTGTTTTAGAATTTATTTCTTTTATTTTTCCATCTTTTCCTTTTCTTTTTATTATATAAGGTTTAACGGCGAGATTAGCTTTTACACATATTCGTTTAAATTCAGAATTTACATTAGAAGGATTTATAAGTTTTCCTGTAGGTTGTATAAATAATAAATTATTTATATTTAATAAAGTATTATTATAGGCTTGTTTTAATTCTTTTTCAAATAATGAAGAAATAGGAATAGTTCTTAAAGAATTATAAGTTTTTGTATCCCCATCATCACTTAAAGAAACTTTCCCATCTGCTGTCTTTGACAAAGTTCTTTTTATTGTTATAGTTTTTTCTTTCCAGTTTATATCTTCTTTTTTTAGTGCTAAAATTTCTCCTATACGCATACCACTATATAAAGCAATAATAAATATATTTTTGAATTTTGTTTTATTTTCTAATTCTTTCAAAAACACTTTTTGCTCATCTATGGTAAAAGCTTCTACCTTTTTATCTTTTTTTTCAGACTTTGGTTTTTCAACTTTTAACATAGGATTTTTTACAATATAATCTCTTTTTAGAGCTTCTTCAAATACTCTGCCTAAAAATTGGAATATTTTATCTATGTTTGAATTAGAATATTTTTGCTGTTTGTCTATAAAATGCTGTATTTGAATAAATGTGATTTTTTGTATAGGTATATTTGCAATTTCACTATTTTTTATTATTTCTAAAGTATATAAATTTCTATTGTAAGTTGAAGGCTTTATTTTATTTCTTTTAAATTGGCTTTCATTTAATTCTTTTGCTAGTGAATATACTGTATCTTTATTTTTTGCAATATAAGTATCATTATCTAATTTTTCTTTTATAGCAGTTACTCTTTTTCTAAAGGCTCTTTCACTTTCATTTTTCTTTTGTCTTAATGTTTGTCTTTTACCAGAAGGCTCCGTATATTGGAATATCCATCTATCTAATGTTTCAGAATGATAGAATGACCCCTCTCCATTAGCTACAGCCTTTGGCTTTCCATTTTTTTGTTTCTTTTCTTTTTCCATAATAAAAACTCCTTTTCTACCAAAGGAGTGTGAATTTTTTTTATTATGTTTGACAATTTTATTTTTCTATAGTATAATAATATCAGAATAAAGGAAAACAATCTGTTCTATTCCATTTATTCAACTAATATAATACTTTGGTCGGTGTTATATTATATATTGATTATTATTCATAGCTCCAATTATGGAGGTAATGAGAAGAACAAAAAAAGAGTAGGAAATTGTTCAGGCTTCCTACTCTTTTGCTATGTACTTAAAGTACCTAGTCTTGGTCTTTGTGATTATGCCCATTTGTTAATACTATTACTAATACAACTAAGAACATAATCAATTGATTATTATCCATAATCTGCTCCTTTCTGGAGGTAATTAAAGGAACATACATATTATACAATATATCCTATAAAATGACAATATAAAAAATATAACTTTTTTTCTAATGCGGATGCCGTAGGGACGAAATCTTTGATTTTGGATATTCGCTAGAATACTAGCATATATATAGTATAATATATACTATGAGTAGTATATATATGATATACTATATATAATCAATTTATTGTATTTTATATAATAAGTATATATTTATGTTTATATTTATATATAATGATTACCTTCTTATGATTTTATATATCCTACAAAAACAGTAGGAATTAGTTCATAAAATCTATTGCGTTAATTATTGCATTACTTTTTTATTATAAATCTTTGCAATGCTTGATATATCTGTATTGCATCAATTACGAATATGGTCTAATAAGTCATATATGTAATAATATGCCACCCCACCCCTATATTATGAAGAAGGTAGGGGGCTGTTGTTACCTCCTCAAACAACCGTAAAATTCCAAAAGGTTTTACAATATATTTTATGCAATATTTTTGCATAAAATATACGAAAATTTTTCTAGTATTTATATAATACAGGAAGATTTTTCAATTTTCTTCTGGTATTTTATTTGATTTTCTATCCCAATTTTATCATTGTTAATATTGAAAGTGTTGGCATAAGTGCATTTGATTATTTGATAGAAAAATCCAAAAAAATTAGCACTTACTATTGACAAGTGCTAAAATCTATGATAATATAATAATAATTTAATAAGAGAAGCTCTAGAAATTGAGCAATGTAGATAACTGATTTAACAAGTCAGATTTATTTGCATTGCTCTTTTTTGTTATTTATGGAATAAATGCTTCGAAGAAATTACTTATTCTTATAATCGAAAACTTTGTGAGTTTAGGAACAAAGTTAAGATTATATATAATAACTTTGTTTCCAAAATGAGTGTAAAAATCTTCTATATCTATTGTGAGAGTAAAGATATATTGATTTTCAGTAGTTGCGAAAAAATCGCAAGTAGAAAAGAGGTATTATGAAGAACGAAAAACAAATGAATAATCCCAGTAATAATAAAAGGTACAAATGGAAAATGATATTCAAAAATGGAATGAAAATAGATGGAAATTGTGAATGTCCAGATTTAGATGGAGTATATGAAGTCTTTTTGATGGGTGATTTTAATCATTTACAGAATGACAAAAAAGGATTTTATTATAACAGCGATGAGATATTGTATTTTGAAGTTGAACAATTATTGGAGGATTAATTATGGAATTTGAAGAAATAGAAAATGGATTTAAAGCAACTGTGCCTCTAATAACAGAAGAAGATATAAGAGTTATAAATAATGACTTTAATGGAATTGTTAATAGATTTTCTAAAATGATTATAAAAGATAAAGATTTAGCAAAAGCACAATACATCATAAAGAAACAGCAAGAGCAAATAGAAAAACTAATAAGAAATTCAATACTTAAAAAGAAAGTAGAAAAGAAAATAATGCAGTTAGAACGAAAATTAGGGCAATCAATTGATGGTAGAGAAAGTTGGATTTCTAGTATTGAAAGTTGTATAGAGATTTTACAAGAACTATTGGAGTGTTAAAGACTTTCAGAAATTTCACCAAACAAATTTTTAAAATAACTAAGATGGTTATCACAAATTATGTGATAACCACCTTAACAAAATTATAAAAATACGTCATGTTGTCCAATTACAGAAACGGCATAAAGTAGATAAGTCAAGGAGTATGTCAATTTATACGTTTCTTTCATTGACAACATATTGCTTATTGCTTTGAATTTTGTAATCTTAGATATTCATCTAATTCCTTTTGATTCTGGATTTTTTGTTGCCTTTTTACTGGATCTTGTTTGTGTCCTGCAATTTGTCTAGTAGCATAGACTTTTTTTCGATATTCAGCTCTAACAGTATGGTCAAAAATATCTTCCATAACAGTTATTGTAGTGCCTTTAAAAATTTTAACTATTACGTTTTTATTATCAATTAATTGGTAATAATTGTTAGCATAAGAAAACACACAACCATCTAAAATTTTTCTTTCTTGTTTGGTGCAAAGAATATTTGTCCAGTCAAATTTTTTACCTAACGGTACAAAAGCTGTTTCTGTTTCTTTTGGAGCATAAGCAAATTTGCGATTTAAATAGTTGATATATTCACGATTAAAGAAATCATTCAATTCAGCATATGTTTTGATTTTGTAGCGTTTAATATCATTTAATAATCTACTTTGCACAGTATCATTTTTCTTCTCAACTTTTCCTTTTGCTTGAGGAGTTTCAGCTAAAATCATATTAATACCAAGTTCTTCACAAATACGTCCAAATTGAGTCGAATTTCCATCTATAGGGCTTTTAAATATAGTATGCTTATCAGAATATATATTTTCTGGAATACCATGCTTTTCTATTAAAATTTTGAGCATATGGCAATATCCTTCTAAACATTCAGTAGGCATAAACCAACCAGCTAAAATTTCACCAGTAGCATCATCAACAGCTAGATGTAAAGAAAATTTTTTACCATTTTCGAACCAATCATGAGGAGTGCCATCAATCATAATTAAAATACCTCTTCTAGGAGAAGAATCACGCAAAGGATGAGAGTCTTTACCTTTGAAACATCTATGTTTTCTAGGAGAAACATATCCATTGTTACGATAGAAATCTTTAAAGAAAGAATAACTACGTTTTTTTAAATTATATTTGTAAATATCTTCCAATTTATTTGGATTAAAAATTATATCTTCGTGGTATATATCCATAAATTGTGATATACTAATTTTAGGATATTGTTTCTTGAAATCTTTTATGTATTCAATTTCTAGAGAGCTAGTGGCATTATTGGGAGTTTTGCCTTTACTAGCATGGATAAGGAAAGAATCAATATCCTTATTTTCAATTTCTTTAGAAAAATTTAAAATTTGACGTTTAGAATAAGCTGTTAAAGTAGCTATTTCTTCATAAATAATAATTCTTGTGCCATTTATTTTTTCTTTGATTAGCTGTAAAGCATATTTTTTATTCTTCAAAAAAATCACCTCCTATCTGAAGTGATTATAACATTTTTGTTTAGTGAAATTTCTGAAAACCATAAGGTGAAATTTCTGAAAACTTTTAACAGTATAACGCATAAATATTGACTTTTATGTACATGTAGTATAAAATAAAAAAAATAAAGTTTTAAAAACAAAGGAGAAATTATGCAAGCACATGAACTAGCTGAAAAATTTAAAAATGCTAAACCATCAAGAGAAAGTTTTGAAGAAATAGTGGCATGGTGTAATGAAAATGCCGATAAATTAGATTTATTGGATAAAGATCAAAAATATTTATATGAAATGTCAACAAGATATTTAATGAAAATAAAGATTGGGAATTGGAACAAAAATGATGCAAAAGTAATTATAAATTATTTTGCAAAATCATATACAAATAACTATGGAATAGATAATGATGTTGTAGTAAAAATACTTGAAAATCCTGAGTATATGGAAAGATTTAATGATAATAGTAATGCAAAATGTGTAAGTTATGGTAATGGAAAGTCAGAAGTTGTATATTCTTCAAAAGTGGTTGATAATTTAACAAGCGAAGATACATTAAAATTTGTAAGAGGTTTACAAACAGTATTTCATGAAGTTGTACATTCAAAACAATATAGTGAAATATATAGACCTAATAATGGAAATAATCAGTACAATGGAAATTTATATAAAATTGCATTAGAAACAATAATGAGAAAAGCATATCCTAAATTTTATAAAGAAAACTATACAAATTTAATGATGGAATATCAAGCTGAATATTTTGGACTTGAACAGGCAATGAGAATGATGAAGGTATACTATAAACCAGATTTATTTAAAGGACAAGAAGTGGAAGAGTTTCTAAATGAAATGCTTAAAATAGACGGAAAAGAATCATATGAAAGTATAGGAAAAGTAAATTTTGCTCAAAGAAAAATCAATGCAAGTGAATTAATAAATTTTTGCGCTGACAAATATATTGAAATTAAACCAGAAATAATAAACCAAATACCAGTATTAAAATTTGCTTATAATTCTGATGGAAGTAAAAAAGATATTATACAATTAATACAGGATAGAGCCAATTTTATTAGTAATAATAATGAGGTAGATTTACAAAATGTTAATGATTTGTATAAAACAATAGCAAATTATAGAAGTCTTGCCCCAGATGAATTATTACTTATTCATGAATATATAGAAAAAACCGGAACAGATGATGAATTTGTTTTTGAACTGATGCAATTTCGACTAGAAAAAACTAATTGGAGTGAAGAAAAAATAAGTAAATTTATGCAAAAAGAACACGCTATAGCTACTAAAATCAAACAAGAAAGAGAAGAACAACAAGTCGAGGCAATGTGGCAAAGTAGATTTCAATCGTGGGATAGAGACTCTATAAACTTGCCTAATGGAGCAAAAAGAAAGGAAGAAGCAGTAAAAGTAATACAAAATATTGAAAGAGATAAACAAGCACAGGCTGAGAAAAAAGAGCAACAAACAGAAAATGAACAAAGGTAGGAAAATCTATGAAAGAAATATACAGAGAGGCTTTTGTAGAAATTAGTGAAATTTTTAAATTAATGCCAAATATAATGTTAGATAAAATTCCAAATAAATTTAAACAAATTATTGAAAATGAAAAATCTACAACATATACCTCAAATATAAAAGAACCACTAGAACAATGTATTTTAAAAGAAGAAACTATTATTGTTTTATCTTTAATATATAGAGATTTTTTATGTGATAAAGAAGAAAAAGCTAGATTTCGATATAGAGATGCTCAAAAAATTAAAGAAGTAGAAGACAAATTACGAGAAAAATATAATTCAGACAATATTTTTAAAAATCGAAATAATAATAGTGTTGAGAAAAATGTCAATACTGTCGAAGAAACAAGTATTACTGTTATCGAAAAAAAATGGTATAAGAAATTGTTTAGTATTATAAAAAAATTGTTTAAAAAAGATGAATAAATAAACTACAAATATAGTGTATGTGTATCATTCAAATTTTTTGACCAATTCTTTTGAATCTCCAAAAATGAACTATTACAAACCCATTCTATAAAAGGTTGTTACCTATATAAGTAACAGCCTTTTATCTTTTATTTTATCAATTAAAATGACATTGGTATTATTTCTAATGATATCTTCATTTCGAAAGAAACATTATAGTATTAACAATATTTTTATAATTTTTTCTTTTGGTGTGAAAACCATATACTTTATAAAATATTTTTGAAAAGGATTAAAGAAAACATCGAGCAAAAAAATATCTTTTATTTTAAATTTAATACCCTTTTTCTCTAAATAATCACAAGTAAATAATTTACATGAAATACATTTAGCATCACATGTATAATTTTCGATATTTAAATATTCGCATAAAACGAGCTTTGACAATGGACCTAAAAATTTGTACTTAAAATGATGACAACAACCTGTAGCAGATGATGTATTCCTTTTTTCTCCACACTTATTATTTTTAAAATCACATAAATTTTTTCCATAAAAATAACTATCTAAATAGTTACATGCTGTATCATAAACATAATTATATCTATTATATCTTGTATTTTGAAAGATAGCATTTAAAGATAAAATAAAGTCATTGTAATCTTTATTCTCTTCATCATAATTAACAATATAAGCTATAACATTTTTATTTTCTTCTATTTTTCCATAGCTTATTTTTAATCTGGATATAATATTTTTTATTCGAAGTAATCGTCTTAGTATTTTTTTATAATCTAATCTATTGATTTCTTGAAAGTTTATTTTTTAAGTAAGATTTTTCTTTTTTAAAGTACCTTTTAAATTTATATTTATAATATTTGTTATGCCTATTGGTAATTCGTTAACATTTGAAACATACTTTATATAATAATTATTATTTAATTCAATTATACCTTGCATAGTACTAATTTTCCTTCTAATTTTTTAATTGTTATCAAAAAAAGATATGTGGTCAACATATCTCGAGCAATTGCCATCTTACAAACAACTCTCTTGCTTAAACTAAACATATTATACTGCGTTTTTTTTTTATATGTCAATTTTTAGAATGTTTTTATAAAAATTGCAATTTTATGTAAAAAATAGTATAATAATATATAGAGGGAGATGATTTTATGGGATTTTTTGATAAACTAAAAAATAAAAACAAAAAAAATATAAGTAGTGAAGTCAATAAAAAACAACCAGAAAAGCAATTACCATTTGAAGTTAAATATAGTAATAGTTCTAATAGAAATTTACAAGTGGATTTTTATGATAAAAATGCAGATTTTAAAAAACTTTATGATACTACAAGATTAATAGTAGATAGAGAACCTTTCAACATTGAAGGACACAAAATTTATGACTGTGTTGTTTCATGGTATGGATATGATGATTGTCAAGTACTATATAAAACAACAGGAAAACTAGATAGTATAAGAGCTAGAGCATATAGAGAAGTTCTAGCAGAAATAGATTTAGAACAATTAAAGAATAATCCTAATTATTGTGAAATGGTAATGAAGGGATTATTAGACCAACAAAGAGTTGCAAAATATCTTGAAAGAGGGTTACAAGAAAACCCAGAAATTCCTTGTGGCCAATACATAGGAGGAGTCAGAAAAACAGAAAGAGGCTATGGAAAGTTTTTTTCTGTAGAGGTAGGCAAAGCTTCACACAATTCAAAACAAATGATAAATATAAGAAAAAGACATAGAGAAATGATCGAAAATCAAAGACGAAAAGAAATAGAATATAAAAAAACTCAAATTAAAAGATTACAAGATGAACTAGCAAATATGGAAAGATAAATATATTATATAAAATTTGTAAGAAAGTTGCAAAAAATAAAAAAAGAGAGTATAATCCTAAACAGAATTAATTAAAAAATAATGTAAAATAAAGAAAAGAGGAAGAACATGGAAGAAAAACAACTACAAAATGCAAAAAACGCATATAGGCAATTAATATCAAAATTAAAGATTTTATCAATAAGAGCACAATATAATGGAAATAAATTAGAAGACGAACATTATAAAAATATCTACAAAAAATTAGAAAAACTACAAGAAGAAATACATTTACCATTAATAGGTGAACAAACAGAAGCAAAAACGACATATAATGAAATATTAGAATTATTAGCAACAACTAATGAACAAATACAACAAGTAGAAGATGATAATCAAATAAATAATATGATAAATAATGTAGAACAAATATGTGAAAAACATAATATTAATTATAAAGAAAAAGCAGAAAAAAAGGAAGAGATTGAAAGATTATAATATATGAAATTGTAAAGGATGAAATTGAAAGTGAAAAAAATATTAATAGCAACAAACAATAAAGGAAAATTGGAAGAAATAAAACAAATATTAAAAGGATATGATTTAATATCATTAAAAGATATAGACTGTAATATAGAAGTAGAAGAAAATCAAAAAACATTTGAAGGAAATTCAAAGAAAAAAGCAAAAGAAATATCTTTAGCAACAAATATGCCATGTATAGCAGATGATACAGGATTATGTATAGATGTATTTGACGGTTGGCCAGGAGTGTACACAAATAGATTTTTAGGAAAAGATGCAACAGAAGAACAAAAAAATCAAGCAATATTAGAAAAAATGAAAAATCTAGAAGGTAATAAAAGAAATGCAAAATTTAAATGTGTTATGACATACTATGAAAATGGAAAATTTATAGTGGCAAAAGGAGAAGTGAAAGGTAAAATTGCTAAAAGACCAAGAGGTACAAATGGATTTGGGTTTGATTCTATTTTTGAATTAGACAATGGAAAGACTTATGCAGAGCTATCAGAAAAAGAAAAAAATGAAATAAGTCATAGAAAAAAGGCTTTAGAAAATTTGCAAGCAATTTTAAAAGATATTGACATAAATTTTGTTTAAATAGTAGAGTTACAGTTCAGAGCCAAAAAGCTTAATCTAAATAAAATATAATTAATTTTGAGTAAATCGCGTAGCGACCAAATGGAGCGTAAGCGGAATGCGATTGGAGCAACCTTTCATATTTATTTTTTATATGTAAAGGTTGCGACAACAAGATTTATGAACAAATTCATTATATTTTATTTAGATTAAGCTTTTTGGCTCTGAACTGTAACATAGTAGATTGTAAAAAAATAAAAAAAGTCTTGACATACTGCCAGAAGCATTGTATAATATATGAGCATGATATTTAAGCGATGAAGCTAAATGTGGCTACATCCCATAAGAATAAAGGGATGGAGGGAACTTTAGTGGAGTATGTTATGGCAAAGACCAGGCGGTAAGAAAATGTACTTATCCCAAAATTTTCATGCACATTTTGGGTTTTTATAAAGGTGATATTCAAAACACCAGAGTACGTTTTAACTTGCCAAGGTAATTTTAATAGCAAATATGCTATTTAAACATTAAAATTAATAAAAAGGAGGGAAAATTACAATGGCAACAAAAACAGTAGCAACAAGTGAAAAAATTAGAATAAGACTAAAAGCATATGACCATGTAGTTTTAGATCAGTCTGCTGAAA
>CANPWU010000022.1 GCA_947584805.1 uncultured Clostridia bacterium | reverse complement strand
TATTTATATTTAGCTTGGATATTTATTTTAATTTTTATATATTTAATAATGGCACAAATAATGAAAAAATTTTATATTAAAAAGAATGATGAATGGATATAAATTCATCTCGATAAATTACAATTTGTATGAGCAGGTGAAGGTATTTACAATCACTTGCTTTTGTTATATTTTAATCAAATAAATAGTAATAAAAAAGGCAAATTGAAGATGTGTTTTTGACAATCAACATAAAAAATGATATAATAAAACTAGTACAAATGCTGATAAAATATGCTAGGAGGGAATATAATGCAAACAAGATCAGCAGTTATAACAGAAGTGGATGCCAATTATCAACAGGGACGGGAAAGGAAGGTATGGATGCAACTCAATTGTGGGGAAGCATTTCCAATTCACCATGTGTTCTCTGTAGATTATTTAGCAGACGCAACGAGAATAATCGAAATTATGAAATTTGCCAAAGTGAAAGAGATGGAAGATCTTGTAGGAAAAAAAGTCAGGGTCGTTGTAGAACAAGATGGAGTTTATACTAGACCCATTGCTATCGGTTCAGAAAGAAAAAACAGGTTCATTGATCTGTCTGGTGGCGAATTCCCGGTATCAGAGCGTAGAGTTTTCATACGCCATAAGCTAGCAAAAAAACTAAGGATGTTTATTAACAACCTTAAAATTAAAATTCAAAAGAGGGTGTCCTAAAATAGACCCCGAAGGCAAAAATTCCAGTGAGAAATCGCTGGAATTTTTGTGTATAAAAATGTTGAAAAATACTGACAAATCAATGCTTTAATGATACAATTGGGAACAGAATCATATCACCCAAAGATGATGTTAAAAATTTTAATGTATGAATATATAAAGTTTAAAAGTGGCAACATACACATCTACTCTACCTATTTCCTATGGTAGCATAAGATTAAATACAAGGCTTAAATGCCTTGTATTTTTGCATAAAAAATGGTAAAATAATAAATGCAAAGGAGAAAATAAAAATGTTCAAAATTCATTCAGATTACAAGCCAACTCGGCGACCAACCAAAAGCAATAGAATATCTTGCAAAAGGAATAGAGGAGGGCAAGAAATTCCAGACGTTACTTGGAGTTACAGGCTCTCGGAAAAACTTTCACAATGGCAAATGTAATTGAAAAAGTGCAAAAACCAACACTTGTTTTAGCACATAATAAGACCTTAGCAGGACAACTTTATTCGGAATTCAAAGAGTTCTTCCCAGAGAACGCAGTGGAGTATTTTGTTAGTTATTACGATTATTATCAGCCAGAGAGCTATGTTGCATCAACAGACACATATATAGAAAAAGATGCCTCAATAAACGATGAAATAGATAAATTAAGACACTCAGCAACAGCTGCACTTTTTGAAAGAAAAGATGTAATAATTGTTGCTTCAGTATCATGTATATATGGACTTCGGAGACCCAATAGATTATGAAAATATGGCAGTATCTTTAAGACCTCGGAATGACAAAATCAAGAGAAGAGATTTTAAAGAAATTAATAAATATGCAATATACTAGAAATGAAATGGAATTTAAAAGAGGTGTATTTAGAGCAAAAGGAGATACTTTAGAAGTTTACCCATCTGATCAAAATGAAAGAGCAATAAGGGTAGAGTTTTGGGGAGATGAAATAGAAAAAATAACAGAAATAAATCCACTAACTGGAAAGACAATAGGCTTAAGAGAGCATGTTATGATATTCCCTAATTCTCACTATGTAACACAAGATGAGAAAATGGAAAGAGCACTAGTTACAATTGAAGAAGAATTGCAAGAAAGAATAAAATATTTTAAAGATAATAATAAATTAATAGAAGCACAAAGAATAGAAGAAAGGACAAACTTCGATTTAGAAATGCTTAAAGAGACGGGATTTTGTCAAGGAATAGAAAATTACTCAAGACATATAAGCCGGAAGAGCTCCTCGGAAGTGCACCATTTACACTTTTAGACTATATTCCAAAGGACTTTTTACTATTTATAGATGAATCACATGCAACAATTCCACAAGTAAGAGCTATGTATAACGGAGATAGAGCAAGAAAAGAAAGCCTTATTCAATATGGATTTAGACTACCTTCAGCACTTGATAATAGACCTCTAAAATTTGCAGAATTTGAAAATAAAATAAATCAATGTATATTTGTTAGTGCAACACCTGCGGAATATGAAGAAGAACATTCAAAAGAAAATGTTGTAGAGCAAATTATTAGACCAACTGGACTTTTGGATCCAAAAATAACTGTAAAACCAGTTACAAATCAAGTTGACGATTTGATAGAAGAAATAAGAAAAAGAGCAGAAAAAAATGAGAGAGTATTAGTTACAACTTTAACTAAAAAAATGGCAGAAGATTTAACAGCATATCTTAAAAGCCTTGATATTAGAGTGAGATATATGCATTCTGATATTAAAGCATTAGAGAGAATGGAAATAATAAGAGATTTAAGAATTGGTAAATTTGATGTTCTAGTTCGGAATAAATCTTTTAAGAGAAGGACTAGATATACCAGAAGTATCGCTTGTTGCAATTCTTGATGCAGATAAAGAAGGATTTTTGCGTTCAGAAAGATCACTAATACAAACTATTCGGAAGAGCAGCAAGAAACACAGATGGAGAAGTTATAATGTATGCAGACGAATTGACAGAGAGCATGGAAAAAGCTATATCAGAGACAAACAGAAGAAGAAAGCTTCAACAAGAATATAATGAAGCACATGGAATAACACCACAAACCATCAAAAAGAGCGTAAGAGATACAATTAAAGCTACAATTGTTGAAGACATACAAAGTGAGTATGATATTGGCGAAGAAGAAGATATTAAAGACGTAATAGAAAAATTAACAATGGAAATGTTAAGTTATGCACAAAATCTAGAATTTGAAAAAGCAGCAGAATTAAGAGATAAGATAAAGGAATTAGAAAGTATTAATTAACTATATCGTTGACATATTAAAATTGTTATAATAAAATAATTTTAATAAATAATACAAAATAAAAATAGGAGAAATAAGTGAAAGTAGTTGTTGTAGGCACAGGATATGTAGGACTAGTTACTGGTGTATGTCTTGCCGAAAAAAATCATAATGTAATTTGTCTTGATATTAATGAAAATAAAATTAATATGATGAGAGAAGGAAAATCTCCAATATATGAACCAAACTTAGAAGAATTAATGACAGAAAATTATAAAGCAGGGAAATTAGATTATTCAACAAATTACAAAAAAGCATATAAAGATGCAGAAGTTATAATAATTGCAGTAGGAACACCAGAAAAAGCAGATGGGTCTGCAAATTTAGAATATGTTTATGAAGTATCAAAACAAATAGCAGAAAACCTAGAAAGAGATTGCATTATAGCAATAAAATCAACAGTTCCAATAGGAACAAATGATAACATAGAAGAATATATTAAAGCAAATTTAAGAAATCCTGTAAACATAGAAGTAGTTAGTAATCCTGAATTTTTATCACAAGGAACAGCAGTACATGATACATTAGAAGCTTATAGAATAATAATCGGAACTAATAGTAATAAAGCAAAAAATGTTATGTCCGAATTATACAAAGATTTTAATTCTCCAATTGTATTTATGACTAGAAAAAGTAGTGAAATGGTAAAATATGCTTCAAACGATTTTCTGGCCATAAAAATAAGCTATATAAATGATATTGCAAATTTGTGTGATGTTGTTGGAGCAAATATAGATGATGTAATTAAAGGAATGGGATATGATAAAAGAATTGGAAATGAATATTTAAAACCAGGATGTGGGTATGGCGGAAGTTGTTTCCCTAAAGACACTAAATCTTTGCATTATCTAGCAACTCAAGGAGGATATAATTTAAAATCAGTTGAAGCAACAATTGCAATTAACAAGAAACAAAAAATAGTACTAATAGAAAAAGCAAGAAAAGAATTTAAAACTTTTAATAATATAAATGTTGCAATATTAGGCTTAGCATTTAAGCCAGATACAGATGATTTAAGAGAAGCTCCGTCAATAGATAATATAGAAATATTATTAGAAGAAGGTGCTAACATTAAAGTTTATGATCCAAAAGCAATGAATAAACTAAAAGAAAATTTTAGTTATAAAGTAGAATATGCAAAGATGCCACAAGAAGCCTTAAAAAATGCTGATGTATGTTTCATATTTACAGAATGGGAAGAAATAAAAAATGTTAAACCAAGTGAATATAAAGAATTAATGAAAAGACCAATAGTTTATGATGGAAGAAACATATATCACCCAGAAGAAATGAAAAGTTGTGAAGTAAAATATTATTCAATCGGAAGAGGAGAGTAGGAAATGGCTACATATTTAGTAACAGGTGGGGCAGGTTTTATTGGCTCAAGCTTATGTGAAAAATTGATAGAAAACGAAGAAAACAAAATCATAGTAATAGACAATTTTTGCGATTTTTATGATGTAAAAATAAAAGAAGATAATATAAAAGAGCTAAAACAAAAAGACAATTTCAAACTATATAGAAACGATATAAGAGACAAAGATGCCTTAATTAAAATTTTTAAAGAAAATAAAATTGATATAGTAATACATCTAGCAGCAATGGCAGGAGTTAGACCATCAATTGAAAACCCTATTCTTTATCAAGAAGTAAACTGCTTGGGAACACAAAATATTTTAGAAGTAATGAAAGAATTTAAAGTTAATAATTTAGTTATGGCATCATCAAGTAGCGTATATGGAAATTGCAAAAAAATACCTTTTAGAGAGGATATGATAGTAGATTATCCAATTAGCCCATATGCAGCAACTAAAAAAGCAAATGAAGTAATGACACATGTGTATCATAAATTATTAGGCATGAATGTAATTATGCTAAGACTTTTTACGGTATATGGACCAAAACAGAGACCAGATTTAGCGATAAACAAATTTACAAAATTAATGCTAAATAATGAAGAAATTCCAATGTATGGAGATGGGACAACATCAAGAGACTATACATATATAGACGATATTGTAGATGGAATAATGAAAGCAAGTGAGTATTGTATAAGAAATGATAATGTTTATGAAATATTAAATTTAGGGAATTCTTATCCAATAACTTTAAAAGAAATGATAGATACAATTGTGAAAGTATTGAATATTAAACCTAAAATAAAGGAGTTACCTATGCAACCAGGAGATGTAGAAAGAACTTATGCAGATATATCAAAGGCCAAAAAAATGATTGCATATGAACCAAAGGTGCCATTTCAGGAAGGAATTAAAAAGTTTGTAGAGTGGTATAAGGATTATAACAAATAGATAGGTTTAGTTAATGGAAAGACTAAAAAAATATAAAACAAAGGAAAGAAATTATGAAGTTATTTGAAATAATTATAATTATATTAATATTAGCATCTGCAGTTTTTATGGGAACACCTATAAAATATAACGCAGTGCCACTTAATTTAGTAATAATAGCAATTGGTATAATTTTCATAATGTACAATGTTTTGTATAAAAAGAAAAAAATAATAGAAAGTAAGCTTGATATATCAATATTAGTGCTATGTTTATCCCCAATTATTCCGTTAATATTTGGTACATATATTAGTTTTAATGACACAATAGAATATTTATTAAAATACTTGTCATGCTTTTCAATATATATAATCCTAAAACCAGCTTTAAAAAGTAATCCAAAATTAGTAAAAATAATTACAAATATCTTAATTATTTGTTCAATTATATTAATAATAATTGGAATTGATTATATGACAACAAAAATATCATATATTTATCTTGAGAAACTTGGAATACCCCATATGGAAAACTTTGGAAAGGTAATGGCATCATCACTTGGAAATTCAAATTCCCTTGCAATTATACTTGCAGTATCAATAATGCTAATTATAGATAAACTTGCAAATGAAAAGAAATCAATTTATTTTCTAGCACTTTTTTTGAATTTATCAATGTTAATACTTACATATTCAAGAGGAGCATGGCTATTTCTTTTAATATTTTTTATTATAAATTTAATACAACAAGAACCTCAAAAAAGAATATACATTATATATTCTACACTACTTGCAGGCATAGTAAGTATTGTATATATAATATTATGGTACGCATTAAAGGAAATTCCTAAACTCTTTATCGTTTGGGAAGGAACCCTTGCAATGTGTATAGCCTGCTTTCTATTTTTTGAACTATTCAATAAATTATATGAAAGAATAATTAAAATTAAAAAGAAAAATATTATTATTGCAACAATAATATTTTTAATAATAGTTATATCAGTATTTATATTAGGGCTTAAATTTCCAAAACCTTTATATGTTTTTCAAGAAGGAAGCAAAGCTTCAGTAAAAAATTATGAAATAGAAAATATTGAAGCAAACACAGAATATTCTTTTAAATTTGATATAAATGCCAAAGCAAAGGAGAATGAATTTGAAAATTACACAATAATTGTTAGAGAAGAAAACAAATATCATGATGAAGTTAAAGAACATTTAACGAGTTTTAATAATTTTACAGGAATAAAAGAAATAAAATTTACCACATCAAAAGATACAATTAGAGCAACTGTAATATTAAAAAGTGCTAACAAAATTTGGCAAGAGGGATTAACAATAAACGAATTTACAATTAATGATAAGCTACATCCTCTAAAATATCTATATTTACCTAATAAACTTGTAGATAAGATAAATAGCATAAGCCTTAAGGATAAAAGTGTATGGGAAAGAGGAATTTATTATAAAGATGCAATAAAAATAATAAAAAACAATCCTCTTGTAGGACAGGGAGGAAACTCATGGAAATATTACTATAAATATATACAAGAATATAATTATATTACAATAGAACCACATAGCTATCCATTACAATTATTTATGGATTATGGAATAATTGCAATAACATCTTTAATTTCGATAATAATAATTGTGTTATTAAAAAAGAAAAATATTTATGTAACTGCCTTGTTTTTACTTTTAACACATAGCTTTATGGATTTTGATATGTCGTTTTTCTATATAATGGTATTAGCATTCGTTTTGCTTGCAATAATTGCATCAGATGAAAAAGAAAAAGAAAAAAATACATTAATTGATAAAATAGTACCAATAGTCTTAATAGCAATACTACTAGGAGCAGGAATTATGGGAATTTTGCAATATAACAAAGAAGAACTTGATCAAAAAGAAATGATAAAATTAATAGATAGTAAAAAAGCCAATGAAGTAATCGATATAATAAGAGAGAAACAAAAAGAAGAAAAATACATATTTTATTATTGGCATTTGGAATCTTTAGATTATTCTAATGTAAGTGATGAAAATCTTAAATATATGTATGAAGTTATAAAAGAAACTCCAATTAATTATGATATTGAAGAAAATTTAAAGAGAAATGAGATAATCTCTTCAATAATAAAAACAACAACGAATCAAGAGATTAAGGAAAAATTTAAAAATATTCTAATAGACGAAAATGAAAAATCAACCGAACTAATTTTGAACAAAGAAAAGAATAGACTAACAGATAGCTCAATTTCTGACTACTTATATAGGCAAAAAGAAATATATAATCAAGCTTTTGAAAATTGATTTAGTATTTTTAGAGGTGATAAAAATAAAAAGATTTATAAACGATTTAAAAAAATATTCTAGTTATGCCTTGTTTTCAGCAAAAGCCGAACTAAAAGCAGAAGTTTCAAGTTCATATTTAAACTGGATATGGTGGATATTAGAGCCAATATGCATGATGTTCATATACATTTTTGTTGTAGAAATAGTATTTAGGTCAAAAGAGCCAAACTTTCCAGTATTTGTATTCATAGGGATTACAACATGGAACTATTTTGATAAAATGATAATGGCAAGTGTTAGACTAATTAAAGCAAAAAAGAACATTATAACAAATGTATATTTACCCAAATATATATTAGTACTCGAAAAATCATTTATCTACTCATTTAAAGCTTTCATATCTTTTGGGATAATACTAGTACTTATGATTTTATTTAAAGTAAAATATACTTTCTACTTATTATTGTTTGTTCCATACTTTTTACTTTTATATATTATAACATTTGGAATATGCTGTATATTAATGCATTTTGGAACATATATTGAGGATTTAAACAATGTAAGCACTATTATGCTAAAATTCCTTCTATATTTTTCTGGAATTTTCTATAACATTGAGACAAAAATACCGAAGCCTTTTAACGAAATTTTGCTTAAACTAAACCCAATAGCATTTATCATAAATAGTTTTAGAAAAATATTCTTGTATTCACAAATGGCGGATTTCTTGGTGCTTGCCTTATGGTATATAGTTGGAATTGCAATATGCTACATAGGTATCAAGTTAGTATATAAATATGAAAAAAATTATATAAAGGTGGTTTAATGGAAGAATTAGCAATAGAAGTAAAAAATGTATCTATTTCATATAAAACATTAAAAAGAATATCTTTAAAAAAGACATTGTTTTCATTTAAAAAGCCAAAAAGAGAAGAAAAAAAGGTTTTAGAAGATGTCAGTTTTAATGTAAAAAAAGGAGAAATAGTTGGAATAATTGGGAAGAATGGATGCGGAAAATCTACGCTTCTTAGAGCAATAGCAGGAATTATCTCACTTGACAAGGGAGAAATAGATCTAAAGAATAATAATGTTTCTTTGTTAGCTTTAAGAGTTGGCTTTAATGAAGATATAACAGGATATGATAATATATTTTTGTCTGGAATGCTACTTGGAATTGACAAAAACGTTATAAAGGAAAGAATAGATGAAATAATTGAATTTTCAGAATTGAAAGATGATATATATAAACAATTAAAGACATATTCTTCTGGAATGAGATTAAAGCTTGCCTTTTCTATAAGTGTAGTTTTTGAGACAGACATAATATTAATAGATGAGGTATTAAGTGTAGGAGATATAAAGTTTAAAGAAAAAAGCTACAACAAAATGAAAGAGCTAATTATGGATAAGGATAGAACAGTTTTAATTGTTTCGCATGATTTGAATACATTATCAGAATTATGTGATAGAGTTATATGGCTTTCTGATAAAAAGATAAAGGAAATGGGAGAAACCAAGAAAGTAATTGAGGATTATAGGAATTATTTCGCAGAAGAAAAATGAGGGATCCATATTAAAAATATTTAAAAAGTATCAATAAAACATTTAAAAATTTTAAGGAAGAAAACAAAAACATGAAACAACAAAATCTACTAACGTTAAACGTAAAGGAGAGAGACGGAAGAATACAATATCTCAAGTACGAGCTCAATAATAACTAGAAATAATTGGCATATTAACTCTTGCCAGTTTTTTTATTTATTGTATATTTCGAGTTGCAGTAAGACATTTCTATTACCTTGCTATTAATATATTGACATTAAGTATTTGAGAATGATAGAATAAGAACGAAGTTATATATAAAATAGGTGAGAAAAATAATAGAATTATTAAAAAAAGTAAAAGATATGTTATATAAATATTTCAAAAAGGCATGCTTTTTTGTACTTTTTTCCATTGCATCTTTTAATAAAATAAAAAGAAAAATAAAGTGCCCAAAGTATGACAACGAAAAAGTCATGATACTAATTGGAAAAATAAAAAAAGGTGGAGCAGAAAGAGCAGCAATTAATTTAGCAGAAAAATTATCTAAAGTTCATGAGACTTTTATTGTTACATACGTTGAAGATGATAAATATATGAAAAATTCAGAAGAATATATATGTAATACTCATCATATTCATTTGGAAAAAATGTCATATATAAAAATGATAAAACGTATCAAAAAAATAAAAAAAGAAAACAAAGTTACATATTGTATCAGTTTTGGAACAGGTGCAAACTTTATAAATTGCTTAACAAGAGTTAATGAAAAAGTAATTATCTCAATCAGAAACTATATGTCTGTTGCGGAGACAGATGACGTATCAAAAATGAAAAATAAGGCAATAAAGGTACTATCCGACTACATTGTTGCTGTTTCTGAAGAAGTAAGAAAAGACTACATTAAAACATATAAAGTTAAAGAAGATAAAATTTGCACAATATATAACTATTGCAATAAAGAGCAAATAGAAGAATTCATTAAAAATTATGATATAGACGAGCAAGATAAGAAGATATTTGAAAATAGCAAAGTTGTGATAACAGTAGGAAAGTTAAAAAAGCAAAAAGGACAGTGGCACTTAATTAGAGCATTTAAAAATGTAGTAGAAAAAAACAAAGATGCAAAGCTTATTATTTTAGGAACTGGAGAACTAGAAGAATATCTCAAAACTCTTGTTAAAGAAATGAATTTAGAAAATTATGTGTATATATTAGGACATAAAAACAAAAATGTTTATACATATATGAAAAAATCTGATATATTTGTTTTGCCAAGCTTGTTTGAAGGAATGCCAAATGTAATTTTGGAAGCTATGGAATGCGGTCTTCCCATAATTGCAACTGACTGTTATGGCGGAAATAGAGAGATAATTGAGCCAAAATATCATGGAGAAACAAAAGATGTTAAGAAATGTGAATATGGCATTTTAACACCAAAATTAGATTTCGTATATTATACAGCAAAAGATGAGCTAACCAAAGAGGAAGAATATATATCAGATGCAATAAATGAAATGCTAGAAAATAAAGAACATATGAAGAAATATAGAGAAAAATCAGCTGAAAGGGTTAATGATTTTAATAAAGAGAGTTATATAGAAAAATGGGAAGAGATTTTATAGAGACCAGTTTAAAAGAAAAAAATATAATGATTTTAACAACAAAATTATCAAACGGAGGCGCAGAAAAGGCAGCATCTTTGCTTGCTAATAATTTATCAAAAAAATATAACGTGTATTTAACTGTGTTTGATAATAGCACTCAAGACTATGAAACAAATGTAGATATCATAGATTTAAAAACTAGAATAACTAGCAATATATTTAAAAAGATATTTAATTTTATAAAAAGAATATGCTTGCTAAAAAAGATAAAAAAAGAGTATAAAATAGACTGCACAATTAGTTTCTTAACAGGGCCTAATTTAGTAAATGTTTTATCAAAAGAAAAAGATAAGACAATAGTATCTATAAGAAATAATATTAAAGCAAAAGGGAAAATACATATTTTAGTTAATAAATATGTTATGAAAAAAGCAGATAAAGTAGTAACAGTTTCTAAAGATATGAGAGAATATTATATAAAAAAGTATAAAATTTCACCCAAGAAAGTTTGTGCTATATACAACGTATGTGATTCAAATGATATATCTATAAAGGCAGAAGAAAAAATAGATAAATATCAGGAGATTTTTGAATATGAAAAGGTTGTTATTTCACTTGGAAGATTTATTAAGCAAAAGGGAATGTGGCACTTAATTAGAGCTTTTTCTAAAATTGTAAAAGAAAATCTAGATTTTAAACTTGTAATTTTCGGTAGAGGTAAAGAAAGAAAGGACTTACAAAAACTAGTAGATGAGTTAGAGTTAAATAAGAGTGTATTTTTACTTGATTATGTAAGTAATCCATATAAATATCTTAAAAAGTCTAAAATTTTTGTAAATTCTTCTTTATATGAAGGATGCTCTAATGCAATATTAGAAGCAATGTGCGTAGGGTTACCAATAGTTGCAACAGATTGCAAGTATGGAAATAGAGAAATACTTTGCTTAAATAACAGCAACGAAGAATTTGGAATTTTAGTTCCAGCTTTAGATAATAAGTATTATAACTCAAAAGATCCATTAACAAAAGAAGAAATTGAGTTATATGAGGCAATAAAAAAATTGATAAAAGATGAAAATTTAAGAGAGTATTATAGACAAAAATCCAAAGAAAGAATAAAATATTTTTTAGATAATACAGAAGAATGGCAAGAATGTATAGAAAAGGATTAAAAAATATATGAAAATAGCTATTGTTACACATAAAACAAGAAACCTAGCAAAAACCCGAAAAAAATTAATACAAGCTCTTATGAATAAAAATTGCGAAGTTATTGGAATATGTCCTGAAGAAGAATATTTAGAAGAATTAGAAAAAATGGGAGTAAAGACAAGACTAGTAAAGACAAATAGAATATCAGCAAATATATTTAGGACTATAAGTTATTTTTTTAGGCTTGTGAAGGTTTTAAAAGAAGAAAAACCAGATATTGTTTTTAACTATACGATAAAACCATGCATCTTTGGAACTTTAGCAGCAAAAGTTGCAAAAGTTCCTAGAATTTATTCTATGATAACAGGAATGGGATATGTATATTCAACTGATACTTTTAAAATTCGAGTTATAAGATTATTTTGCAATTTGGGATATAAATTTGCCCTTAAGCTTAATACAAGAGTAATATTTCAGAATAAAGAAGATAGGCAGGAATTTATAGATAAAAAATATATCAAGGAGTCAAAAGCTTTTATAGTAGATGGTTCAGGGGTAGATTTAGAAAAAATTGAGATGTGCAGGCTTCCAAACAATTTTAATTTTTTAATGATAGCAAGAACACTTGAAGTAAAAGGTGTAAAAGAATTTTGTGAGGCTGCAGAAATTATTAAAAATAAATATAAAGATGTTTCATTTACGTTAGTTGGAGAAATAGAGAAAAATTATAGAGGGGTTGATCCTGAATATATAGAGAAGAATAGAAATATAGTAAAATTTGAAGGCTATAAGGAAAATGTAATTCCATATTTACAAAACAGTATGGTATTTGTATTGCCATCTTATTTAAGAGAAGGAATTCCAAGAACACTTTTAGAAGCACTAGCAGTTCGGAAGGCCAATTATAACCACTAATTTGCGTGGATGTAAAGAAACTGTAAAAGAAGGAAAGAATGGGCTTTTAGTTAAGCCAAAGGATGTATCAGATTTAGCAGAAAAAATGGAATACATGATAAACAATAAAGAAAAGTTAGAGGAGATGGCAAAATGCAGCCACGAATATGCTAAAGAAAGATTTGATATAAATATAATAAATGATAGAATGTTAGAAATTATGCAAATCTAGATAAATATTTTGTGATAAGGAATTAATATGAAAAGAAAAAAGTTAATAATTTTATTAATACTTTTTATAGCTATTTTTGCTTGTATTATAATATACAAAGCTTTTCTAAAGCCCGGTATAACAGTTGGTACGGGGTTTGAATCTGCATATATTATTTGGAAAAACAATGATATTTTGGATTATAACGTTTATATAAAAAATGTAGATGATGATTTATATAAAAAACTTGATAAAGAGTTAGTGAGAAATGTTCAAAATGGAATTTGGAGAGCAGATGCTGTAGGATTAAAGAAAGGAAGTTATAATTTTAAAATTGTGCCTTTAATTGAACAAGAAGAAGTTGAAGAAAATTCAATTGTGAGTGATACTATAAATGTTGAAGCAAATATTAGAGAAGGATTTTCCTTTTCTAAAAATTCTACAAATTACGGAGATTTTTCTGGAGGATATTTGCAAAATGGAGAAGCTTTAGATAATGCAAAGGTTATTTATATAACAAGAGAAAATGTAAACGACATTACACTAAAAATTGAAGACTTTGAAGGAAATATGAAAATGGCGCATGGCATATGTGAAATTTTAAAAAACTGGAATAATGAGCCTTTAATAATTAGGATAATTGGAAAAATTGAGAGAGAAGATATAGAAGGATTAGGGGAAAAAAATAAGGACATATTAATAGATGATTTAGAGAATGTAACAATTGAAGGGATTGGGAATAATGCTACTTTAAAAGGAATCGGATTAACTCTTAAAAACTCGAGCAATATAGAAATTAGAAATTTAGGGTTTATGCTATTTCATGAAGATGCAATTTGTTTAGAAAAAAATGATTATAATATTTGGATTCACAATAATGATTTCTTTTATGGAGAAAATAGAGAAGGTGAAGAAACAGACAAGAAAAAAGGAGATGGTGCAATAGATATAAAGGAAAGCGAATATATAACTATTTCATATAATCATTTTTGGGATAATGGAAAGACATCTTTATGCGGAATTGATAAAGATGTAAATTATATTACATATCATCATAATTGGTTTGATCATTCAGATTCAAGGTGCCCACGAGTTTATTATGCTTCTTCGCATGTATATAATAATTATTATGACTCAAATGCTTCTTATGGTATTGCAGCAGTAGAGGGAGCATCGGTTTTTGCAGAATCAAATTATTTCAAAGGGTGCAAATTTCCGATGATTATATCTAGACAAGGAAGTGCAACCATATATGAATTGTTAGATGAAAATTCACAAGGTGGTGTGATTAAATCATATGGAAATATTGTAAAAGGTGAAAAAAGATTGATATATTCATCAGAAGATTCAAAAGAATTTGATGCATATATTGCAAAAAGCAGAGAAGAAACTGTTCCATCAAGCTATAAAACTGTAAAAGGTGATTATATTTACAATAATTTTGATACAGATACAAATATCATGTATAGCTATAATGCGGATAATGCAAAAGATGTAAAAAAAATAGTAACTAAAAATGCTGGAAGATTACAAGGAAATGATATTTCGTTCTATACATGGCTTTTAAGTAGGAATTCTTATAAACGTACAACATTTATGGAGAAAAGATTAGATAAATTAATTGAAAAGTACTAGATTAAATGATATAATTTATTAAAAAGAATAAGAGCTACATGTAAAACTTTACAATAATTATTATAGATTAAGGAAATAAATATATGTATGAACTAGTAAAAAGGACATTTGATATAGTATTTTCATTTATTAGCATAGTTATAACTTTACCAATTAGCATTATTATTTCAATTTTAATTAAAGCAACGTCAAAAGGAAGTGTTATATTTAAACAAAAAAGATTAGGCAGATATGGTAAAGAGATTGTTATATATAAGTTTAGAACAATGGTAGATGATGCAGAAAATAAAATAAATGATCTAAGCCTAGAAAAAAGAGAAGAATATGAAAATAACTATCGTATAAAAAATGATCCAAGAGTAACAAAAGTTGGAAAATTTTTGAGAAGTAGCAAATTAGATGAATTACCACAGCTCTGGAATATTTTAAAAGGTGATTTATCTTTTATAGGACCAAGACCTATTGTAGAAGAAGAAATAAAAAAGTATGGAGAAAATAAAGAAAAACTACTTAGTGTAAAGCCAGGATTAACTGGGTATTGGCAAATGAATCAAAATAATTGTAAAGATTATCAAGAAAGAATGAAGTTAGAATTATATTATGTTGAAAATAAAAATTTTTTGTTAGATTGTTTTGTCTTTTTAAAGACAATTTCTTATTGCACAAAAAGTTTATTTAAGTAATATAGTAAATGAAATTTATTAAGTGAAAGGTAAATTAGAAAATGGGATTTTTTGATAAATTAAAATCAGGATTAAGTAAAACAAAATCATCAATTGATGATAAAATAAATGGAGTATTCAGCACTTTTAGAAAAGTAGATGAAGAACTTCTAGAGGAACTAGAAGAAGCATTAATTATGTCAGATATAGGAATGAATACATCACTTGAAATTATATCAAAATTAAGAGATAGAATAAAAAGAGAAAATATCAAAGATGCAGAAGATGTAAAATCAGCATTAAGAGAAGAAATGCAAAATATACTTGAAGTATGCGATAATAGTTTAAAACTTGAAACAAAGCCAGCTGTTATACTTGTAGTACGGAGTAAATGGAGTCCGGAAAAACAACTTCAATAGGTAAAATTGCAAAAAGAATAAAAGAATCTGGAAAGTCTGTAATGGTTGCAGCAGCAGATACTTTTAGAGCTGCAGCAGTAGAACAATTAGAGGTATGGTCAAAACGCGCAAATTGTGATATAATAAAAGGGTCAGAAAATCAAGATCCAGCATCTGTAGTTTTTGAAGCAATAAAGAAAGCAAAAGAAAACAACATAGATGTTTTGATTTGTGATACAGCAGGAAGACTTCATAACAAGAAATATCTAATGGATGAATTAGAAAAAATACAAAGAGTTATAGAAAAAGAGTTACCAGATGCAGATAAGGAGTCACTTCTTGTTATAGATGCAACAACTGGACAAAATGCAATAGAACAAGTTAAAGCTTTTAAAGAAGTTAGTAATATCACAGGATTGATTCTTACAAAACTTGACGGAACTGCCAAAGGCGGAGTAGTAATTGGAATTGTTCATGAAAACAAAATACCAGTTAAATTTATAGGAGTTGGAGAAGGAATAGATGACATGGAAGTGTTTAAATCTAGTGATTTTGTAAAAGCAATAATTTAAATAAAGAAAGGAGAAATGCTATATTGTCAGATAATTTAGAAAATAACGAAAAAGTAGAAACAAAAGTAGAAGAAAAAAATTCAAATCAAAAGAAATCAATAAGAATAAGAACTCTTATAGTTCTTCTAATTTTAGCTCTATTTATTTTAGGCTCAAGCATTATTTATAGAGCATCTTATATTGAAACTTTTGAAATTGGAGAAGAATATTTAGAAGTATTTTCACAGAATGTCAGATATAAACTCGACATAGGAATTATAAATTTTGTAATTATTTTTATCATTGCATATATGATAAACAATTCAATAAAAAGAGGATTGAAGAAGTTTTTTGAAGAAGAAAAAATTAACGTACCAAAACTTCCTAACAAATCAATAGCATTAATATTTGCGCTTGTAACAAGTATAATTGTATCAAATTTATTTTTACAAAAAGTAATAATGTTTGTAAATTCAGCACAGTTTGGAATAAATGATCCACTATATAATATGGATGTAGGATTTTATATGTTCCAAGCACCTTTAATTGGTCAACTTCTATATTATGCACTTACGATGTTAATTATTTTTACAATATATACAGTTGTTTATTATATTGTAGTATTTAATGTGTTTTTTGATGGAGTAAATAGGCAAACTTTAAGGGACAGTAAGTTTATAAAACAATTATTATTTGATACAATGTTATGTGCAATATTTATTGCGGCAATAATATTATTTAATATGCAGAATATTGTAATAAACGGATTTTTAACTCTTAATGATAAAATGGAAACAGTTTTAATTGGAAGCGGGGCAATGGATGGAATAAAATTATGGGGATATAGAATACTTGCAGCAGTTGTAGTATTTTCCGTATATATTGCAATAAGAGCTTTCAAAAAGAATAATACAAAAGTTGTTATAAAATCACTTGCAGTTGTTCCTACATATTTAGTTATGTTATTTGTTGTAATGTTTGGATATAATCTATTTTTTGTAAAAGGAAGCGAACTTGATAAGCAAAAAGCATATATAAATACAAATATAAATTATACAAAAATAGCTTATGATGTAAATATAGATACTAAGGAAATAGAAAGTACAGGAACAATAACTGAAGAAGAAAAAATCAGAAATGAGCAAATTATAAATAATATTCCAATTATCACTGAAAACGTTGCAAAAAATAATTTATTGAAAACACAAACAAGTACAGGATATTATACATATGGAAAAACAAAAGCTTCTTTATATAATGGGGCATTGGTGTATATTGCAGGTAGAGAATTAGATGGCAATAATAGTACTGATGAATATACTCATGGTTATGGAGCTGTAATAACTTCAGCAAGTACAACTGATGAAGCTGGAAATGTTAAATATGTTTCAAGAGATTTTGAAAATACAAAAATTAAAGAACCTAGAATATATTATGGAACACAATCAAATGCATCAAAGATAATATCTTCTAATATTGAAGAATTTGATTTCCCAAGAACTGCAACAGAAAATGCAGGATATAATTATAATGGAGATGGAGGAGTAAACTTAAGTTTATTAGATAGAGCTTGTGTAGGATTAAAAGAAGGAAATCTTGATTTAATATTTGCAAAAAAGAATGATACTATTTTGCTTAATAGGAATGTAATAGAAAGAGCAGAAAAAATCTTACCATATTTAATGTATGATGAGCAAGCATATCTAGTTATTTCAGATTCAGGAAAACTTTATTGGGTAATAGATGCATATACAACGTCAAATGAATTCCCATATTCACAAAAGACGAAGGTAATATATAAAAATAGTACTAAAGAAATAAATTATATAAGAAATTCTATAAAAGTAGTAGTAGACGCATTTAATGGAGATACTAAATTTTATATAACAGATAAAACAGATCCAGTTGCAATGGTATATAACAATATGTATAAAAATTTATTTGAAGACATAAGCGAATTAGATTATGGTATTTCAAGATATTTTACATATTCAGAATTTTTATATAATATACAGTCAGAAATACTTACAATGTATCATGATGTTTCAGCAGATGTTTTATACAGAGGAAATGATGTATGGGAAATAGCATCATATTCAAGTTCTATCTCAAGAACTGGTAAAGCTGAAATGAAACCATATTATACAATAGTTAAATCAGAAAATGGTAATCAAAGTAAAATTGGATTAGTTATTGCATATAATTTATCTGAACGAGAAAGCCTAAATTCATACCTTATAGGAACAGTAGAAAATGGTAAGAATGTTTTATCCTTGTATAAATTTGTAGGAGATAGCATGGTTATTGGACCTATGCAACTTGATAATTTAATTGAACAAGATGAAGCTATATCAAAAGAAATATCAAGTTTAAATGTAACTGGAACGAAAATCGCTAAAGAAATGATAATAGTGCCAATTGATAATACTCTTTTATATGTGGTACCAGTATATCAAACATCACTTAATGAAATAAATAGTGTTCCTATATTAAAGAAAATAGTTGTAGCATCAGGTAATAAAGTTGCTATAGGAAATGATCTAACAGAAGCTATAAAAAATCTACTTTCACCAAATGATGCAATTAGTATAGATGTAGAAGACAATAGCACAATAGATGGATTAATTGACTCTATAATTAAGGCAAATAACAATTTAACAGAGTCAAATAACTCAAATGATTGGGGACAAATAGGTAGAGATATTGATGCTTTACAAAATTTAATAAGACAGTTAGAGGAGACTAAAAAAACTGAGAAGGAAAATAATGATATTAATAATAGTATAACAAATTCAGTTAATGTAGTCGACTAAAAAGTCTTGACAGAGAAAATAAGTAAATATATAATAATATATATGAATTGACAAATAAGTCTAATACAAAAGTAAAAATGAAAAAGGACAAAAGATATGAGGAAATTAAATCTTAGAACCCTTGATGCTATACACACAGGTAGCTCTATAAAGTTTAAAATGGATAGAATAGAAATAGTAAATATAAGTACGCATAGAACTTGTATATATTTTTGATATGCAAGTTTTATGTGTTTTTTATATAAAAAAATAAAATTCTAAGGAGGAACAAAATGGTAAAAAACGAAAGAACAAGAATAAAGGAAAGAGGAGAAAAACGGAATAACACTAGTTGCACTAATAATAACAATAATAGTATTAATAATATTAGC
>CANPWU010000021.1 GCA_947584805.1 uncultured Clostridia bacterium | reverse complement strand
ACAAAAGTTATCAAGTGTAGTGGCAACACATATCTACTACAATGTTCATTTCCTATGTTAACTACTATACAACATTACATAGTAAAATACAAGCGAACAGAGCAAAAATTTACAAAAAAGTTTTTTTGGGTGAATAATAAGAAAAAATGATTGACATTATGTGATTTTTGTGGTATTATATTATGCGATATAGTTTAAAAACGTATAAGAGGAGGTGCACCTAAGGTATGCCAAATATTAAATCAGCCATTAAAAGAACTAAAATAATAGAAAAAAAGACATTACAAAATAATATGGTAAAATCTAGCTATAAAACTGCTGTTAAAAAATTTGAATCAGCTATAGAAGCTGGAGACGTAGCTCAAGCTGAAACTCTTTTTGTAGAAGCAACAAAGAAAATTGACCAAGCTTGCACAAAAGGTGTTATTGTAAAAAATACAGCTGCTAGAAAAAAATCAAATTTAGCAAAAAAATTAAATGCTGCAAAAGCATAACAAGCATAAGAAAAAGCTCTCCACGAAGGAGAGCTTTTTTTGTTATGCGATTAGTCTTTTTCTCCTTTGTTAATCATTGCTTGTGATGCATGCCATAGGCGCTCATCTTGATTATAGACCAATTGGTGTCCACCTAACGGTTCCCAGCCTGTGTCTGGTTTAATATCACAAATTGCGCTTTCTCCGGGATAATTTATTGATTTCCTGTTTTGAGAAAAGGTAGCGTATTCTTTGTGTAGCAGTTCTTTAACCTTTCTTTCTAAATAATGCAGTGCTACATCGGGATCTTTTTCTGCAGCTGATAGTATAACATACTTCATTTGTTTTCACCTCATAAAATTATTTTTAGAGATTTGCCACCTGCTGTTTTATCGTACAGCTACGAGTTTAGGTTTTTATTATATCATATTTTTTCTTACTTTACAATCCCATTATGTTATATCCACTATCTGCATAAAGAATTTGTCCTGTTACAGCTCTTGACATACTAGATAGCATAAATACTACTGCATCTCCTACTTCCTCTATCGTTACATTTCTTCTTAAAGGTGCTTTTTCTTCAACTACATCTAGAATTGAGTTAAAATCTTTTATTCCCTTTGCAGATAAAGTTTTTATTGGTCCTGCAGATATTGCATTTACTCTTATTCCTTCTGGCCCTAAATTATCTGCCAAATATCTTATACTACATTCTAACGCTGCTTTTGCAACTCCCATTACATTGTATCCAGGAAGAACTTTAGTTGAACCATAATATGTAAGTGAAACTAAGCTTGCATCTTTATTTAGCATATCTAATTCTTTTGCAATTCTGCAAGTTGCAACAAATGAATATGCACTTACATCATTTGCGTGTGCAAATCCTTCTTTTGATGTTTGTATAAAATCATTTCTTAAATCTTCTGTATTTGCGTGCGCTATGCTATGTAAAATTCCATCTAGGTTTCCGGCATTCTTCTTTAATTTGCTTAAATACCTTTTCTATATCACTATCGTCTGAAGCATCACAGGCATAAGCCTTTTTATATCCGAGGAAGTTCTTCAAGCAGTTTTTCTATTTTTTCTTTATTTTCTTCTCCTTGATAAGTAAAAACAAGCTCTGCGCCATTTTTTGAAGCTTCCTCTGCTGCTCCCCAAGCTATGCTCCACTTATTTCTAATTCCCATAATCAAAATTCTTTTATTTTCTAACAACATTTTTGATCCTCCCTAAAACTTTTAATTTTAAAAAAATATTTTATGCTTCGATATATTCTCCCATGTTTCTAAATTTTTGATATCTTGACTCTGTTAGTTCTTTTATATCTATTCCTTCCAATTCTTTACTTGCTTTAATAATTTCCTTTTTAATATTTTCTGATGTTTCTATTACATCTTTTTGAGCTCCACCTTCTGGCTCTTTTATAATCCCATCAATTACTTTAAACTCACTTAAATCTTTTGCTGTCATTTTCATAACTTCTGCTGCTTCTTTTGCCCTACTTGCATCTTTCCAAAGAATACTTGCATACCCTTCAGGCGACAAAATCGAATAAATTGAATTTTCGAGCATGAAAACTTTATCAGAAACTCCTATTCCTAAAGCACCTCCACTTGAGCCTTCTCCAATAACAATTGAAATAATTGGAACCTTTAATTTTGACATTTCGAATAAATTTCTTGCAATCGCCTCTCCTTGTCCTCTTTCTTCTGCACCAATTCCGAGGATAAGCCCCTTTCGTATCAATAAATGTTATTACTGGTCTTTTAAATTTTTCTGCTTGCTTCATAAATCTTAAAGCTTTTCTATAACTTTCAGGGTTTGGCATTCCGAAATTTCTTTCTATATTTTCTTTAGTATTTCTTCCCTTTTGCTGTGCAATTATTGTAAAAGATTTTCCGGTTTAATTTTGCTAAACCACATACTATTGCTTTATCATCTGAAAAACTTCTATCTCCATGAAGTTCTATGAATTCTTCAAATATATTATCTATGTAATCTAATGCAGTAGGCCTATCTTGCGCTCTTACAATTTCAACAATTTCCCATGCAGTCTTTTTCATATGCTCTCCTTTCTTTTTGTAATAAGTATATTACTAGCCGTTTGGAAATAATATATATGAATTTACGTAGCGACGCGTAGCATGGAAGCGAGGTAGAAACTGTTAGAGCTTTGCTCTATACAGTTTCTTCGAGTCGACCAACAAGGAGCAAGTCAAATTCATATATATTATTTCCAAAGTCAGGCTAAATTTATATCTATGAATTTATTTATGCATCAAAAGCAACTTATATAGCATATCTTTCATATCTTTTCTTTCAACTACTTTATCTATAAATCCATGTTCTAATAAAAATTCTGATGTTTGAAAGCCTTCTGGAAGCTCTTGTTTTATTGTTTGCTCAATTACTCTTGGTCCAGCAAAACCTATCATTGCACCAGGTTCTGCAAGTATTATATCTCCAAGGCTTGCAAAAGATGCTGTAACTCCTCCGATATGTTGGATCTGTTAATACAGATATGTATAAAAGTCCTGCTTCATCAAGTTTTGCTATGCTACTTGCTGTTTTTGCCATTTGCATTAAAGACATTATTCCTTCTTGCATTCTAGCTCCACCTGATACGCTAAATATAATTAAAGGAAGTTTTAGCTCTATTGCCTTCTCTACTGAATATGTAATTTTTTCTCCTACAACAGTTCCCATACTACCCATTAAAAAATTACCATCCATTACACAAATTACAACTTCTTCTCCAAAAATTTTTCCGAGTTCCACATTTTACTGCTTCATCAAGTCCTGTTTTTTCTCTTAAAAGTTCAAGTTTTTTTGAGTACTCTTCCATTTCAAGAGGATTTACTGTATCTATTTTTAAATCAAATTCTTCAAAAGTTCCGTTCATCAATTATTTGAGCAATTCTTCTTCTGCTAGATAATCTAAAATGATATCCGCAGTTTGGGCAAACACTATAGTTTTCTTGAACTGCTTCTTTATATATTATTTCTTTGCATTTTTCACACTTAACCCATTTTCCAACTGGGATGTCTACAGGCTTTTTAGGTTGTATATTTTTTACTTCACGCTTTTTTATTTTGTCTACTATCACTTTTTTAAGCTTCGCCTCCTAAAATTTCTTTTTCAACAAAAGATGTATCATAGTTACCTCTGATAAAATCATAATTTGTTATTATCTTAAGCAGAAAATCTGTATTTGTATCTATTCCATCTATTACTATTTCCTCTAAAGCTCTTTTCATTTTAGCAATTGCTTCTCCACGAGTGCTTCCATGAGCTATTACTTTTGCTATCATAGAATCATAATTTGGTGGAATTGTATATCCTTCATAAATTGCTGTATCTATTCTTATTCCATTTCCTCCTGGAAGATAAAGTCCTGTTATTTTTCCGAGGACTTGGTCTGAAATTTTTTTCAGGATTTTCTGCATTAATTCTACATTCTATTGAATGACCTTCTGGAATTATTCTACTTTGTTTATATCCTAAAACTTCTCCTGCTGCAATTTTTATCTGCTCTTTGATTAAATCTATTCTTGTATTTTCTTCTGTTATTGGATGTTCAACTTGAATTCTTGTATTCATTTCCATAAAATAGAAATTTTTATCACTATCTAACAAAAATTCAACTGTTCCTGCATTAGTATATCCTGCAACTTTGGCAGCCTTAACTGCAGTCTCACATATTTTAGTTCTTAATTTATCATCAATAACAATTGAAGGTGTTTCCTCGATTATTTTTTGATTTTTCCTTTGAACTGTACAATCTCTTTCTCCAAGATAAACAACATTTCCGTGTTCATCCGCTAAAATTTGTACCTCGATATGGCGTGGATTTTTTATAAATTTTTCCATATAAATCTCATCATCGAAAAATGCTGCTTTTGCTTCTTGCTTAACTAAATTGTAGTTTTCTTCTAGTGTTTCTTCGCTTTCTACAATTCTAATTCCTTTTCCTCCACCACCACTTGATGCTTTAAGTAGTACCGGATATCCTATATGTTTTGCAGTCTTTATTGCATCTTCTAAGTTTTTTAATTTTCCATCTGATCCAGGAATAACTGGTATCCCTGCCTTTTTCATCATTTCTTTGCTATTAGATTTATTTCCCATCATTTCAATTACTTTATAACTTGGACCTATAAATTTAATATTTGATTCTTCACATATTTTCGCAAATTTGCTATTTTCTGATAAAAATCCAAATCCCGGATGTATACTATCTGATCCTGTTATATTTGCAGCTTCTATGATATTTTTAAAATTCAAATAACTTTTTCCGAGAATTTGCAGGTCCTATACAAATAGCTTCGTCTGCAAGTCTTGTATGAAGGGAGTCTTTATCTATATCTGAATATACTGCGACTGTTTTAATATTCATTTCTTTACAAGCTCTAATTATTCTAACAGCAATTTCTCCACGATTTGCAACTAAAATCCTTTTCAACCTAATCTCATCCTTCCTTTTTATGAGTTATACAACTGCAAATGTAAGCTCTCCCTTTGCTGCAACTTCTCCATTTACTGTTGCGATTGCTTCTCCTATTCCAATAGGTCCTTTTCTCTTAATTATTTTTACTTCTAACCTTAATCGATCTCCAGGAACAACTTGTCTTTTAAAACGCATTTTATCTATTCCGCCAAACAAAGCATTTTTACCTTTACTTTTCTCTTCAGAAAGTATTGCAACTGCGCCTGCTTGAGCAAGTGATTCTGTAATTAATACCCCAGGCATTATTGGATTTCCTGGGAAATGCCCTTTAAAATACCATTCATTTATATCTACATTTTTATAGCAAATGGCACTCTCCCCTGGTACATATTCCTCTATTTCATCTATCATAAGAAATGGCTCTCTTTGAGGTATTATTTTTTTTATCTCATTTGAATCTAACATTTTTTGATCTCCATTATATATGTATTTAGGTTTTATTTTGGATTAACCTATAAACCTTTATTTTATTCTAAACAATGGCTTGCCATAGTCAACCATGTCTCCATCTTTAACTAAAATTTCAGCAATTTCTCCATCATATTCAGATTCTATTTCATTCATAAGTTTCATTGCCTCTATTATGCAAAGAACATCTCCTTTTTTTACTTTTTTTCCAACTTCTACAAAATTATCTGCTGTTGGAGAAGGTTTTGCATAAAACGTTCCAACCATTGGTGAAGTTACAACTTGAAATTTCTCTTCTGTCTTTTCTGATACCTTTTCATCTGACTTTGATACTTCTTCTGTTTCAACTTGCCTTATCTCTTGTTTTAATTCTAATTCTTGCATATGAGGAAGTTCTTTTCCTGCATTTTTCAAACTAATCTTAGTACCATCAGGAAATTCTATCATCATCTCTGATAATTTTGAATTTTCCATATCTTTCATTATTTGTTTTATTTCTGAATAATCCATATAAATTACCTCTTTCTAGTCTTCAAACTTCTTAAATATTACTGCGCTATTGTGTCCACCAAAACCTAGCGAATCTGACATTGCATATTTAATCTCTTTATTTCTTCCGTACATTTGGCACAATATCCAAATCACATTCTTCATCTGGAACTTTATATCCAATTGTTGGAGGAATAAATCCTTCTTCTAGAGCCTTTACTGTAATTACTCCCTCTACTCCTCCTGCTGCTCCAAGAAGATGCCCAGTATTTCCTTTTGTAGAACTTACCATTACTTTTTTAGCTGCCTCTCCTAAAGCTTTTTTTATAGCTATTGTTTCATACTTATCATTTAAAACTGTTGAAGTTCCATGTGCATTTATATAGTCTAATTCTTCTGGCTTAATATTTGCATCATTCATGGCATTTGTCATAGCTTTTGCACTCATTTCTCCATCTGGTGATGGCGAAGTAATATGGTAACTGTCTGAAGTCGCAGAATATCCGAATTACTTCAGCATAAATCTTAGCACCTCTTTTTATTGCATGCTCATATTCCTCAAGAAGTAAAAGTCCAGCTCCTTCTCCCATGACAAATCCGCTTCTTTCTTTATCAAATGGAATACTTGCTCTTGTTTTATCTTCTTCCATAGATAGTGCCTTCATATTAGCAAATCCAGCAATTCCAAGTGGAGTAATACTAGCTTCTGCACCACCTGCTATCATTAAATCTTGATATCCATGCTTTATTATTCTATAGCTTTCTCCTATTGCATGTGTTCCACTTGCACATGCAGTAACCATTGAAAGACTTTCTCCCTTTGCTCCAATTTCAATTGATACATTACCGAGCTGCCATATTAATTATTGCCATCGGAATAAACATTGGAGATACTCTATCTTCTCCTTTTGCCATAAGGATATGAGCATTATCTTCTATTGTTTTTAGTCCTCCTATTCCAGAGCTAATTGCAACCCCAAAACGCGATCTGTCTATCTTTTCCATATCAAGTTTGCTATCTTTCATTACTTCTCTTGCTGCCATAAGCGCAAAATGTGAAAATCTATCTAATCTTTTCGCTGTTTTTCTATCAAAGTGTTCCTCTGGATTGAAATTTTTTACTTCAGCTGCAATTTTAACTTTAGAATTAGTTGTATCAAATAAAGTAATTTCATCAATTCCACATTTTCCTGATTTTATTCCATCCCAAAGTTCTTCTACATTATTCCCAATTGGAGTAATTGCACCTAAACCCGTAACTACAACTCTTCTTTCCATTATCTTACTTCCTTTCTAATTTACACGTCTTTAAATTACCATACCACCATCTACATGAATTACTTGGCCTGTAATATATGAGCTATCTTCTGATGCTAAAAATTTAACAAGTTTTGCAACATCCTTTGTCTCTCCTAATCTGCCAAGTGGTATTTGTTTTTGAATTTCTTCTTTAACTTTATCTGAAAGTGCACCCGTCATTGCTGTTTGTATGTATCCTGGTGCTATTGCATTTGCTAAAATATTACGGCTTGCAAGTTCTTTTGCAAGGCTTTTTGTAAATCCAATTATTCCAGCTTTTGAAGCTGCATAGTTTGCTTGGCCTGCATTTCCTGCAACTCCTACAACTGATGCCATACTTATAATTCTACCATATCTTTGTTTCATCATGTATGGTACAACATTTTTGGTCACATTAAATGTACCAACTAAATTTACATTTATTACTGCATCAAAATCTTCTTTCTTCATTCTCATTAAAAGATTGTCTTTTGTAATTCCTGCATTATTTACTAATACATCTATTCTTCCGAAATTTTCTATAACTTCTTTTACCATCTTTTCGCTATCTTCATAATTTGAAACATCACCCAATGTGAAATAATACTTTACACCTTCTTTTTCTATAACGCTTTTTAAATCATCAGTTTCATCTGGTGCTTTTATAGAATTTACAGCGATATTAAATCCACTTTTTGCAAGTGTTATTGCAATCTCCCTTCCAATTCCTGTTGTTCCTCCTGTAATAAATGCAACTCTTTTTTCATCCATAATATATTTCCTCCTTAATTTTGACTTTTAAAAAAATCTATAGCAGTTTCTAACTTTTCACAATCTGAAATGTTTATAATATTTATATCTTTGTTTACTTGTTTATTCACTCTCTTTACAAAGTTTGATAATGTTCTTCCGAGGTCCGATCTCAATAAATGTATCTACACCTAAATCAAACATTGTATTTATTGAATCTTTAAATCTAACTGGGTTCATTACATGCTCTGCAAGAATTTCTTGAATGTTATCTTTTTCAGCATATGGTTTTCCGGTCAATGTTTTTAATAACTTGAATTTCTTTATTATATTTTATATCCAATTTATCTAATTCAATTTTTAATTTTGAAGAAGCTGCCTTCATCTTTTCTGTGTGAAAAGGCCCTTGAGTTTTAAGTTCTACTACTTTTTTAGCACCTCTATTCATTGCCATTTCTGAAGCTTCTTTTACTGCATTTTTTTCTCCTGATATTACTACTTCCCCAGGAGTATTATAGTTTGTTGGAACAACAAATCCGATGCTTAGATGCACTTATGCAAATATCTTCCACATCTTCATCAGAAAGTGCAAGAACTCCTGCCATAAGCCATTCTCCTTCTGGAATATTATCTTGCATTATCTCTCCTCTTTTTCTTACAATTTGCAAACCATCTTCAAATGAAATATATCCAGCAGATATTAATGCTGAGTATTCTCCAAGACTTAAACCTGCTGTTACTTCTTCCTTTATTCCATACTTTTTAAGAACTTCTAGAATTCCTAAACTCATTATAAGTGTGGCAATCTGTGTATTTTTTGTTTGATTTAAAACATCTTCTGGTCCTTCAAAAGAAAGCTTTTTAACATCAATTCCTAAAATATCACTTGCTTTTTCATATATGTTTCTTATTTCTTCAAAAGCGTCATATAAATCTTTTCCCATTCCCACAAATTGTGAACCTTGACCAGGAAATAGAAATGCATTTTTCATATATTTTCTTCCCTTCTTACTATATCCGTAAATTTTACAATAAATATTATATTACAATTTTTTTAAAATTTCATTATACTGAGCGGTCAGAATTTTGATTTTTAGCTATATGTATAAATTTACATATCTATAATCAAATTAAATATTATACAAATTAAAAACCTCCAGTATTTAATATACTCGAGGTTTTATAATTATCTTTTAATTTACTTATTTTAATATCCTAATTCTTGTAATTCAGATTTTATTTCGTCTCTATATGTATCATCTGCGTCTATGTATATAACAGTATTATTTATTCTAGAAACTACCATATATTCACCATTAGAAGACAAAGTATATTTTGAATAATTTTTTCCATTTACACTTGTCTCAGCCGAAGCACTTCCCTTGCTTGATTGAAATATAGAAGCATTATTATTGTAAAAGCTTATAGCATTTTCTTCGTCTGAAAGTTCATAAAATTCTATTTGATAGTTCAAATTAGGATCTATAGCTAAATAAACTTGTTTTATATAATCATATTGAGAAAATTGATCATTTGCATCTAAAATAGTATAGTCTTTGCCTTTCATAATATTTCTAAATTGGTCTGCCGTTATTGAAGGCTTTGGTTTATTTAGGTTTGTGAATAGCAATACTATTCCCACTACAACTACTAAAAACAATACTGCTATTGTAATTAAAATAGCTTTTGCTCCTTTGCTCATTCTAAATTTCCTCCTTTGTTTATTATTATATATATATTAATTTAAAATTATATATATCATATTTCTTGTGCTTTAACAACAAATCTTTGACTACCTGTACTATTGCAAGTAATTAACGTAATTTCTTTCTTTCCATTTGTCCTTTGTGATGTGCAACTAACATCATAAGGATCAACCATATATGTATCATAAACTTGATATGTAACTGTTCTACCTGAATTATCTGTAAGTTCAGCTGTATCTCCGATTTTTATTCCTGATAATTTTCCGAACATTTTTCCATTTTTATAATTATGTCCAACAATTACATAGTTTCCTACTTCATTTGGATTTGGCCCATGTAATTTATTTAAAGATATCTTAAGAAGTGCATCTGAAGATTCTGAAAGAACAGGATATTCAATTCCAAGACAAGGAATTTTAAGTATCGAATCTGTATGATAACTTATTCCATCTGAAGCCACATACTCAACTGTTGATGTATTTTTATTTTTGGGTTGTGATGAAGATATATTATTATTTTCTTCAGGAGTAATTGTTTCTTCATCTGGAGACTCTAAATCATTTATAACAACCATTTCTTCTTGGTTTGAAATCATCGTGTTATCATTCATATTTGCATCATATTCATATATTCCAACAAGCATATCTTGAGAAATCTGTTCACTCTTGTTTCTATCATATTCTGCATATATGCAACATGAAAACAAGGTACATGCCGTAAACAAAGATAAAAAGAAGCATGTTTTATATCTTCTTTTTTTCTTCGGAAAATCTGGAGTTATTATAACTTTCTCAGTAACTAAAATTTGATTCATACTTTCTCCTTATAACTTACTAATATTATTATACTATATTCTCTATTCTTTTTCAATATAAATTATAAAGATTTTTATATTCATATACAGTTTTACCGAAAATCATTTCATTAAATTTCTTTTGAAGTTCGATTATTACAATTGGAAGAAGTGATATAAAAGCAATTTGAAGCCATTGCATTCCATTTAAAGAAACTAAGCTAAATACGTCTCTGACATTCGGGATTAGCACTATTCCGAACTTGCATAATTAATCCTACAATAAATGCTAAACATAGATATTTATTCTTAAACACTCCACATTTAAATATACTTTCTTCTGACCTTATGTTAAAACTATGTATAATTTCTGTTAAACCAAGAGTTACAAAAGCCATTGTTCTTCCGAACTTCTAATCCATAAAATTTATTAGCAAAACTAAATACTAATAATGTAAGTACTCCGAGCATTGTTCCTTCAACAATAATTTTTCCCCACAATCCGTCTGCGAAAATTCCGTTTTTTGCTATCTTTTGGTTTCTTATTCATAATATTTTTATCTTCTGGCTCTAATCCTAATGCTATTGCAGGGAAAGAGTCTGTGACTAAATTTATCCATAAAAGTTGTATTGCAAGAAGTGGAGAATTCATCCCTAAAATTAGCCCAATAAATATTGTAACAATTTCCCCAATATTTGTTGCAATTAAAAAGTGTATAGCTTTTCTAATATTTTCATATATTCCTCTTCCCTGTTTTACCGCTTCTACGATAGTTACAAAATTATCATCTGTCAAAATCATATCTGAAGCGGATTTTGCGACATCTGTTCCGTTTAAGCCCATTGATATGCCAATATCAGCATTTTTTAAAGCTGGCGCATCATTTACTCCGGTCTCCTGTCATTGCAACAATTCTTCCTGTGCTTCTAAAAGCTTTTACAATTCTTACTTTATGCTCTGGTGAAACTCTGGCAAATACGCTATATTTCATTATATTTTTTTCTAAAACATTTTGAGGAATATTGTCTAATTCTTTGCCTGTTATTGCAAGTGTATTTGAAGTTAATATTCCGAAGATCGCTTGCTATTGCTTTAGCTGTTTCTATGTGATCTCCTGTTATCATAACTGTTTTTATTCCTGCATTTTTACATGTTTTAATAGCTTCTTTAACGCCTTCTCTTGGAGGATCAATCATTCCAATTAATCCTACAAATACAAGTTCTTTCTCAATATTACTTGAATCAATATTCTTTGGAAGTTCTTCCAAATCTTTATATGTAACTGCAAGTACCCTTAAAGCTTTATTTGCAAAATTCGAATTTTTACTTAATATATTTTTCCTATCTAATTCAGTTAATAGTTTTATTTCTCCATCTTTATATATTTTTTCACATTTATTTAATAATACATCTACCGCTCCTTTTGTAATTACTCTATATTTATTTCCTAATCTATGAATTGTTGTCATTAACTTTCTTTCAGAATCAAATGGAATTTCGTTTATCCTCTCCATATTTTTATATAAATTTTCTTTATTTATTTCAAACTCCTTAGCTTTATATATTATTGCATTCTCTGTTGGATCTCCTGTTATTTCTCCTGAAGAATTTAAATTGCTGTCCGTACACATTGTACCTAATTCTAGAACAAATCCCTTATCTCCGAAAATTTCTGTAACTTGCATTTTATTTTGTGTTAATGTTCCTGTTTTATCTGAACAAATTACGCTACTGCTTCCTAAAGTCTCAACAGCCGCAAGTTTTCTAATTATTGCATTTTTTCTTGCCATTTTTGTAACTCCAATTGAGAGCATTATTGTTACAATTGCAGGGAGTCCTTCTGGAATTGCAGCAACTGCAAGTCCAATAGATGTCATAAACATTTCATTTACAGGAATATGTTTAAATATTCCTATTACAAAAATTAGCGCACAAATTACAAGACATACAACTCCTAAAGTTTTTCCGAACTTCCTCTAATTTCTTCTGAATAGGAGTTTGTGGAGCTTCATCTTCTGTAATTAATTTTGCAATACTTCCAACTCTTGTTTCCATTCCAGTTTTTGTAACTAGCCCTTTTGCATGCCCATTTGTAATCATTGTAGTTGCAAAAGCCATGTTTAACATATCTGCATCGCTTACATTTTTACTTAACATTGCCTCTGCATCTTTTAAAACAGGAACAGTTTCTCCTGTTAGAGAAGATTCATCTATTTTAAGATTGAAACTTTCTATTAATCTTAAATCTGCAGGTACATAATTTCCAGCTTCTAATATTACAATATCACCTGGAACTACATCTTCGCCATCAATAGTTTTTATTTCTCCTTCTCTTATTACTTTTGCAACAGGTGCAGACATTTTCTTTAAAGCCTCAAGTGATTTTTCTGCTTTGTTTTCTTGAACTAGTCCCATTATTGCATTCAAAACAACAATTGCGATTATGATAATTGCATCAATATAATCGCCTGTTCCTTGTACTTTTGCCATAATAGCAGAAACTAAAGCAGAAATAATTAAAATAATTATCATAAAATCATTAAATTGTTTTATGAACTTAACTAAAATATTTTCTTTTTTCTTTCTAGTCAATGTATTTTTTCCAAAAACTTCAAGCCTTGCTTTAGCTTCTCCGTTCCTTCAATCCTCTTTCAAAATTTGTCTTTAGTTTTTTTCTTAATTCTTCTTTTGAAATTAAATGTTCCATTTGTATCTCACACTCTCCTTTACTTTTGTTTGTTAATATATATGTCTGTTTTCTTTATTTATGACTTTTTAATTAAGAAATAATAAATATAAACAAATTTAAACTCCTTTCATATTATGTAAATAAAGGGGTTGAAAATTAAACTATGATAAATTCACTACTTTTAGCTCTTTCTGTTAGCATAGATTCATTTGGGATAGGTATATCATATGGAATTAAAAATGCAAAAGTACGCTTTTTATCAATGGTTCTACTTATACTTATGTCTGTATTAGGAACTTCTGCATCATTTTTTATTGGAAATACAATAAATGTTATATTTTCAGGCTTTATTACAAAATTAATAAGTTCAAGTATTTTAGTATTACTTGGAATTATAATTATACTTGACCCAATACCATTTGACTTTGATAAATCACATATCTTAGATTTAAAAGAAGCTTTTATATTAGGGCTTGCTCTTTCCTTAGATTCTATATGTTTAGGAATTGGATCTAGTATAGGTGGATTTTTTGATTTTTCTTTTCCTATATTTGTTGCAGTATTTCAAGCTATATTTTTAATATTGGGGAAATTTTTTGGCAAGAAAATATTGTCTAATTTCAACATACCTGAAAACTATTTAAAAATACTTTCAGGAATAGTCTTAATTATATTTGGATTATTAAAATTAATAAACAATAATTGTTAAAGTTTTCTTCTAAATTGGACTTGTATTTCATATAATATTAATATGATTAAGAAAAAAGTTAGAACTAATTTCATATTTATACCTTTAAGGAAACATGCAATCTCTATCATTTTTGCTTTATTTGCAATAGGATTAATTGCGTTTTCTAATGATAATTTATTAGCTGCAAAAGAGCGGTCTTATGCTTTGGGTAACATCTGTAGTTCCTGCTCTTTTGCCTTTCTTTATTGCTTGTGAATTACTTGCAACGACTGATATTATAGATATACTTGGAAAAAAGCTTAAAAAAATAATGAAGCCTATTTTCAATGTTCCTGGTGAAGGTGCATTCCCATTAGTTATGGGTATCATAAGCCGGATACCCTGTTGGTGCAAAAATTGTAACTAATTTTAGAAAAAATGGAATTTGCACAAAAGAAGAAGCTGAAAGGCTTATAACTTTTACTAATAATTCTGGTCCACTTTTTATAATTGGAACTGTTGGTATTGCTCTTTTTGGTAATACTACAATTGGACTAGTATTATTTTTAACACATGTTTTGGCAAGCTTAACTGTTGGAATTTTATTTAGATTTTGGAAATATAAAAATAAATCAAATAATATTTCAGATTTTAATGTTCTAAAAAAAGAAACAAAAATAACTCCTAACTTTGGAAATCTAGGAACAATTTTACAAAATAGTATTATGAGCTCTATAAATACAATTATTATGATAGGTGGATTTGTCATGCTATTTAGTGTTATAATATCTATTCTTAATAACACTAAAATGTTTGACGTATTATCTTTTATGATCTCACCATTACTAAATAAAATAAGTCTTCCTGCATCTTTTGCAAATGGGCTTTTTGCAGGAATTGTTGAGCTTACAAATGGAGTATCAATTATTGCAAAAATCCCATTTAAAGCAATTTCAGTAAATATAATTATTTGTGCATTTTTACTTGGATTTGGTGGAATATCTATTTTGCTTCAAGTTTTAAGTATAACTTCTACATCTGATATTTCTATAAAGCCATATATAATTGGGAAGTTTCTGCAAGGCTGTTTTGCAGCGTTTTATACATATTTATTATTACAAAATTTTGCATTTTTGAATTTTGATATTTAAAAATATTTTTATAAAATTAAAAGAGAATCTCTATTTTATAAGATTCTCTCTTTATTTTTTTATTTTATTATACTATTTTTTATCAATAGCTTATTGGTTTTCAGAAATGTTTCTTAAAATGACGCTTAAAATTTTCTCATCTTGTACAAATAATCTTAATTCCATTCCATTTTCTAAAAATGTAAGAGAATATGCTAAGTCTACTACCTCTTTTTCTCCTTCTCCTAGATATCTTTTAAAATCTGCTACACTTTCTAATCTATTATTATTATATGTAATATTTGCATCTTTTAGCTCTCTTGTTATTAAATCTGTATCTTCAAAGCTTGAGACATAATATGCTAGGTAATTAATATTATCATTATTATCTACATCTATCTCAACTCTTTCATACTCATAAAAACCACTTACAGCATTTTTGTTTTTCATATTTTCTTTTAATTTATCGCCAATTTTGATTCCTTTTATTGATATTTGTTTTAATGAAACCCCTTCATTTACGCCTTTTCTAAAATCCTCTGGTCTACCACTATTACCTTCATTTCCTGAATTTGGATTTTCTTGATTAGATCCATTATTTTGATTATTCGTATTTTCTTGATTAATTTCGTTATTTTGATTTGCTACATTTTGAGGGTCTTCTATATTATTTTCAACATTTGCGCCATTATCAATTGGTGCTTCTCCTTTTGAACTATTCTTATGTACTATATAAATGCTTAAAATAACAATTGCTACAAGAGCTAAAACTATTATAAAAACAGCTTCTTTATTTTTCATTATATTTCCTCCTTTGTTTATTTTTCAATTTATATAGTACAATATCTTTAAAAATATGTCAAGATTTTTATTAAATTTATTATACTATATTTTTATCTATAGTATCTATTATTATAATATCTATTGCATCCACACCCGCTATTTCCATTATTACCATTGTCATTTCCATTGTTGTTTCCACATCCATTATTATTGTCATCGTCATCATCATCATTTATTAAATTTATAATAACTCTTGTTAAAATTGCAGATATAAGAGCAAGTATAGTATAAATTATAACATAGATTAAAAATGTCGCATCAAAGGCAGCAAAGGCAACAATTAAATATATAGCAAAAACTAGTGCTGCAACAGCAATAGGATTTTTTAAAATTGTTTCTAAAATGCTTGAGATAATTATAGTTGCAATTGGCAATGCAAATAATAAAAGTAATAAATTACTCATAATATGTACCTCTCTTTTTATTTTTTCGTTACACTATATTATGAAAAATCTATTACTTTTGTTACTATTTATATTTTACTTCTACTAAATATAATCCATTTGGTGGAAGTGTCTTTCCTGCAAGGTTTCTATCTCCAGAAGCTATTATTTCTTGCATATTTTTTGGATCTATCTTTCCGAAGACCTACATCTACTAAAGTTCCTGAAATTATTCTAACCATATTATATAAAAATCCATTTCCTGTGAGCTCTATATAAATTCTTTCTCCCTCTACTTTAATAACTGCTTTATAAATTGTTCTTACACTACTTTTGCTGCTGGTTCCGCTTGCTTTAAAGCCTTTAAAATCATGTGTTCCCTCAAAATATTTTATAGCTTCTTTCATTTTCTCTACATCCAGTTTTTGCGGTACATGATATTCTAAGCTTCTATATATTGCACTTCCCATTTTAGAATTATTTATAACATATCTATAAGTTTTCTCTTTAGCACTCAATCTTGCATGAAAGTCTTCTGAAACCTCCTCAATCTCTTTAATAACAATAGAATTTTTTGTATTTGCATTAATTGCCATTTGTAGTCTTTCTAAACTTAAATCGCATTTTTCTAATTTAAAATTTGCAACTTGTCCGAAGAGCATGAACTCCAGCGTCTGTTCTTCCGAGATGCATTTAATTCTACATCTTCTCCTGTTATTTGTTTTATCGCTCTTTCTATTTCTCCTTGAATATTTAAATATTTAGGCTGTTTTTGCCAGCCCCTGAAATCTTTTCCATCGTATTCAATTGTTAGTTTTATATTTTTCATTTTATTGCCTTTTCTAGTCTTGTCTTTATGCTATCTTCTCCAAGAACTTTCATAATTTCATACATATCAGGAGTATTTGCTCTTCCAGTCAATGCAATTCTAATTACTGTGCTAACATCACCAACATGACCTTTATACTTTTCTGGATTTTGTTTATATTCTTTAACTTCCCTTGCATAACCTAATTCTTCTGATAAGTCTTTTATCTTGTCAAACCAAGTTTGTTTATCATCTGATAAATCAAAATATTTTTCTAAATATGTACTAATTACTTTTTTTATTTCTTCTTTATCATTTATATTTTGATATTCATATGTATGTGGTTTATTTAAAAATCTATCATCATACATATATTCTATGTTATCTTTAAGGTCAGACCACTTTGCAATATCCTTTCTAGGCTTCTCATTTCCTCTCTCAATGCCTAAAACCTTTAAAGAATATTCTTTATTGTCTTCAAGTAATTTTTTCAAATCCTCGTCATATTCTGTTGCCCATGTATATGCTGCGTCATATACTTCTTCTTTAGAATATCTAGAAATTACAGTTTTTGATATGTCAAGTAATTTTACCATATCAAATAAAGCACCACTAATACTCATTTTGTTTAATTGTAATTCAAAGTCATCAATACTTGCTGTTTTGTTTTGCTTTCTCCACATTTCAAAATTAGAATTTGCAATGTTAAGTAAATACTCTTTTGCCGCATCAGAAGGTATTCCCTCTTTTGCATAAAATTCAACAGCTGCCTCTGGGTCTTTTCTTTTACTTAATTTTCTCTTTGCCCCATCTTCTTCCTTCATTATTGGTGCAATATGAGCATACTTTGGAGGTTTTATTCCAAGTGCTTGGAATAATTGTAAATGAACTGGAAGTGAAGATAGCCATTCGTCTCCACGTATTACATGAGTTGTTCTCATTAAATAATCATCAACTACATGTGCAAAATGATATGTAGGAAGTCCATCTGATTTTATTATGACTATATCTTGATCGTTTTCTGGAAAATCTATATTACCTTTTATAACATCATGATGCTTAATTTTTCTTTCTTCATTGCCTGGAGATCTAAATCTAATAATGTATTCTTCTCCATTTTTTATTCTTTTTTCAATTTCATCAAGTCCAAGATTTCTACAAGCAGCCCAAGCACCATAATATCCAGGTCTAACTTTTGCACTTTCTTGTTTTTGTCTCATTTCATCCAAATCTTCAGCTGTGCAGAAACAAGGATATGCTTTTTTCTCTTCAATTAATCTTTTTGCAAAAGCTTGATATATTTCTTTTCTTTGGCTTTGTTTATATGGTCCATAAGCTCCTTTTGAATCTTCTTCATTAATCATTCCTTCATCAGGATTTAAATTAAATTTTTTTAAAGCATCAATTATTCCAACTACACCATTTTCAACTTCTCTTTTTTGATCAGTATCTTCTATTCTTAAGATAAACACACCATCAGTTTGTTTAGCAAGTTTTGAGCATATTACGCTTGTATATATTCCTCCTATATGAACAAAACCAGTTGGGCTTGGTGCAAATCTAACAACCATAGCACCTTCTTTTAATTTTCTTTCTGGGTATTTTTCCTCATAATATGATGCATCTTTTACATTTGGAAATATTAAATTTGCTAAATCTTTGTAATCCATTACAAATTCCCTCTTTCAAAATTAATTTTTGTTTTACAAGTAACTAAATATTTATACTTCAACAATTATTGGTAGCACCATAGGGTTACGTCTATTTCTTTGTAATAAGAAATCTCTTAAAGTATCTTTTATTGTAAGCTTTATAACTGCCCAATCTCTAACATTATTTAATCTTAATAATTCTACTTTATTTCTTAATACCATTTTCATTTCTTCCATTAGATTTTCTGATTCTCTAACATAAACAAATCCTCTTGAAATAATTTCTGGTCCAGATACTATATCTCCAGACTCGCTATCTAATGCAAGAACAACTACAATTAAACCATCTTGTGATAAATGTTGCCTATCTTTTAATACGATATTTCCAACATCACCAATTCCTAAGCCATCTACCATAATCTTTCCTGCTTGTACTGTTCCTGTCATTTTTGCTTCATCTTCATTTATTTCCAATATTCTACCATTTTTCATTAAGAATATATTTTCATGAGGTATTCCTATTAATTCTGCAGTTTCTGCATGTGCAACAAGTTGCCTATATTCACCATGGACTGGCATGAAATATTTTGGCTTTACAAGAGATAGCATAAGTTTTTGTTCTTCTTGGCAACCATGTCCTGATACATGTATGTCAGCAAGTGAACTATATACAACTTCTGCTCCTATTTGCATTAAATCATCTATTACCTTTGTTACAAATTTCTCATTTCCTGGTATTGGGTTTGCAGAAATTATTACTAAATCATTTGGAGTAATTGCAACTTTTTTGTGTTCTCCAGCAGCCATACGAGTTAAAGCTGACATTGGTTCTCCTTGACTTCCTGTTGTAATTATTGTTAGATTTTCATCTGCATAACTATTTATTAAATCAATGTCTATCATAGTGTTTTTTGGAATTTCCATATAGCCAAGTTCTACTGCAGTTTCAATCATTTTTACCATGCTTCTTCCACAAATTGCAACTTTTCTATTGTATTTAACAGATGAGTTTATAATTTGTTGAACTCTGTGTACATTTGATGCAAACGTTGCAACTACAATTCTTTTTTGGCAATGTGCAAATAATTCGTCTAAAGCTTCTCCTATAGTCCTCTCTGATCTTGTAAATCCCTTTCTTTCAGCATTCGTACTATCTGACATAAGAAGCATTACACCTTTTTCACCAATTTCTGCAAGTCGTGCAAAGTCAATAGTTTGGCCATCTATTGGCGTATAATCTACTTTAAAGTCTCCCGTGTGAACTACAGTTCCAATAGGTGTATATATTGCAAAGCTTACAGCGTCTGGTATACTATGTGATGTTCTAATAAACTCTACTTTTATTTTTCCGAAATCTACCGTTTGTCCTTGAGAAATCTCATGTAATTCTGTGCTTCTCAAAAGTTTATGCTCTTCTAATTTATTTTTTAAAAGTCCTAAAGTAAATCTTGTTGCATAAATTGGTACATTTACTTGTCTTAAAAGATATGGTATTCCACCTATATGATCTTCATGACCATGTGTTACAACAAGTCCTTTTATTTTTTCTTTGTTCTTTTCAAGATATGTTGTATCTGCTACAACCAAGTCTACTCCAAGCATATCTTCTGTTGGAAACGCCAAGCCACAGTCTACAATAACTATCTCATCCTCATATTCGAAAACGGTAATATTTTTACCAATCTCTAATAATCCTCCAAGTGGAATTATTTTAAGTGGAGATTTTTTCATTCTTACATTTCCCTTTGATTTAGGATTTTTCTTAATTTTCTCTTGATGTTTTATATTTTTTCTCTCTACTACCTTTTCTTCTTTTTTCCCTTTAACTTCTTTCTTTATTTGTGGCCTATTTTTTCTTTTTTCTCTCTTCATCTCAGGATTTCTTTTTTCCTGGTTTTCTTTTGCGTTAGTCATTTCTTTTTTCACGTTCCTTTCTACATTTCAATATCACGACGTAACAAAGCATGGTCTACATCCACTCTTTGTTCTTATCGTTTTTTATTTAATTAACCGTTCAACAAATTTTTGTTATATAAACAAGCATATTGTTTATTAAAATCTCATCCTTACCATACTTTTAGTATGATACACACTATTTAAGATTATACAATATTTTCCTTACTTTGTCAAATAAAACACAAAAAATGCCTTGAAATTATGAATAAATTCAAGGCATTTTTCAAACTATTTAAACGCTCCATTTTATTTTTTTGCTTTAATTGTATACTCTCCTTCTCCTCCTTCTGGTATTGTTATTTCACAGGATGTTAGAGGGATTGAAACTAGGGGGCGAACCGCATACGCACAGCTACCAGCGCCAGCAGCACCACTGCTGCAGCTGTACAAGTAGTAGCTGAACACGTAACCGCGAGCCCACATTCTGCAAGCCGAAGTCGCAAATACTACTGCCGTTAGGGTACACATAGCGGGAAGCCAGCCAATAGTTTGGAAGGTTACTAGAACTGTTATCAAATATCATACTTGCATATGCTTTTGCTTCGTCTGATTCTCCAAAGTCTGTA
>CANPWU010000020.1 GCA_947584805.1 uncultured Clostridia bacterium | reverse complement strand
TTGATTTCTTCTTTAGTTTGTGGGTTTCTTCCTTTTCTAGCTGCTCTTTTTCTTACTTCAAAAGAACCAAATCCAACAAGTTGAACTTTGTCTCCTTTAACTAATGCTTCTGTTATAGCTTCTGTTACAGCGTTTAAAGAAGCTTCTGCACATTTCTTTGTTGCTCCTGTTTTAGCAGCTACGGCTGCGATTAAATCAGATTTGTTCATTTACATTACCTCCTATAAAGATTCGTTTATGTAGATTATTTGCATCTACTACTATGATTATTCGTCAAAATTCTTTAAAATCCTTCTTTTTTATCTTAAATTTTAGCTTTAAAATGCTTTAAGAATAAGAGTTTTCCAAATTTTGTCTTTTTGTTATAATATTAATTTATGCTTCTTTTGAATAAATACCAAGCCTTTCAAGAATTTTTATAAGTTTAGTTCCAAATGGAATCATTGTAAGTTCCTCTTTTGTAAATATTTTTAAAGCAATCACGGATATAAAATATAATATAACTGCAAATAATAGTGAAATTATTGTTGCCATTTTTTCTGCAAATATTCCATTTATTAAAAATATATACAAAGAATATGAGCATACACACATTATTGCTGTTGCAATTAATGGTTTAAATATAAATTTTTTACTGTTTAAATCTAATCTAATTGTATTTTTTAATACTACAAAACTAATTAGGAAAACTACTATATTATTTAAGTTAGATGCAATTGCCGCACCATTTACTCCTATACTTGGTATTTGAATTAATATTATATTAAATATTATTTTTACAATTAATCCTGCAAATCCAGAAATAGCTGGGATCATTATTTTTCCAAGTCCTTGTAAAGCACCATTTGCTGTTTGTGCAAGTACTGAAAATATAATTGTAAATGCGCTAATTTGTAATAAAGTAGCTCCGTGCAGTTGCATTTGGAAAAATCAAATTAATAATATTTTGTGAAAATACTACCATGCCAAATGTACAAGGAAGTCCTATAATCATTGTAAGAAGCATTGAAAATGATATTCTCTTTGATGCACTTATTTTATCTCCCTTTGCAATCGAAGCAGATATTGCTGGAACAAGCGCTGTTGAAAATGCAACATTAAATGAAAGTGGTAATGTTATAAGAGTGTCTACTTTTCCACTAAGTATGCCATATTGTATTTTTGCTTCACTTTCTGAAATAAATTTCTTCAAAAATCGTATAACTGTCATTGAGTCTACATTTTTATTTAATGTAGACATTACTGCACTTAATGTTATTGGAAATGACACAAATAATATTTTTTTTACTATTGAAGTTGCACTTTCATATTTAGTTTTTACTTGATTTTTTTCTATATTTATATCATTTTTCTTATATAATTTATAATATAATCCCAAATAACCAAAGCTTAACAAAACAGATAATGTTGTTGCAAGATTTGCACCAGCAGCCATTATAGTTACATTAGTTCCATATAAAAGGACTACAATTTCTACAACTGCAATTGTTAATACTGTTTTAAATATCTGTTCTAATGTTTGTGATTTAGCTGTTGCCGATATTCTATCTCTTCCATTAAAGTATCCTCTCATTACAGATGCTATACTTACAAAAAATACTGCTGGAGATAATGCAACAAGAGTTAATTCACATTCTGGTATTTCAAGAATTACATTCGAAATATATCTTGCGCCAAAAAATAATATAAGAGTTCCACAAAGCCCAATTACTCCAAATGTCATAAGTGCAATTTTAAGAATTCTATCTGCTCCTTTATTATCACCGTACAGCTACTTTCTCTGAAATAAGTTTAGAAATTGCATTAGGAACACCTATTGAAGATATAGTAAGCAGAATTGCATATATTAAGTATCCACCACTATATATTGCATTTCCTTCATCTCCAAATCCTTCGCGATTTGTAAGATATACCCTATATACAAAACCTAATAATTTAATTAGTACTTGTGAGAACATAAGTACTAACACGCTTTTCATAAATCCTTCTGATTTATTTCGCTTTTTTTCAATTTTAACTTGCATTTTCCCTTCTCTTTTCTTTTAATTTATATTAATTATATTAAAACCTATTTGTCTGCATTCATGAAACTGTCTATTTTATTAAATAAAACATAGCAATATTTCAAAATAATTTTATCACAATATATATTATAATTTCAATACTTTAAAAGAATTTTTAAGTTATATCGTTGCAAGAATAAAAGAGGCTGTTTTTTCAGCCTCTTTTATTTATATTCCTTCTACTTCTATTTTGTATTCTTCAAGCCATAAATCAAACTGATATAGATAAGCAATAAGCTGAGGCTTTGTCATAAGCTGACCGATACCATGGAAGTATATCGTTTTCGTCATTCTCGTCTAAAAGTTTATTTATCTCATCTATATTAAATATCTTATACATCTTGCTGTTTTTATTTTCTAGCCTTTTTCTTAAAGCTTTAGATACTTCTTCTTTGAATTTTGGATGATGAGTCTTCGGATATGGATTCTTTTTTCTCCATAATACTTCATCTGGTATAACTCCATCAAAAGCTGATCTTAGTAAATATTTTTCAGTATCTTTATTGTATTTATATTCAAATGGTAAATTCCATAAATATTCTACAAGTTTTGTATCAGCAAATGGAACTCTCGCCTCTAACGTTGCATACATAGTCATTCTATCTTTTCTATCAAGCAAGCATTGCATAAAGTGTGTCATATTAATATAGAATAATCTTTTATCTTTTTTATCTCTATCCGCTTCTTCCAATTCATTGATAGTATCATGATATTCCGCTTCCACTATTTCTTTTAAATTTATATCATTTTGCAATTTCTCATTTAATAGCCCTTGCCTATATTCTAAGTTATTTATCCAAGGGAATAGTTCTCTATCATTTAGTTCCTTCCTATAAAACCAAGGATACCCACCAAAGAATTCATCAGCACATTCTCCACTTAATATTACCTTGTAATCCTTTGCGATCTCCTTCGAAAACCAAAGTAGAGAAGCTTCAATATCTGTCATTCCCGGATAATCTCTTGCATAAAGACTATCTTGTAAGTATTTGACTACATCGTCTTGAGAAATTGTTTTATATATATGATTTGTATTAAATGTCTTACTCATTAACTCTATATATTCTTCATCTTGTGAAACCGTAAATGCTGTTTTCTTAAAATATTTATCATTATCTTCATAATCAATAGAATATGTTGTAAGCTTACTATCCATATTATTTGCAACAACCGCTGTAACTAAACTTGAATCAAGTCCACCACTCAAGAGAGTTGCAATTGGTACATCTGATACCATCTGTCTTTTTATTGAATCAGTAAGTAGATACTTTACCTTCTCTTTTGCTTCTTCAAAAGTGTCTTTACATTCCTTCGTTTCTACATTCCAATATCTTTTTATTTCAATTTTTCCATCTTTATATTTTAAGTAATGTGCTGCCCTTAGCTCATCTATTCCTGTGAATATTCCGCTTCCAAGTCTTTTTGAAGGACCTAAAGCAAGTATATCTCCTAAAGCTTTTTTACTTAAATATGGCTTAACAATTTCTGATTTTAAAATAGCTCTTAACATTGAGGCAAATACAAAATCATCTTCGTGTTTAGAATAATATAACGGTTTTACTCCAAACCTATCTCTTGCTAGAAATAGTTCTTTTTCCTTTTTATTATATATACCTATTGCAAATATCCCTTCAATCATATCTAATATTTTTTCTTTGAAAGTAGCATATCCTTTCAAGACCACTTCTGTATCTGAGGTTGTATCAAAAGTAACTCCTTTGCTTTTTAAAATATCTCTTACTTTATCAGTATTATATAGTTCTCCATTATATACAATAATATATTCTTTATAGTACATTGGTTGATTTCCGTCTTTCTAGGTCTACTATTGCAAGTCTTTTATGACCTAACATTACAGATTTTTCAAAATAAAAACCAGTATTATCTTTTCCTCTGCAAGACATAAGCTCCAGCATTTCTCTAAATCTATCTTGCTCTTTGCTTAAGTCATCTTTCATATTTAGCCATCCACAAATTGCGCACATATAAAATTCCTCCTTTTATACATCTATTTTATGAAGCTTAAACTTAACTTGTAACTTTTTTTTATAAATTTAATATCATATTATTAGAAATGGAGGAAGCTATGAATATTTTATTTTTAGGTGGAGATAAAAGATATAAATATATGATGGACGATTTATGCGATTCAGAAAATGTAACACAGGTTGGCTTTAATATTTTACGTGATAATATTAAAAATGAAGATTTAAATAATTTAAACTTATCAGAATATGATGTCGTCTTACTACCAATAAGTGGCATTTCTGATAATATGGAAATAAAATCAGAAATCGGTACTTTAAAATTAGAGAAAAACATTTTTGATAATATAAATAAAGAAACGTTATTCTTTACTGGCCTTAAGACTAAAAAAATTTTAGAACTTATTCCAAATGAACAAATTATTAGTTTTTTAGACGATAAAGAAGTAGAATCGACTAACAATTCTCTAACAGTTGATGGTACAATAGATGACATTAGAGATAGAAAGAATGATGCTATTTGTATTCTTGGTTATGGAAATTTAGGTAAAGAACTATATTTAAGACTTAAGCGGAGCAGGTATAAAAGTATATGTTATTTCTAGGCCAAAAGAAAGCATATATAAAGATAAGGTTGAAAACTACTATCCTTTGAGTTCACAAAATATTATAGAAGTTTTTAAGGTTTGTGATATTGTAATTAATACAATTCCATATAATATAATACCTGAAGAAGCGGTAAGTGCTGATTACGTTCCATATATTTTAGATATTGCGTCATTCCCTTATGGAATTGATAGTAAAGTTATAGAAAAATATAAATCTAAAGTAAAATATAATTTATATCTTGGCATACCTAGTAAATATGCACCTAAAGAAGCTTCTGAAATTTTGCTTAAAACATTAAAGAAAGTGACTGATGTGAAATGAAGCTTGGAGTAGTAATTACTGCATCTTTTTGTACTTTAAAAAAAGTTCTCGTTGTATTAAGAGATTTAAAAGAATATGGATATGATCTTTATCCTGTACTATCAAACAAAATTGTAGATTATGATACAAGATTTGGAAATGCTAAAGATTTTGTAAATGAAATAGAAGAAATTTGTGGAAAAAAAATTGTAAAAGATATTGTTGAAGCGGAAAAGTTTGGTCCAATGTATAAGATGGATGCAATGCTTGTGCTTCCTGCAACAGGCGATTTTATGGCAAAGATGGCAAATAGCATAACAGATAATGCTGCAAATCTTGCAGTTAAAGCAACTCTTAGAAATCAAAGCCCTATTATCATTGCTGTATCTACAAATGATGGTCTAGGTTTAAGTGGTCAAAACATAATGAAACTTATGAATTTGAAACATGTATATTTTGTACCTTTTGGTCAAGATGACTATGAAAAGAAACCTAATTCATTAGTTGCTCATTTTAATATGGTAATTCCAACAATTGAGGAAGCTTTGAAGCGGTAAACAGATAGAACCTCTTTTGAAGGAATATGAAAAAAAATAGGATATCTCCTATTTATAGATTCGGCCTTAAGCATTTCAAAATTATTAGAAATACTTAAGGCCTTTTTTGATTTTACGGATATTGCTTGGTAAAAATCATGATTGCTGTGCTGAAAGAAGAATGTGCACCGAAATCGCTTTGCGTTTGCATACAAGTGCAAACGTACTCTTCTTTTTCGCGCATTTCTTTTGTTAGCTTTTTCATCTTTTCGGCAAGCTCAGTCATGTTTTTAGCATCAAGATATTCAACTCTCTGCTCAAAGTGAATGCAAGTTTGCTTGATATACTCCAAAACTACCTCGCTTGGATTGCTGTTTTGATCTTTGGTACTCTTGTACCGCATAGAAATGCAAAGATTATTGTTTCCTTCATTTTCTGCCTTAACAGCAATTTTCATCCTTTGGCTTAGTGCACGAACATTGCTTTCATGGATAAATTTGAGAATGCTAGACACCATTTTTGCCTTCCTTCCATGTGTTAGACTTAATTAGTCTCGCCGTTTTACTTTTTAGCTATCCACAAAAATCACTCCTTTAAATTTAGCTCTTGGCTAATTATTATGTTAATAATATATCATAAATTATGATTAAATTCAAGTATTTTATGCTTCTTCATAGAATACTTTATATGCCATATATGCACTATATATATCATATTTGCTTGTTACTTCATAAGGTGAGTGCATTGAAAGTACAGGAACTCCACAGTCTATTACTTCTACTCCTTTATTTGCCAAGATGTATGCAATGGTTCCTCCACCGCCAACATCAACTTTTCCAAGTTGTGCAATTTGATAATGTACATTATTTCTTTCAAGAATTTCTCTTATCTTTCCAATAAATTCTGCATTTGCATCAGAACCACCAGCTTTTCCTCTTGAACCAGTATATTTATCAAAAGATACACCATATGACATATATGCTGAATTTGTTCTATCTGACACCCCAGCATAAATTGGATCAAATGCTGTTCCAACATCTGCAGAAAGCATTGAAGAATTACAAAATACTTTGTTTAATAAATTTGGTCTATTTTCTCCAGATTTATTTAAAAGTTCTGCAACAAAATTATCAAACGCTTGAGATTCCATTCCAGTATTTCCCATGCTTCCTATTTCTTCTTTGTCTGATAAAATGCATACTGCTGTTTTGTCTTGTACTTTTGCTTCCAATATTGCTCTTAAAGAAGTATATGCACATACTTTGTCATCTTGACCATATCCTGCAACCATGCTGTAATCGAAGCCAAGGCTTTTGCTATTAAATGCTGGTACAAGTTCTAATTCAGCACTTAAAAAGTCTGCTTCGTTTATTCCATATCTTTCATTCAATAATTTTAATACATTTAATTTTACCTTTTCTTTTACATCAGGACATACATAAGGCATATTACCAATTAAAAGGTTTAGATCTTCTCCTGCTACTCCTTCATCTAACTTCTTTTGCATTTGTTCTTTTGCAAGATGAGGTAAAAGATCTGTGATTGTAAATATTGGATCATTTTCTCCTTCTCCTATATTTACGGTAACTTTTTCTCCATTTGTTTTAACGATTACTCCATGTAATGATAGAGGAATTGCTGTCCATTGATATTTCTTTATCCCTCCATAATATTGAGTATCAAAATATACCATTTCATTATCTTCATAAACAGGATTTGGTTTTAAATCTAATCTTGGAGAATCAATATGAGCCCCAACTAAATTTAGTCCTTCTTCTAATTTTTTATTTCCTATTACAGCAATATACATAGATTTTCCTCTATTTACTGAATAAACTTTGTCTCCTGGCTTTACACTGTCAGCTGTGCATAAATCTTTAAAACCATTGCTGTCTAGTACTTCCTTTGCTCTACATACAAATTCTCTTTCTGTTTTAGCCTTATTTAAAAAAGCCATATATTCATCAGAGAACTTAAAAATCAAGCCTTTTTCATCATCAGTTGCAGTTTCCCAACCTGACTTTTTTTGATTAAAAAGCTTCTCCTCTAAAACCTTTCCTTCTGATTTTTCCATAATATTCAAATTCCTCCTTTTTAACTTTAGTAATTAATTTATATTTTATTTTTCGGGCAATAAGTAAATAAAATAATTTACGAAGCGACGCGTAGCATGGAAGCGACTTAGAGGCTGTTAAAGCGAAGCTTTATACAGTCCTCTTAGGAGACGACGGGGCAAGGAGCAAGTCAAATTATTTTATTTACTTATTGCCAATTTAAAACTATTTAATTATACGTTGAATCTAAACAAAACTATATCCCCATCTTGCATAATATAATCCTTACCTTCTGAACGTAAAAGTCCTTTTTCCTTTATTGCATTCATTGAGCCTTCCCTAATTAAATCATCATAAGATACAATTTCTGCTCTAATAAATCCTCTTTGTATATCTGAATGGATTTTTCCAGCAGCTTCTGGTGCCTTTGTTCCTTTTTTTATTGTCCAAGCTCTTACTTCTGGTTTTCCTGCTGTTAAAAACGACATAAGTCCGAAGTAAATCGTAACTTGCTTTTATTACTTTATCTAGTCCTGATTCCTTAAGTCCAAGAGCTTCAAGCATTTCTTTTTTATCACTTCCGTTCTAATGTTGATAATTCTTCTTCAATTTTTACACATAAAGGAATAACTTTTGCATTTTCAGTTTTTGCATGTTCTACTACTTCTTGTACATATTTGTCAGAATCTTCCTGACCAATTTGTGATTCACTAATATTTGCAATATATAGTATAGGCTTATTTGTAAGCAAATATGCATCTTTAACAATTTCCATTTCTTCTTCTGTAAAATCAATTGTTCTTGCAGATTTTCCTTCTTCTAGTACTTTTTTTACTTTTTCCATTACTTGTACTTCAAATGCATATTTCTTATCAGCTTTAAGCATTTTTTTAGCTTTTTCTATTTTCTTATCAACTGTTTCAATATCTGCTAAGATAAGTTCTAAATTTATTGTTTCAATATCTTGCTTTGGAGAAATTCTTCCATCAACATGAACAATTTCAGAATCTTCAAAGCATCTTACAACTTCACAAATACTATCCACTTCGCGTATATGTGATAAAAATTTATTTCCGAAGTCCTTCTCCTTTGCTTGCCCCTTTTACCAATCCTGCAATATCAACAAATTCTACTACTGCGTGTGTTGTTTTTTCAGGTTCATACATTTCAGTTAATTTATCTAGTCTTTCATCTGGAACTGCGCACATACCAACATTTGGTTCAATTGTGCAAAAAGGATAATTTGCACACTCTGCACCAGCATTTGTTATTGCATTAAATAATGTACTTTTTCCAACATTTGGAAGCCCTACTATTCCTATTTTCATTTTGTTCTTTCCTTCCTCTTTTTTATTTTTATAAATAAATATTATACCACACTTTATGTAAGTTTACAAATTGATTATCTTCTCCCAAGGCAAATCCTTTTTTCCAAAATGTCCATAATTTGTAGTCTTTGTATATATAGGTTTTCTTAAATCTAGATATTTTATAATGCCATCTGGTGTTAAATCAAATTTTTCTTCTATCTTTCTCTTTATTTCTTCTTCTGGAATTTTATTTGTTCCAAAGGTATTTACGTATATTGATATTGGTTTTGCAATTCCTATACCATAAGAAATCTGAATCTCACATTTTTCTGCATATCCATTTGCGACAACATTTTTTGCAATATGGCGAAGCATATATGCAGCTGACCTATCTACTTTGCTAGAATCTTTTCCAGAAAAAGCTCCGCCTCCATGTCTTGCATATCCACCATATGTATCTACAATTATTTTCCTTCCTGTAAGTCCTGTATCGCTCAAAGGTCCTCCAATTACAAATCTTCCTGTTGGATTTATATAATACTTTGTGTTTTCATCTAAATATTTTGCATCTACTACCTTTTTTATAACTTCCTCTATTATATCCTTTTTTACTGTTTCAAGTGGAACATCTGCATCATGTTGGTTAGATATAAGTATTGTTTCTATCCTTTTTGGAACATCATCTTCATACTCTACTGTAACTTGTGTTTTTCCATCTGGTCCTAAATATGGAAGTATTCCAGTTTTTCTAACTTCTGTAAGTCTTCTTGATAATTTGTGAGCAAGACTTATTGCAAATGGCATATATTCTTCAGTATCTGAGTTTGCATATCCAAACATTATACCTTGATCTCCTGCACCACCTACATCTACTCCTTGCGCAATATCTGCACTTTGTTTTGTTATATTTACATCAATTTCACAATTTTCATAATCGATGTCAATACCTTTTCCTTTGTATCCAATGCTTTTTAAAACTTCTCTTGCGATTTCTTCAATATTAATTTTTGCTTTTGTTGTTAATTGTCCAGCAATAGTGATTTTATCATTTGATGCAAATGTTTCTACTGCAACACGTGAAAATTCGTCTTGCTTTAAGCATTCATCAAGAATTGTGTCTGATATTAAATCACATAACTTATCTGGATGTCCCTCTGTTACGCTTTCTGATGTAAATAAATAGTTTTTCATAAATTAATACTTCCTCTCTTTTTGTGTTTATATTACTCCTAATTTTATAAATTTTTCTAAAACTGTAATAAACATTGCATGTGACCAGGCAAGTCCTATTACCCATGATGATTCCATTTTATCGTTATCAACTTGCTCTGCTAAAAATCCATGTTTAGTTGCCGAATTAACGACAAAATCAAAACATTCCTTTGCTTTTTTTAAATCTTTTGCTTTAATATAGTAAAGAGCCATCCAAAGTGTTGCAATAACCCAAGGTCTATTTTCTGTGTAATGGTCAGCTTCAAATCTTAAGTATCCTCCTGTGTATGTTCTTAAGTTCATATTCATACGTTCTATTGTATTAGTAATCTTTTTCTCATTTGGTGAAAATAATTTAAATGGTGTAACTAGACCTAAAATACTAATATCTAACCTTCTATCTTCTTCATTTCTGATAAAGCTCATTTTTTCTTTATCATAAAGTTTGTCTAATATATAATTCTTAATATCAACCAAGCTTTTTTGTAAAGTTTCTTTTTCTTTTACTATGTTTTCTTGTTTTAATCTATTTTCTGCTAAATTTTCTTCAAGTGCCTCATAAATTTTTATCATAGCTTCATAACTACCGAAAAATACTTGCTAAAGAATATACACTTACTCCTTCATACATTTCCCATAAATCATAGCTCACTCTCATTTCTTCTTTTTTATAAACTACGCTTGAAACATATTTTTCTAGAAATTTTATTGCTTTTTCACACATCTTTAAATTTTCTTTTAAAAATTTCTTATCTTTTGTTCTTTTATAATGATCATATATTCCGATAAACAACACTTGCTGTTTCATCTATTTGATAGCCCCAACATGGTGCAAGGGTTCCATCTGTAAAAAATCTCTGCTCCCACATGCCAGATTTTGATTGTGTATTTTTGCAAAAAACTTTATAGAATTTTTCTGTATCTTTTTCCATTCTTAAATAGTCTAGTGCTTTTGTTACATATATGCTATCACGTGGCCAACAATATGCATATCTTCCGCACTTTGAAAATTCCTCATCTACTTCCATGCTAGCAGATATTCCTCCAGTTGTTGAATTTATAAGAAGAGGAAATAATAAAATTGTTCTTCTATATATTTTATTTATTCTTTCACTATATACATTTGCATTAGTAATATTATGCGCTGTATGTGCTTTTACATATTTTCTCCAATAACTTTTTGCCTGTGACAATTCTTTTTTTACATCAAGCTTTCTTATTTTATTAATCTCGCTTTCTATGTCATCTAATGCTTTCTTTTCTTTATTTTCTCCAACATAAATTATTATGCTAAATTCTCTTTTTTCGCCAGGATTTAATGTTCCTACATCATAGCTTACAGCCGAATTGTTAGTCATTCCAATATAGTCCTTATCTTGTAATATTCCCACATTAATTGCTTCATCTGCTCCATGTAATTTATATGAATCAGATTTTACTCCATTTGAAATTATAGCCATATTATAATCATGTGAATATTGCATTAATCCATCCTGTATTTCTTTTCCTGACACAAAATTATTTGTATCACTAAGCAATTTTGAATGTACTAAAAATTTTATATTAAGTGATATATCATGTTCATTTGAAAAAATATACTTACGAATAATTACATTATTTCCTATAGAAACAAAATCAGTTTGATGCATTCTTAAATTAAAATAAGTATTCTTTATATCTGTTAATAATATATTTGTATCTTCAATATACTCTTGCTCATATATATTATTAGGATCATCATGAAGATATATAATATTTGAATCATTTATCTTTACTCCCATATGAAGGAAGTCTATATATTGTCTAAAATCTATATTTGGATAGCATATTCTAACTATCTCTCCTTTTCCTGTTATTCCGAACTTTTAATTCTTTATTTCCAATAATTGCATCATTTAAATATGTTTTCATTATTACTTTTATATTCCTTTCAAATTTATTCTATAATATTAACAATTATCTTTTCAATTTCTTTAAGTCTTAATGTTATTCTATTTATTTCATCTTCTGATGTTGAATCAGATAAAATTTCATTTTTCAATATTTCTTCCATATCTGTCATTTCATCTCTAAGCATTTTTACTTTATTAATTATTTCAACTTTTTCTAGTCTTCTTACAGATTCTAGTTCTAGCCTTCCTGTTAAATATACCTCTTTATTTTGTACTTTATATATTTCACCATATTTTGGTATTGTAACAGGTATTCTAGTTTCTTCAATAATTTTATTTTTAAATTCTTTTTGAGATTCTTCTTCGCCATGTACCAGAATAATTTGCTTTGGTTTTTCTATAAATGAATATATAAAGTTCAAAAGCCATTCTTGATCTGCATGTCCAGAATATCCTTCAATATATTCTATTCTAGCATTTACTGCAATTTCCTCTCCAAATATTTTAACTTTTTTTGCACCTTCTACAATTTTTCTACCTAATGTTCCTGGTGCTTGATAGCCAACAAAAAGAATAGTATTGTTTGAATTCCAAAGATTATGTTTTAAATGATGCTTTATTCTACCAACGTCGCACATTCCACTTGCTGAAATTATTATAGAAGGTTCTCCTATTTCATTAAGTGCTTTTGATTCTTCTGCTGTTCTTGTAAATTTTAGACCATCAAATTCCAGTGGGTTATCTCCTGCTTCTATTTCTTGTTTTACATCATCATCAAACAAATCTTCATTTTTCTTAAAAATTTCAGTTGCAGATATTGCAAGTGGGCTATCTACATACACAGGTGTTTCCATTAAAAGTTTGTATTTATTTATAAAACTTTCATCTTTTGTATTTTCCTTTATTTTATTTAACTCATACAATATTTCTTGTGTTCTTCCGTACTGCGAACGATGGAATTACCACATTTCCACCTTTTTTAATTGTATCAAATACTATATCAAGAAACATCTCTGCCTTGTCATCATTTCTCATGTGTAATCTATTTCCATAGGTTGATTCCATAACAACATAATCTGCTGTTTCTATCATTGTAGGTGAAGCTAAAAGCGGAATATCATTATTTCCTAGATCTCCTGTAAATACTATCTTCTCTGTTTTTCCATTTTCTTTCACCCATACTTCAATAATGCTTGATCCCAGCATATGTCCTGCATCATTGAATCTTACTGTTACTTCTTCATCAATTTGTACAAGTTCGCTATATTCAATTGGTTCAAATAATTTAATTGATTTTTCTGCATCTTCTGCAGTATATAATGGTGGATATTGTAATTTTCCTTTTCTTTTTCTTTTCCTATTTTTCCATTCAGTTTCCATCTCTTGAATGTGTCCACTATCTGGAAGCATTATACTGCATAAATCACAAGTTGCCTTTGTCGCATAAATTGGATTTCTATAACCATCAACATAAAGTTTTGGTATTCTGCCAGAGTGATCAATATGAGCATGAGTAAGAAGTACAAAGTCTATTTCTTTAACATCAAAAGCAAAATCATCATAGTTTCTGTCTTCTTCTTTTTGACTTCCTTGAAATAATCCACAATCAACTAAAAATTTCTTTCCGTGATGAAGTTTCTACTAAAAAATTTGATCCTGTAACACTTTGTGCTGCACCTAAAAATGTTATATTCAATTTATTTTTCCTCCTTATTTTGCAAATAGCTTAATTTTCTTTTTATTCTTAAAATCTACATTATTCAAATTTTCTATTGAATATTCTAATTCTTCTATGTTTCCGTCATATACTTTAATTAAAATATTGTTTTCTTGTTTTATTGGCTGAATAATTATATTTGCAAAATCCAATATTCTAGTACTTAATATTGGTCTTATTATTCCAATATCAGTTTCAATATCTTTTGTTATTGGATTAAGTACTTTAAAATCATATAATTTTAGAAGTATTTTCTCTTGTACTGCTTCTATATCTTCTTTAAGTTCTTCTACATCTTTTATGAATCTATTTTCATCAAATAGGACAAAATTATAATATCTCAAAATATGCAAAAGTGAAATAATATGCTTTTTATGCTCTTGTGTATCAACTTTATATATGCTATCTTCTAAACATTTAATAAATAATTTTTGTATTTCAATTTTATAATTTTCTTTATTATCAGTATTCCTTATCTCTTTAAGTAAATCTAAATCATTTTCTAGGATTGTAACTTCTTTAACATAATTTTTTGCTTCCAGTAATTTATTTGCTTCTTCAATTTCAATAAGTGCCTGTTTTCTTTCTTTTTTTATTGTTGCTAAAAGAACATCTGGGCTAAAAATTTTTTTATATTTCGTAAGTTTTTCATTTCTTTCGTCAAATTCTCGTATTAACAATTCATTATTATTAATAATTTTATCTAATTTTTCTATTTCTTTTGCTTTTTTCTTTTTAAGATCAGTAAGTTCTTCTATTAATGCCTCTTTATTTCTTAGTCTTTCTAATTTTGATTCTTCCTTTTTACTTTCGGATTCTAGTCTTCCTTTCTCTTCTTTATTTCTTTGGGCGCAAATTATTAGAGAAAACCTATAAATTAAATTTAATAGTTTTTCTATATCTATTTCATTATATTCTTTTTTTAATCTTCTTTCTAAATTTTCAAGTAAATTATTTTCTTCTGACTTCATCCAGTTTTCTAAATCTTCAAATCCTAATAAAATTAGGAGATTTTGATAAATTAAATTACAATCTATATTACTAATTTCACCGAGGAATTGTATTCCATGACCAACTATTAAAGTCTCTAATTATTTCTACATTATTTATATCTCTTCCTTCATTTAACATCTCTGGTAAAGAAATTTTAAGTATTCCGTCATTTTCATCTAATTGCATCTTGGTATCATTTAATTTAAATAATGCATAAAGCATTGCCTTTTCTGTTGGTAATACTTTTATATTTTTCAAATCGTAATCTATTTTACTCGTTATTCCAGAATTTATAAATTCCATACCTTCTTCAGAACTTGCACGAATTAACTCTATTTTGTTACATTTTTCAATAATATTAATTATATCTTCAATAAACTGACTTTTGTTTTCTACATTTACCTTTATTCTTGCATAATCATTATATGAACTTGATATATTATAGAACATACTAAGTAAAAGGTTTTTAATATTACTATCAAACCCTTTTTTATACAAAGTATCTTCTATTTTATTATTGCTACTTTGAAATTTAGATAGAATATCATCCTTTCTCATTAGTAACTTTTCCTTTCATTACTCTTCTGTATTTTGTTGCTCACTGTTGGAATTTTCTTCTGTACTTGTTTCTGTTTCATTAGATTCTTGTGGTTCTGCTGGTTTACTCTTTAATTCTTCCCATCTTTCCTTACTAATTAAAAGCTCTCTTGGTTTGCTTCCTTTTGATGGTCCGACAATTCCTCTTTCCTCTAATTGTTCCATTATTCTTCCTGCTCTATTATAACCTACGCTAAGTCTTCTTTGTATAAATGAAGTTGAAGCTTGTCCATAATCTAATACTTCTTCTATAGCTTCATTTAGTCTTGGGTCGCATCCATCGTCTTCTTCTTGTTTTAATTCTTTATCAGATTTACTTGCATTTTCAATAGATTCCATAATATCAGTACTATATATTGCTTCTCCGTCCCTTTTTAGATAATCTACTACTCTTTCTACTTCTTTGTCTGAAACGAAAGCTCCTTGGACTCTTGTTGGCTTTGGAACACCTGTTGGATAATAAAGCATATCACCTTTTCCAAGAAGATTTTCAGCTCCTGCCATATCCAAAATTGTTCTAGAATCTACTTGTGAAGATACTGCAAATGCAATTCTTGATGGTACATTTGCTTTAATTAAACCTGTGATTACATCAACAGAAGGTCTTTGAGTAGCTATAACTAAATGCATTCCTGCTGCTCTTGCTTTTTGTGCTAATCTACATATTGCATTTTCTACATCTTTTGATGCAACCATCATAAGGTCAGCAAGCTCATCTATAATAATTACAATTTGTGGAAGTTTTCTTGCTTGTTCCTCATTCTCTTCGTTTTCTAATTCTTTATTATACCCTTTTATATCTCTTACGCCTTTTGCTGCAAATTTTGCATATCTATCTTCCATCTCTTGAACAGCCCAAGCAAGAGCACCAGCCGCTTTTCTTGGATCTGTAACAACTGGGATAAGAAGATGTGGTATTCCATTATATACAGAAAGTTCAACAATTTTAGGGTCTACCATTAAAAGCTTAACTTCACTAGGTTTTGCTTTATATATAATACTTGTAATCAATGTATTAATACAAACACTCTTACCAGATCCTGTGCTTCCTGCAATAAGTACGTGAGGCATTTTTGCAATATCTGCAATAACTACTTCTCCACTTATGTCTTTTCCTACTCCCATAGAAAGTTTAGATTCCGCCCTTAAAAATTCTGGTGAATCTATTACATCTCTTAAGTGTACAACTTCTGTATCTTTATTTGGGACTTCAATTCCAACTGCTTGTTTTCCCGGAATTGGAGCTTCAATTCTTATGCTTTTAGCTGCTAAGTTTAGTGCAATATCATCTGCTAATCCTGCAATAGTTTTTACTCTTACTCCTACAGCAGGTTTTATTTCATATCTTGTAATTGCAGGTCCTACCGAAACTTGTTCAACCTTTGCAGAAACACCAAAGCTTTGTAAAGTCTTTTGAAGTTTTAACGAATTTGCTGGTATATCAGAATTGTCTCTTTCACGAGAACTTCCAGATGATTCTAGAAGACCTATAGGTGGGAAATCATAACTTTCATCCCTCTCAATTTGTGCATGCTCGAGTTGCAATTCTTGTTTAGTTTTTTCTTCTTTTTCTTCCTTTGTTTCTTTGAAAAGATTACCAGATTCTTGTTGCTCTGGTTCTGGATCAACAACTTTTTGAACATTCTGCTTTACTTGCATGTTTTCAAATGAAAGTGGTATATCATGGTCATATTTTTTCTTTTCATCTCCGTCATCATCAAATAAATCTTCCATAATGACTGATTCATGTTTTTGGACTTTTCCCTTCTTAACCTTACGTTTTGGAAGTTCTTCTTCCTCTTCTTCATATTCTCTAGATTCCTGTATTCTTTCAGAAATTCTATCAACTAATTCAGCCGGTTTTATTCCAAATGTAAATATTGAAAGAAGAATTGCAACTCCAATTACTATTACATATGATGCTCCACCAATTGTGTTAGACATTGGTACTGCTATAATTGCACCTATTGCTCCTCCGCCCTTATTTTGTTCTCCTTTGCTGTATGCTTCAGACACTATAGATGAAAAGTCTCCACTTCTAGGCAAATCATTGTTTGATAATTGTAATAAACTCATAAATGAAGAAACACATAATACAATTACAACATATTGAATTATCTTTGGCATAACAAATTGTCTTTGCTCTTTCGTAAGAACAATTCCTATAATAAACGCTCCAACTGGAATTATGAATTTTATCCATCCAAATAAACCTCCAAGCATATTGCTTAAAGCTTCTCCAAATGTACCAGTTTGCCAATATATAAGTACAGCTAATGCTATGCTTATAATCATCATTATAATTGCATGTATATATGCATCTTGTCTTGCTTTCTTTTTGCTTTTTCCTCTACTTTTTTTAGTTCTTCCCATTGTTTTTCTCCTAATTCTATCTAGTGTTTTTTTACTTAAATTTTCATCCTAAATTTACTAATATATTCTATCATTCTAGACTTTAAATTGCAACTTTTTTTAATAAATTTTTTATTTTATTCCTCTTAAAGAAACTTCTTCCAAAATATTAGAAACATTATATAAAAACAATACATCTGTAATTTTATTTTCTTCAATATAATCCGATATCGGAATTCTATAATATCTTGTATCTAGGAAATGCACTTCTTCATAATTTTGACACAAAAATTGTGATGCTATATGTGCATAAGAATCTTTTATTACTAAAAGTTTCTTACCATTACTAATTTTCGTTTTTATTATAGCATTTGCACTATTACCATTCAAAAAATATGAATACTTATCTTTTTTATTTAAATATTCTTCATTAAATATTGAATTATATTTTTCTCCATCGTAATTACATTTTACATCTTGATTTGTATCATTTTTATACACTATAATTTCATCTGGTATTTGATTTGGAACTTGTGCTTTAGAATCAAAAGTTCCTAAAAATGATCTTGTTACAAGTTCTCTTTTAAAACTAGATATTGCTACAGGATTTATATTTGCACTTTTACAAAATTCTAAATATAATAAGTATGCTCCATCACTTGTCATATGGTGATCTGTTTTAAAATATATATTTTTATCTTTATTTTGTTTAAGTGTATAAATTGTATTAATTTTTTCAATACGATAATTAAGTTTTGAATAGAATTCATTTATTATTTCATTTTGGTCATATACACTAACATAATCTGGTAATTTATCTTGATTTATATAAATAGAATTTGGTACAAGTAAAAAATATATTGGAACATCTATATTTTCTGAAAAATTATTAATAGCTAATGCGATTTTTTCTAAATTTTCTTTTTCTTCTTTTCCGTATTTAAACTTTTCAAATAAATATCCATCTTTTCCTATGTATACTCCATTATTCTCTGTTTTTCCAGTAGATAAAGATATAAATGAATTTAATTTAAGCCAAAAATTTCTTGCAATAAAATGGTCATTAATATAGCTGTCAAGCTTTTCTGAATATTCGCCAGATACTAATTCACTAAAATTGAATTTTGGAATAGTCGCTAAATATCTATTTTCTTGTTCAGAAAATTCCGGACTTTTTATTATGAAATTTAACATAACTAAAAGTACCCATGTGGCTATAAAAATTACAAAAAATATTTTATCTCTCATATATATGCCTCTTAAAATTTATTTTAATTAAAAACGAAAATATAAAAATGGATTAAAGCTATCTGTTACTAAACTTGCTGTTGATAATAAAAATATTGCCAAATATCCAAAAGAAGTCAATATATCTAACCACTTATTCTCTTTTTTATCTATTTTTTCTTTCAATATCTTCCATATTGGTAAAGAGCAAAGTATTCCTACAACTATTATAAATAAATAATTTTTTAGATAATAAAGTGATTCTTGGTTATAAATTATGTCACTTGTAAACATCACTTTAATATATTCAAATACTTTAGATAAATCTTCAAAAGCAAATATAACCCAGCTAACAAGTATTAATAGTATTGAATAAATATGTCTAAATACTTTAGGAAGTTTTTCTAAAATTTTAAGTAAAAATATTTTCTCAATAATTAGAACAATTCCGAAATATACACCCCATAAAATAAAATTCCACGATGCTCCATGCCATGCACCTGTTAAGAACCACACAATTAAAATATTTCTAATTTGTTTTAATAAACCTTTTCTATTTCCCCCAAGTGGAATATATATATAATCTCTAAACCAACTGCCCAAAGTCATATGCCATCTTCTCCAAAATTCTGTAATACTTTTAGAAATATATGGATAATTAAAGTTTTCATCAAAATCCATTCCGAAAATCCAAGCAAGACCTATTGCCATATCTGAATATCCACTAAAATCAAAATAAATTTGAAGTGCAAAAGCACAAATGCCTATCCAAGATAAAAGCATACTAAGTTCTGAGTAATTTCCTGTTTCAAGAATGTTCCAAAGCATCCCTATATTGTTTGCAATAAGTACTTTTTTTCCAAGTCCAATTATAAATCTTCTCATACCTTTGGAAAAATTATCAAGACTTATATTTTTTGTTTCTAATTCTTCATCTACCGTTTCATATCTTACAATTGGTCCTGCAATAATCTGTGGAAATAGAGTTGTATATGTTAGATAATTATAAAAGCTTTTCTCACACTTTACATTTCCCCTATATACATCTATAATATACGATAAGGATTGAAATGTATTAAAAGATACACCAATTGGAAGCGGAATGTTTAGAAGTGGAATATTAAGATGTGTAAGATTATTTATATTTGTAATAATAAAATCTGCGTATTTGAAGAAAAATAATATAAGTAAATTAACACATACGTCAATTAAAAGATAAACTCTTTTCTTTTTCTTATCATCATAAAATTTATCAATATTTTTTCCACACCAAAAGTCCATTACAGCAAGTAATAGCATTATAAATATATATCTAATTTCTCCCCAAGCAAAAAATATAAGGCTTGCTAAAATCATGACAGCATTCTTTAATTTTTTAGGTACAACAAAATATATCAAAAGCATTATTGGTAAAAAAATATACAAAAATACTACACTACTAAATACCATGTCCGTTTGCTACTCCTATTATAAAGATAAAAGCTATATTATAAATTTTGTTTATTTGAAGTCCTATATATTAATATTTATTGTCAAACCATATTCTTGGCCTCTCAATTGGGACTTGACTGCTAAATATTAATATATAGGACTTTCTATTATATTTAATTTTTATTTGTTATAAATTTTAAAAAGCTACTACCTCTTTTAAGATAATAGCTTTTATCTTCTTAGCTATTTGTTAATTAATTTTTCTATCTCATCAGCACTCTCTGAAATAATTAAATATACATAGTTTCCTACTACATTTAATTTTCTTGCCTTTACTAGATCATATTGGTCTGGTAAATATGTTGACCAAATATTTTCTTGTTTTGTTGCATAATCTTCCACTTTTGATTTAACATCTTCCACTTTTCCGTCTTTTGCCTTAATTATTAAATACATACTGGCTTGTACATTCATCATAGGCATTTTTCCAATAGCTTCTTCATAAATATCTGAGCTTATTCCACATACTGCTTCTAAAGTTTCTTGGTCAATCTCCATTGTGGGCATTTCATCAAAAGGAGCCATAGCAGAAATTGTAGTATTTAGTTCTTGTAAATTAAGTTCTGAATTTTCATCTTGCTTATCTCTTTTTAAGAATACCATTCCTAGTACAACAGCTAGAACTACTACAGCTACTACAACTATTGCAACAATTACTTTTTTGTTCATAAAAATATACCTCCTTATTTTTTATACTATGAGTGTATCATAGCTTTAATTAAAAAGCAAGGTATTTTTAATTAAAAATATCTCCTCAAAGCTAAACAAGAATTTAGCTTTGAAGAGATGTCTTTAATTTATTTGTTTTTTATGTGGCTGTTATTCTTCTTCCTCGAGGAACCACCAATCTGGTGGTTTTCTTAAAGCTTATTATAACTCAAGTATATATTGAAAAATCAAGCTTTTAATCAAAATACTTGCTTACTTGATTTAAGTCCTCAAAACCTCTTTGTCTCAGAATTTCATAGGCAATTATTGCAACGGAATTTGATAAATTTAATGAACGTAAATTGCCAATCATTGGTATTCTTATTGCTCTATCTATATACTTTTTTAAAAGATCTTCAGGAAGTCCTTTTGTTTCTTTTCCAAATAACACAAAGACTTCTTCCATTTTGCTAAAATCCACATCAGAATAGCATTTTTTTGATTTTGTACTTGCAAAATACATATTATGTTCTTCCGGTTTATACTTTTCTAAAAACGCATTTAAAGATTCATGTTCTTCTATTTCTAATTTGTCCCAATAATCCAAACCTGCACGTTTCAAATACTTATCTGATATACTAAAACCTAATGGATGTACCAAATGAAGTTTAGAACCTGTTGCAGCACAAGTTCTTGCAATGTTTCCTGTATTTTGTGGTATTTCTGGCTCTACCATTACTATATTTAGTTTCATATATGCATGCTCCTATCTATATAAAAGGTGATTATCATTAATTAACATTTATTATACATACTCAATTTATAAAAGTCAAGAAACAATTAGATGCCTTATAGATAAATACTCCTAAGTAGTATTCATTTATAAAGCATCTAGCCCCCATTTTTATTAGAAATAAATTAAGCAGTTTCTCCATGATACATTTTTATTAATGCATGTAAATTATTTATATCTTCATGTATTTCCCTTCTGTCATTCAAACTTTCTTGATATTTTTTCTCTAGTAAATCCTCTATTTGATGATATTGTCTAGAATTTATTTCCATATAATCATCAATTTTTTTATTTAAATCAAGATTATTTTTAAAAGACATTTTTTTCATTGCAAATTGTTCTTGTTTAATTTCAGCAATGTCTCGCTTAATGCCATTAATCTGTTGGTTAATTTCATTAATCTGTTGGGTAATTCCATTAATTTGTTGGGTAATTCCATTAATTTGTTGGGTAATTCCATTAATTTGTTGCTTGGTACTTCTGATTTCTTGATTGTTGCCATTAATCTGTTGCTTAATTTCAGCAATATCTTTGCTATTTTTCTTTATCTCTTGCATTAATAATTCAAATTGTGTATCTGTCATACTCTCACCTCCTACATAAAATTTTAAAGATTAATAAAAGTTAAACTGCAGTTTGTTGATTAATATGTTTAGATTATACTATATAGTAAAATATGTGTCAAGTAAATTTTTACATTTTTTAATTTTCATATTAGATAAAAAAGCATGAGTTTTCTAATAGAAATACTCATGCTTTTTATTTACTCATAAATTAGTTTTGTGTGTATGGTAACATAGCAATGTGTCTGCATCTTTTTACAGCAAGTGTAATATCTCTTTGATGTTTTGCGCATGCTCCAGTTGCACGTCTTGGTAGTATCTTACCTTTTTCATTTATGAATTTTTTTAATTGATCTGGATTTTTATAATCCAAAACTAAATTTTTATCTGCACATAATGGACAAACTTTTCTTCTTTGTTTTCTAAACTTTGGATTATAATCTTCGTCGCTGTTATTTCTATTATTGTTTCTTCTATTATTTTGTTTTTTATCAACCATGTTTTTTAACCCCCTTAAGTTATAAATTTTCTATTAGAATGGCAAATCATCGCTTGGAGTTATCTCAAACTCTGAATTGCCTCCTGCCATTTCTGTTCCAAAAGTATTCTCAAAGTTATCATTACCCATATCTCCAGCAGAATCTCTTCTACCTTCTGCAAAATATGCTTCTTCTGCAATTACTTCTGTAACATAATGTTTTTGACCTTTATCGTCTTCCCAATTTCTTGTTTGTATTCTTCCAATTATTCCGACTTGTTGGCCTTTTTTAAAATATTTACTGCAAAATTCTCCTTGTTTTCCCCATGCTACTATATTTATAAAATCTGCTTGTCTTTCTTCTCCTTGTCTTACAAATCTCCTATTTACTGCAAGAGAGAATGTTGCAACTAATGTATTGTTTGTTTGAGTATATCTAACTTCTGGATCTCTTGTTAATCTTCCCATTAAAATTACTTTATTCATTTATTATTCCTCCTTAATATACTTAATTCTCCAACTTAAAAATATATCTAACTTTTAAGTATTGTAAAAAAAAGCACAAACAATACTATGTTTTAGACTATTCTTCGTCTTTTCTAACTACTATGAACTTGATTATTTCATCTGTTATTCTATAATTTCTTTCAAGTTCTGCAATTAATTCTGGTTTTGCTTCAAACTCAAATACAACATAGTAACCTTCTCTATTTTTTCCAATATCATAAGCAAGTCTTCTTGTTCCCATTTCATTTACATTTGAAACTTTACCTTCAGTATTAATCAAATCTGTGAATCTTGTTATTAAGGCTTTTCTTCCTTCTTCTTCAACATTTTGACCAATAATGATTATACTTTCGTATTTATTCATTATCATTCACCTCCT